>JABHDX010000106.1 GCA_018672815.1 Gammaproteobacteria bacterium | reverse complement strand
TATTGATTTGTTCAATGGGCAGTTTATTGTAAGTTAAACTTCCTTGCGTGGGCATGTAGAGGCCCGATAGAAGTTTAATTAATGTTGTCTTTCCTGATCCGTTTCTCCCCATGATGGCAACTCTTTCGCCTTCTTTTATAACTAAGTTTATTTGTGATAATGATTGAGTTTTAGCATCAAAGTAACTAAAACTGAGGTTTCTCAATTCAAGGTCACCCAGTTCTTGAATAATTATTCCATCATCTTCCTTGCTCTGAGTTTTAATAGACTGCATTAGCTGATCAATTTTTTTATAAGCAGTTCTAGCAGTATTGAGTCTGCCAAATAGGTTTGCTACTTGTGCCATTGGGCTTAATGCTCTTGATGATAATAATACAGCTGCAACCATTGCTCCCATCGAAACAGTTCCAGAGTCAATTAAATAAGTTCCATAAAAAATAATCCCAACTAAGCTGATAAGCTGAGCACTAGAAGCAGAGTTGGTTGCTAACTGCGATAAAACTTTTGATTTTCTCGATGAATTTGCTCCTTCTTTGACACTAGATCTATAACGGTCAATAAATAAAGGCGAACTATCATTGGTTTGAATTGCATCTATTGCACCTAAGCTTTCAACCATAAGACTGTACTTGCTTTGATTCATTTGAGATAGAGATTCACTATATTTAGCAATAAATGGCTGCACTACAATACCAATAATTAATATGATAGGAACGGTTGTTAATGGAATTATTGCAAGAGGTCCTGATATTAAATAAATGACTAGAATAAATAGGAAGACAAAAGGTAAATCAACCACTAATGCTATAGTTGCTGATGTAAAAAATTCTTTCAATGAATCAAATTCTTTAAAGGTATTGGCTAAACTACCCACTGAGCTATTGAGTTTATCCATAGGTGCATTAAGAATTCTATTATAAATATCCTCGCCAACACCAAGATCTAAATCTTGTCCTGCCAAATCAATAAACCATGATCTTAAATTCTTTAAAATAAAGTCAAAAATGACAACTATAGTCATACCGATCGTTAATGCAAAAAGTGATGAATAAGCAGCATTAGGTATAACCCTATCATAAACAACCATTATGAAGATCGAGCTTGCTACTGATAGTAAATTAATCATTATTGATGCAAGAATTACTTTTGAGTAAAGATTTTTATTTGCACTAAATGCAGTTTTGAACCAATGCTTATTATTCAATTTATAGCACCATTATCGTTTTGAATATTCTCTTCGAAATATTGCATAATTTTACTGGTTAAGAATAATTGATTGATTTGAGATGAGATGACTCCTTTTTTATTAAGGATAAATAATTCAGCTGATTCAATATAATCTCTTTCTGCTTGGAGTAGTTCAAGTAAAGAAACATTTGAAGATTCGAATTGTAATCTTAGTTTTTCTCTGCTGTCCCCATAAGATTCGTATGCATTATTAAATACATCTAATCGATTTTTAGTATTAATTATTTCAACAAAATTAGATTCACTGGATGCCATTAAACTCTTTTTAAAGATCTCTCTTTTTAACCTTGCAGACTTTAATTTTTCTTTAGCCAGTCTGACCATGGCTGATCTTTTTCCACCACTATAAATATCAACATTAACATTGATACCGGCATAGAGATCATAGTTTTTAGGGCCAGTAAAATCATAACGATCGCCTCTTAATTCAAAATTGATTCGAGGTTTGTAGCTAGATTTCGCAAGTTCTAAGTTAGTTTCTGACGCTTTTATTATTTCTGATGCTTTCAAAAGATTAAAATTATTTTCTAATTCATCTTCAAGTATTGTTTTTCTTATAATTAAATCTTTTTGATCAATGTTTATAAATTTTTTACAAGGCTTAGTGTTTGGCATCAATTGCATAAATGTTGCTCTAGAGCTTTTTAACTTTAAATCCATTGCAATTTTTTTTGCTCTCGCTTCAGCAAATCTAGCTTTTGCTTTAGTCATTTCCGCCTGAGCTGCTCTACCACTATCTACTCTCATTTTAATTCGATTAAGAATTTCAGAATGACTTTGAACCGAGATATCAATGAGGTCACTAATAATTTTATAGGCTGCTGTGTCTAGACAGACTAGAGCCATTTCCTTTGTTAACTCAGATACTTTTTGTTGTTTTTCAAAAATATCTCCTTTGAAGATATATTCTTGTTTCTCAATTTCCTCCATGATAGTTCTATCAAATAATGATTGTTGGATGATTATACTTCCATCCGTTCGATGTTGATCTCTCGTACTTTCACTTAAGGATGAAAGTGGGTTCTCAAATTTTTGCAACAGACTATTTCTAATATTGCCTTGGAATATTATCTGTGGTTTATTAGCTGACCTAGTAATATCTAGAGAAGCTTTTGTTTGTTCTACACTTGCCTGAGCTTCTAGATATATAGGATGATCTTTTATTGAGCTAATAAGAGAATCATAGAATTCGTATTGTTCCTGTGGATTCATTTCAGTATCATTATTAGCTTCTGAAAAAATACTTACAGAATGTCCCATGAAAGACAGAACAATTATTAGTATATTTTTATTTAAAACTTTCATAAAACAGTCTTTATAGTAAATCGTTTTAATAATAAAATGTTTCTTTTTAATAGTTTTAAATAAATATAATTATAGAATTCATTGCTTTGACATTACTTCAATGATAATTTCAAAGTAAGAGTATTTATATAATGATTAGCAAAAACTTAAAGATAAAAAAAGAGAAAAGTCTAAATCTTACCTTCCCAGCTCTTGCTTCTTTAACTTTATCAGCCTGTGGTGGAGGAGGCGGAGGCCAACTTTCAACTTCAGCTCCCAATCCTAATTCTGTCCCTATAGTTGCTGGAACAACAACAGTAACCATGGATGAAGACTCCAGTAATATTGCTCTAAGTATATCG
>JABHDX010000105.1 GCA_018672815.1 Gammaproteobacteria bacterium | reverse complement strand
ATATATCTTACCACTGACTGGGGCATTGACTCTAAATGGGTTGAAGCTGCCGGCTTTGCCTACTTGTCAAAAAAAAGAATTGATACAGTCTATTCTGACCTAAGACTTGTGACTGGCTCCGATGCTCCTATTATGCTCGGAGGTATATTTCTACCACCAAAAAAAATTAATTCAGAGATTAAAAGATCAGGAAAATGATGAACCACAACTACAGGTTGTAGTTGCATTTGGATTTTTAATGACAAATCGAGCTCCTTGAAGATCTTCCTGAAAGTCAATTTCTGCTCCCATTAAATATTGAATACTCATTGGATCCACAATTAAATTAACCCCTCTTTTAGTGACTTCAGTATCTCCCTCATCTTTATTTTCATCGAATGAAAAACCATACTGAAAACCAGCACACCCTCCTCCTGTCACATAGACTCTTAAGTTCATTTTTGTATTGTCTTCTTCAGAGAGAAGTGAGCCAACTTTCATAGCTGCTGCATCAGTAAAAATTAACGCCTCTTGTTCCATAATTTATAATTTATAATTTGTTCGCATCATTATAGTACAATTCTATTTTTCAATAAAAGGTTTAAATTCTTCTAAGACTTTCCTATAGACCTCTTTTTTAAATCCAATAACTTGCTTAATAACAATATCAGGCGTTGCCCATTTCCAAGAGTCAAATTCTTGTTCATTATGATGATTCAAGTCAATGGCTTCTTCATCATCGGTAAACTGAAGCAGATACCATTTCTGTCTCTGCCCTATAACTTTTATCCCATCTTTAGCTTTTCTAATACTTTTGTGTGGGATCTGATACTGATACCAGTGATCTGATTCCTTAATAAATTTTGTATTTTTTTTATACAATCCAGTTTCTTCATTCAATTCTCTATACATGGCTTGGATGGGAGTTTCTCCAACATTGATTCCACCTTGTGGAAATTGCCAACCTGACTGATAGCGTCTTTTTGCAAAAAATAAATTATTATTTTGATTCGATATAATGATACCAACATTAGCTCTGTAGCCATCATCATAGATTAAATCTGCCATTATTTTTACCTTGTAATTAATTTTACTTTACAGAGAAATATGATTTGCCATCTTCCATCATTTCTACAAACGAATCTTCATCTCCCTGCTCAATGTAGTGTGAAATATTTTGTATCACAGTACTTAATTCCCTGATCATTTTAGAGCTATGCTCATTCATATATTGAATTTCATAATATAGATGTGGATTCTCATCTGTGACTCTTTTAGCAACACTCAATTGATCTTTAAAGGTTGTGCTTGATAACTCAGAGAGTAAATCTTTATTTTCTCCACTATTAGCTAATACCTTTGCAAAGGCTATATTGAGAGTATGTGACAACCCTAGTACATATGAAATAGCAAAATCATGATTATCAATAGACATTTCTATTAATTGGGCAGTAGTTGATTCAAATAGTTGCCTTACTATTGATAATGTTTTGTTTGAGTCTATGTTCATAAATATAATATGCTTGCCTGTCAGTAAGTCAGCATCAGGGCCAAACATGGGATGAATAGATGCAACATGCATTCCTTTTGCTGCCATTCTTTTTAGTAAGTCTTTAATAGGGGACTTCAAGGAACCAATATCAAAGACGATGCCTTTTCTTCCAGTTTCCAACATGTCATTCAAAATCGTGATTGACTCTCTTAAAGGAGCTGCTATTACAGTCATGTCGTAGTGGTCATCTGTATCTTTCCAATCTTTGTAGTAATGATGACTGGTTCTTGCTTGACTAGGATCTGCTATTTCAACTGTATAACCTTGTGATGTTAAGAACTCGACAAACCAGTTTCCCATTCTTCCGCATCCGCCAATAACTAAAACTCTTTGACCTGATCCTTGTCCTTCTTGTTTTACCCTAGCTTTTTCCTGTGTCTTGAGGGAACTTTTTATCAGTAGTTGCATCAAATCAACAACCATTTCAGATTCTATATGAAGCTTACTCGCATGTTCTTTTGCTAATTCTATAACTTCTTTTTCCCTTTTGTAGTCTCTTGTTGGCTTACCTTTTGTACTTTTTAAAGCTCCAATATCTTGAGATAAAGATTGCCTTTGATGTATTAGATCAATAATTTTTAAATCAATTTCTGAAAGCTTTGATCTTAGTTTCTTTAAATCACTCATGACTGTTCAATTGAATCTCTCTTTAATTTATACAATTATTTTTCTTCTTTTTATTTCTGATTGCTATCATTGCATCAGAGTTTAAATTATAACAAATCTTGTATCGTATTATATGAACATAGAGCTAAATCAAGCAGATATCCTAAATCCTATGGAAGTCTTAAAAAATTGGATTAAGGAGGTAAGTGATGACAAAAAACAACCCAACCCTAATTGTTTTTCTATTGCTACAACAGACCAGGAAGGAGTCTCAAATGTTCGCATGGTATTGTGTAAAGAAATTAATATCACAGATGGCTATATTGTTTTTTATACCAATTATAATTCTAATAAAGCTAGTGAACTTGATTTTCAGTCTGAATGCAGCGGTGTATTTCATTGGGATAATTATGGATATCAAGTACGATTTAAAGGGTACGCTATAAAATCTCCTAAAAATGAAAGTGATGATTACTTCTACTCACGTTCGCTAGGCAGTCAAGTTTCTGCTTGGGCCAGTGATCAAAGCAAATGTATTAGCGATAGAGAAGAGCTTAATAAACAATTCGATGCTGTATTAAAAAAATTTAGTATCAAGCAAAACCAAATTAGTGCCAATGATAAAAAATTACCCAGGCCGCCATTCTGGGGTGGCTATAGAATCTGGATCCATCAGCTAGAAATTTGGCTTAATCAACATGATCGATTTCATGATCGTATACTGTTTCAAAGAAATTTATCATTCAAAAATGATCAATACATTACAACGCAAGATTGGAGAAAAAAAAGGCTCCAACCCTAAGTTTACAAGTTAGTAGTTTTAGGGTTTAATAAATATGTTAAGTTTCAGTAAAACTGATTGGGAAGTTGGTGAAATAAAATATTCCAACGCTGCCCCCGCAACGGTAATCAAGTTAAAGGCAATAACTGAATAGTAGTCTATTCAAGCCACTGTCAAAAGATGGGAAGGTTTATTGCTCAGGAAACTGCTTGTTAGCCCGGAGACCTACTTAACATAAAATAAATATAGTACGGGTGGGTGCGTTCATTAAGTTTGACGTTTTCCTACATATATACATTCATTGTGAGGAATAATTATGTTCAAGCTTATAAAAAGAAGCACTTTTCTTTCACTGCTTTTCATTACAACATTCACTGTCCCATTATTATCAGAAAACATAGAAGATCTTGATAATCTTGTTGTTACTGCTACAAAAACGAGTATTTCTGAAGATAATGTCACTGCACCAATCACCATTCTCTCTTCTGAAGATATTGCCCTTTCAGGAGCAACTAATTTAGCAGAATTACTCAGATTTGTAAGCGGAATTGATATCTCAATGAATGGCGGACCAGGCCAACTGACATCTTTATTTGTTCAAGGCTCCAACAGTAATCATGTTCTTATTTTACTGAATGGTGTTGCTATCAATGATTCAGCAACAGGAATAGCTGCCATACAAAATATTAATCCTGACTTAATTGATAGAATTGAAATCGTTAAAGCCCCTAGAACCAGTCTCTATGGCTCTCATGCAATTGGTGGTGTTATTAACATTTTCACAAAACAAGATAATGGAAATAGCCTTCAAACATCTCTCACAACTGGTTCAGATTATATGAAAAATATAAATCTTATGACTTCTAGAAATAAAGGAAAACTGACCAGTGGCTTGCAATGGAGTCATTATCAAACAGATGGTTTTCCTGCTAAAGCTGATAGTAAAATTGACAATGGCTATAGCAACAACTCATTGCATGGTTATTTCCAGATAAATGATTCCCACAGAACAATTAAAACAACCATCTGGAGAACATCAGGTACAACTGAATACATGGATTTTTTTCTTAGCCCAATCAGTCAAGATTTCGAAAATCTAGTCTCAGCGATTAATATTAACAATCAAATTAATGGTTTTTGGTCATCCACTATTAGTCTTAATTTAAATGAAGATAAAATTGATCAGAATAATTCATTTGACTTTAATTACAGTAAAAAATTATCTCTCGAATGGAAAAATAGTTTTCATTGGAATCCCTCTAATGAATTAATTCTTGGATATATACGAGAAGAAGAAGACTTTAATAGCAGTAATTATGGATTAGCTGTGGATACTAATTTATCAAGTGATGCTGTTTATTTAGAAAATCTTACATCTCTTGATAAACATCAATTGCTAATGGCTATGAGATTAAATAATAAAGAAGTTATACAAGATCAAGCTACTTGGAACTTCGAATACAGCTATAAAGTAAATACTAATATCAAACTTACTGCCAATCTTGGCAAGGCAATGCGTGACCCTTCTAATTTTGACCTGTATGGTTTTGGTGGCAATCCAACCTTAATTCCTGAAATCTCAAACAGTAAAAGTTTTGGCATACAATATTCGCCAGACAAGATTAATCGTATTGAACTGAGATATTATGAAAATAGGATTAATGAGTTAATTGCTTTTAACTATTCTGATTATAAGCTTTACAATATTGAAGAAGCATTGATTCAAGGATTTGATCTACAATTCTCCACCTTAATCATGGAATGGGAAATTAATTTTAATGCCATACTTCAAGAAGCGGATAACTTGACCAATCAGAGTCGTCTATTAAGAAGACCTAAAAGCTCAATTGGAATAGGCTTAAGAAGAAGTTTTGGAAAACTGGATCTTAATATCAATATGTCAAAAAATTCATCGCGAATTGATTTTGGAGATATCAAGTTGCATCCCTATTTCATTGGCAATATAATTTTTAGGTACCGAATGAATGATCGCTTATCTTTTAAGGTGGCTTTAAATAACTTTACTGATGAGAAATACACCTTAGCTAATGGCTATAAAACTGCGACAAGAAAAGCTTTCATAGGATTAACCTATAAGCCTTCACTATAAAATTTTTTGCTTCTATAGCTTCATAAACGATAAGATAGCAATAAGAAAGAGATTTGGATTATGGCTAACAGATTAACAAAAATATTCACAAAGAAAGGTGACGATGGCTCCACTGACATTGGTGGTAATCAACGAGTACCAAAATACGATCAAACGATACATGTCTATGGATCTATTGACGAATTAAGCGCTGCTATTGGATTGATTACAACCGAAGAAAATATACCTCAACACATCCTAGATTTTCTCTATGAAGTACAACAAAACTTATTCAATCTCTCTGGTGAAATATCAGCCCCAAAATTCAAAAGTATTGATGAAAAAACAGTAACTGCTATTGAAACGTTCATTGATGAATTGAATGAGAAACTGCCTCCACTAAAAGATTTTGTTATCCCAGGAATAAATAAAAGCTCCACATTTACTCACCAATCTAGGGCAATATGCAGAAGAGCTGAGAGAGAATTAT
>JABHDX010000104.1 GCA_018672815.1 Gammaproteobacteria bacterium | reverse complement strand
TAAAGCCATTAAAGCTACAAATTTCTTATTTACTCGATTCATTATATTCCCCGATATAAGTTATTAGACTTTAAATATAACATATAACCTCTAAAACTGACTTAACTAGACTATTCTTCTTTTATCATAAGTTATAACTTAATGTTATAGTATGTTATAAACACTATCTATGGAGTAAATCATGAGAACAAGGCATATTGAGGTTTTTAATAACGTTTATAAGACAGGATCAGTAACATCTGCAGCAAAACTTTTGAATGTATCTCAACCTTCTGTGAGTAAAGTTCTCGCTCATGCGGAACAACAACTTGGATTCCGTCTTTTTGAGAGAATTCGTATGAAGCTAGTTCCCACTCCTGAAGCGAATATTCTTTTCAAACACACCGCTATTATGGAAGAGGTATTAACAGATATCAATCAGATATCAGAAAGTCTAACTGAATTTCCCATGGATAAATTAAGGGTGTCATGCACCCCTTCTCTTGGCATTGATTTTTTACCTAAAGCTATTGCTGGTTTTAAAAAAAATAATCCCAATGTAAGTTTTGAAATTTCGTCACTTCATTATTCAGACTTAAAAAATAAAATCAAAGACACCTCATTAGATATAGCGATAGCCCAAGATCATAAAGAGGATGAAGAAATAGGTTTGATGCATTTAGCCAATGGTAGATTTGTAATACTTGAACCAAATAATAAGACAAAGAATAATGCATCCCTTCCATTTATCAAACTCAGCTCCAGAAGTCCATTGGGTAAAAAGATTGAAAAATATATTGAGAAAAATAATATTAACTTACAATCAACCATTACTTCGGATAACTACCAGATGGCTGCAGCGATGGTAAATAATGGTTCTGGCTATACTATATTGGATGAGTTTACTGCTAAAGTAAGTCAATTTAGAGGATCCAGTATTAAGCCTCTCATACCCAAATTAGAATTTACGATAGGCTTGATGTATTTAAAAGAAAGACCTTTTGCAATAGCCACAAAAAAATTCATGGAATTCTTATCAGATTTCAATTATGAGGTGTAGTATCCTAAAATTCATTTTTTTATAGTATAAGGTTCAATGTCAGATAAAAAGAAATCAAAAGTTGGCTTTATACTTGGGTTAATAGCTGCAATTATTATTCTCCTCCTCCCTGGCAGTGAATCACTACCAATCGAGGCAAAAAGAGCAGCAGCTGTCTTTGTTTGGATGGGGATCTGGTGGGCAACAGAAGCAGTCCCCATTGCTATAACGGCTTTAATTCCACTTGTGTTTTTTCCATTGCTAGGAGTCTCTAGTATTGAGGCAACGGCAGCACCTTACGCCAATAAAAATATTTTTCTCTTCCTCGGTGGATTTTTCTTATCCATAGCCATACAGAAATGCAACTTACACAAAAGAATGGCATTAACGGTTTTAAAATATACAGGCACCAGAGGTAAATCGATTATTGGTGGATTTATGTTAAGTTCCTGCATTCTTAGCATGTGGATCATGAATACTTCAACGACAATCATGCTTCTACCTATTGGTCTAGCAATTATTGCTGTTATCAATGAATCGATGGCAGAACTGAGCAATGATGATAAAGCTAATTTTCAGGTGGCTCTTCTTTTAGGAATAGCTTATGCAGCTAATATAGGAGGTATTGCTACCCTAATAGGAACTGCTCCCAATATGGCATTGAATGGTTTTATGGAAGAGCAATACAACGTCTCCATCTCATTCGTAGATTGGATGAAAGTGGGTCTACCTGTGAGTATGATTCTCTTGCCGCTGACTTGGCTAAGCCTGACTCGATTTAGTTTTCCAGTTAATTTTGAAACTTCGCATCAAACTCAAGAAACAATTCTTTCTATGAGAAACAATCTTGGAAAGATTTCAACTTCAGAAAAAAGAGTATTTTTCATTTTCATTTGCACAGCCCTACTATGGATCTTTAGAGGATCAATCAATGGGATATCTGGACTGGAAGGTCTTACTGATCCAGGTATAGCAATGCTCTGTGGTTTGATTTTATTCTTAACACCCAACGGTGGCGGTAATCAAAATAATCTACTCGAATGGAAGGATGCTGAAGCTGGAGTGCCTTGGGGAGTTTTATTATTATTTGGTGGAGGACTGTCTTTAGCTGCCGCTGCACAAAGTTCTGGATTGGCAGCATGGATTGGGAGTTCGATGCCTACTGGTTTGAGTATTTTCCTACTTGTACTTCTGTTTACAACTTTAATCATTTTCTTAACTGAACTAACTTCAAACCTTGCAACAACAGCTACTTTTTTACCCATCGTTGCAATTATTGCAACTCAATTTGGATTTAATCCATTGTTACTCACTGCATCAATTGCCATTGCAGCAAGTTGTGCCTTCATGTTACCGGTTGCCACACCTCCCAATGCCATTGTATTTGGCTCTGAATTAATCAAAGTACCTCAAATGATGCGAGCAGGCATAGTCATCAACCTAATAGCAATTGTCATTGTTTCACTGGCAGGTATTTATTTAGTGCCTTATTTCTTAATATAAAATATAAAATCAATAATAAAGACATAGTTATGATAGAAACAATTTGTATATTTGCAGGATCGAGTTTTGGTGAGCGAGCAATATATCGTCAAACAGCCCATCAACTCTCCATTTCAATTGTTGAGAAAGGATATCGTATTGTCTATGGAGGAGGCAGTGTTGGATTAATGGGTGTATTGGGTGATGCTGCTGTTGAACATGGTGGACATATAACTGGAGTGATAACAGAGCAGCTCAATGCTGTTGAAGTTGGCCATAAGAGTTTAACTGAACTTGTGGTTGTAGAATCAATGCACCAACGAAAACTAGAAATGGCAAAAAGATCGGAAGCAGTGATTTGCCTACCAGGAGGAATTGGCACTTGGGAAGAATTTTTTGAATCATTGACCTGGAATCAACTTGGCATTCAATCCAAACCAATTATTTTGCTCAATATTGAAAATTATTACGCTCCACTACAAACTTTTGTCAAACACGCTGTTCAAGAAGGTTTTCTTCCTCAATCCACATCTGATGAACTCATTTTTGCTGACTCGATTGATGAGGCAATGGATGTAATTGATAATTTTACTCCCCAAGACAAATCAAAATGGTTTGAGCGACTTAAGACGTAAAAAAAGGCATTTAATATGACAGAATCAAAAAGTCTAATAGGTATTATAATCTCACTAATCATTGCTGCATTCATTCTTTTTTCTGGCAGCCAAGGAAGTTTGAGTTTTGAGGGTCTACCATTATTTGCTGTATGTGGGGTCATAGGGTTTGTTCTACACTGGACTATCTTCATACCCTCTTATGCATTTCAAACCGAGCATTACTTTGATTTAATAGGTTCTCTTTCCTATATTGCTACAGTCATTACAGCGATTCTATTGAATCCTTCTTTAGACATCAGAGATTGGATTATTTGCTCCATGATTATGTTGTGGGCGATTCGACTGGGCTCATTTTTATTTTGGCGAGTTAAAACTGTTGGGCAAGACAAACGTTTTACCGTGATGAAAACCAAGTTTACATGGTTTCTTTTAACGTGGACGCTTGGCGGACTTTGGGTATTGGTAACAATGGCAGCTGGTCTTGCTGCACTAACCTCTAACACAACCATAGAATTAAATATTCTGGGTTATATTGGGATCGCTTTATGGCTATTTGGCTTTGCAGTAGAAGTGATTGCTGACAATCAGAAGTCACAATTTAAAAAAGATCCAAACAATCAAGGTCGTTTTATTACATCAGGTCTTTGGTCATGGTCACAGCATCCAAATTATTTTGGTGAAATTATCCTTTGGTTTGGTTTAGCTCTTCTCGCATTTCCAGTATTGTCTGGATGGCAATTAGTAACCTTAATATCACCTATTTTTGTCTATTTTCTGCTTACCAAAGTCAGTGGGATACCTATACTAGATCGCATGGCCAAAGAGAAATGGGGCTTAGATTCAGAGTATATAAATTACATAAAAATAACATCTAAATTAATCTTAGTCCCTCCAAAGAAGTGATATTGAAGCTAAAGGATAGCTTTTACAGAAACGCTTTTAATTGATACTATTTTAAGGCTGTCTAATCTCATCAATCATTTCAATAATGTCATTGGGTGGTGGTGCAGTTGAGAATGAAATCAAGAAACTTATAAAGAGATTTAATAGCATTCCAATAAAGCCAATTCCCTCTGGTGATATGCCTAAAAACCAATACTCACTAGAATTCATCTCAGGGAATAAAAATTTGAAATAAATAATATAACTAAGGGTAAAAATAAGACCTACCAACATTCCAGTAATCGCACCTTGTTTATTGATTCTCTTTGAGAATATACCCATGCAAATAGCAGGAAATAGAGTTGCTGCTGCCAGTCCAAAAGCAAAGGCAACCACTTGTGCCACAAATGCTGGAGGGTAAATACCAAAAAGACCCGCAATAATAATCGCTACAAAAATTGAAAGTCTTGCGAATAAAAGCTCTTTTTTCTCAGTGATGTTTTTTGCAAATGTTTTCTTCAACAAGTCATGTGAAACAGCTGTGGATATAACCAATAAAAGCCCTGCCGCAGTTGATAATGCTGCTGCTAATGCTCCAGCAGCCACTAAAGCAATGACCCATGGGGGTAACTGAGCAATTTCAGGGTTCGCTAAAACAATAATATCTCGGTCTATATACACTTCATTATTATTGGTTGTATTTGCTTCATTGATGATCAATCGCTGTCCGTAAACTCCTTTCTTTTCATTAAATTTTGGTTTGGCAGGTTCAAAGGCATTGCCATTGGCATGCTG
>JABHDX010000103.1 GCA_018672815.1 Gammaproteobacteria bacterium | reverse complement strand
ATTTGAAATAAGAATATTTTTTGAAAATAGCTTATTCATAGTCATTGAACAGCTTAAAGTATTAGCCCCTGTATATTTGATACCCAATAAATTAAGTATGCTTTGTATTTTTCCATCTTCTCCATCAGAACCATGGAGAGCAATCCAAGCGGATTTAAAATCTTCTTGAACCAATTGATCAATAAACCCACCCCTAGTATCAATTAGATGTGAATCTACAGTGCAATTAAGTAATGCTTCATGAACTGCTTTACCAGTAATTAGAGAAATATCTCTCTCTGAAGAATAACCTCCATAAAGAACGGCTACTTTACCAAATTTATCTTCATTTTCTTCTTTTAAGCCCATTATCTAACCCTCTCCTAGGATTCGAACTTCAGTTTCTAAGTCTATATTATGTTTCTTTTTAACGGCCTTTTGAACATACTTAATTAAATCTTCTATATTTTTTGATGTGGCACTCCCTTCATTCACGATGAAATTTGCATGCTTGGTTGATATTGAACAGCCGCCAATTTTATGTCCCTTGAGGCCAGCTCTTTCTATGAGATCTCCGGCATGTCCTTTTTTATGGTTCTTAAAAACTGATCCACAAGTATCTTCACTTAGAGGCTGTGTTTTAAGCCTCTGATTTCGATAATCCTTCAATTCAGATTTGGTCGTTATTACAGATTCAGAAAATTGCATTAGGCAAGATAAAAACCAGAGAGGAAAGGGGAACTTCACTGTTCTGTAAGAAAATTTGAAATCCTTTGGGTTTAAGTGATGTATAGTTCCAGTTTGGTCAATAACCTCTAAAGATTCGACAAAATCCCAAGTTTCATGGCCAAAAGAGCCTGCATTCATTACTAGAGCCCCTCCGATTGATCCTGGAATTCCAGAAAAGAATGCTGCTGGACCTAATTTATTCTTCTCAGCAAACAATGCTAAATCCATACATGAAGCTCCTGCTTCCACTCTACAAGAATTTTGAGCTTCCATCTTTATCTTATTTAGAGATTTCTTAGTAGAAATAACAGAACCTCTAATGCCCTCATCTCTAATTAAAACATTGGTTCCATTGCCTAGCCATGTAATAGGCTTATTATGGTTTGATTTCAGAAAGTCAGACAAATCACTGCGACTTTGAGGGATAAAGAAAACATCTGCTGGTCCACCAACTTTCCATGAGGTATGTTTCGATAGCAGTTCATTGTAATAGCAATTATCTGCTTGTTTTAAAACTTTAGTCATTTGTATTCAGGGTAAATTGAACTTACAAGAGGTGATTTTTCAATCATCTTATAACAAAATTGTGTGATATTTTCGGAAGCATTGACGAAAGTTTCATCAAACGCTGCCTCTGCCATATCTTTGAGAACTTCATCCTTTGAAAGGATCCTCTTTATTGTTTCCGTTAAATATAAAGAATTAAGCTTTTTATCCTCAATGATGACTGCGGCTTTCTTTTCCTCTAAGAATCGTGCATTGAAAAGTTGATGATTGTCCATAGCATGGGGATAAGGAATTAGAATAGATGGTATACCGACTGCTGAGAGTTCTGAAATCGTCATAGCTCCGGACCTTCCTATGACTAAATCAGCCCATGCATAAGCTTTAGCCATATCTTTAATGAAAGGGTATATATCTGCAGAAAATTCATTCTCTTTATACATTTCACATATTTTGACATAGTCAAGTTCACCTGTTTGGTGCAGGACCTCAACATCCATTTCTCTAGAAAGTTCTTGAACCGCATCTGGTATTATATAATTGATTGAACGGGCTCCTTGACTTCCTCCCAATACTAAGATTCTAGGATTTTTTGAGTACTCAGAATAAGATCTAACACATCGTTTCACATCTAGGATCTCACTCCTGACTGGATTACCCAGAAAGATAAGATCATCAGTCGATGTTTGAAGAAACCTTGTTTTCCAATCGAAGGCACCTGGAAATCCCTCTATAACACCTCTCGCACGTGAATTTGCAATATATCTGTTTGCTCTGCCTGCCTTTGAATTTTGTTCATGAATAGCTATATAAGGCCTAATCATATTGTGCATCATGAAATGATCATCAGAATCTTCAGCCTCAAGGATATAACCAGCAGACTTACAAACATCTAAGGATGCATAACCGCCCATTCCTAGAACTAAATTAGGTTTAAAGTCTCTTACATAGATAGATAAATCTGCCTTTGGTGGGGTAAACAATGAAATATATTTTCTGAATCGGGAAACATCTTTAAATCTACTCTCAAAATAAACTACATCTATCTGATCTTGTGAGAATATCTTCTTTTCCAAATCATTCCCAGTAGCAATAATAACAACCCGATGACCATCGGACTCAAATTTTTTAGCAAGCGCAATCGCTGGGTAAATATGGCCACCTGTACCTCCAGCAGCAATAATAATTTTATATTTTTTCTTTTTAAACATTGATTTTTTTATTTATTTTTTCTCTAGGAATCTCACAGCCTATCCTCAATACAATTGCTAAGGTTGTTAATGTCATTATCATGCTACTACTTCCATAACTAATTAGAGGCAAGATGAGTCCTTTTGTTGGCAATAGTCCCATATTTACACCTAAATTAATGATCACCTGAATTGAAATCCATATTCCAATAGAAAAACAAAGATAACCTTGAAATAATCTATCTACAGTTATTGCCTTAAAAGCTATTATAAAAATTCTAGAAATTAATAGAGTATAGAAAGATAAAAATAGTATTGTCCCCATTAAGCCTAACTCTTCAGCAATAATTGCAAAAATAAAATCAGTATGTGCCTCTGGTAGATAAAAAAGTTTTTGAATTCCCTCTCCCAATCCAACTCCAAAAAAACCACCTGACCCAATTGCAATAAGTGAATTAACTAACTGGTAGCCTCCTTTATCAGCCATCGACCATGGATCCATAAAAGAAACTACTCTGGCTAACTTGTAAGGTGAAAAATAAACTAATGCTGAAAATAATAAAGCCAAAATTATTATCAATAAAAAGAAATACCTTAATTTAAACCCAGCGAGAAAAAAGAGAGCAGCAGTTACAGTCAAGAGTACTACCGTCGATCCAAAATCTGGTTGTAAAAGAAGAAGAATGCAAGCTGGAAAAATGAAGATCATAGGCTTAAGAAGGCTTAAAAATCCCTCTCTAAGTTCTTTTTGTTGTCGGTAACAATAGCCCGCAATATAAATCAAAAACAATAGCCTAGCTGGATCAACTACCTGAATATTAGGTCCAACACCCAAATTGATCCATCTTGTAGCTCCATTTACCTTTATTCCTATTTCTGGAATATAAACCATAGACAATAAAAATATTGCAATAATAGGCAGTATGATTCCAAGCTTCTCTAATAAAAAACTCGGAATATAGAAAAAAATTAGACCAGACAGTAGGCCTAATAATATTGCGAATGATTGTTTGTACACATAGCCATAAGGCTCTCCTAAATCTCTATCAGCAATAGGCATTGAGGCTGATGCAAGCATCAAAATTCCTCCAAAAAGTAAAAAAATAATTGCAATCAAGAAGAATTTATCTAGCCCTTCCCAAAGTTGATATTGTTTTCTATTAGGACTCAAATTATTTTCAATAAATATTTTATTACTTTTATCTAATTTTCAAGCTTGATAATGCTATTAGAACTAAAAAAACTGTAATGATCCAAAAACGAACAATCACTTTGGGCTCAGTCCATCCTTTAAGCTCAAAATGATGATGTATTGGAGCCATATTGAAAATTCTTTTGCCTCTCAGTTTGAATGAACCAACTTGAAGAATAACTGAAAAAGTTTCAATAATAAAAATACCACCCATAATTGCTAGCACTAACTCTTGCTTCACAATCACTGCAATCAAACCTAAAGCTGCTCCTAATGCCAAAGCTCCAACATCACCCATAAAAACTTCAGCTGGATAAGTATTAAACCAAAGAAAACCCAACCCAGACCCTGCAATAGCACAACAAATAACAAAAACTTCACCAGAATCATTCATGAAAGGTAAATCTAGGTAATTTGCAAAATTAATATTGCCAGTAACATACGCAAATACTCCTAATGCTATTGCTATCATTGAAACTGGCATGATTGCTAGGCCATCAAGTCCATCTGTTAAATTAACAGCATTGCTTGCACCTACAATAACAAAAATAATAAATGGGAAAAATAACACACCTAGATCTATATTAAAGTTATTGGTAAAAGGGATAAGTAGTTCTGTATTTATTTCAGTCCCACTATAAAAATTTAAAAAATAGACCGAAGAAGACGCAATCAAAATTTGTAGAGAAATCTTAACAGAGGGTTTCATACCATTAGGGTTGCCTTTCAGTTTAGATAGATCATCTATGAAACCTATGAGTCCGAAGAGTAAAGTCGATATTAATATATTGAGAATATATGGATTGCTCAAATCACTCCATATCAGAGTACTCACAGTTATCGATAATAATATAATCAAGCCGCCCATAGTTGGCGTTCCTGATTTTGATGAATGCGTTGATGGACCATCCGATCTTATTTTTTCACCAATTTTATTATTACTAAGAGCTCTAATTAATTTTGGTCCAAAAACAAATGAAATTACTAGGGCGGATAAAGCACTTAAAATACCTCTAGTAGTGATATAGGTGAACGCATTAAAGGCCGAAAAAAAATCAGTTAGCTGTTCTGAGAAAAATAAAAACAATTGTTATCCTTTTTAGTAATTTAATACACTATTATTCTATATAAATGACTCATGTATAGTTTTTAATTATTAACCTTATCGGGTGCAATTCCTAGTATTCTTAAAGTACCAGATGTAATAGATGAAAATATAGGGGCAGCAACTTGTCCTCCATAATACTGTTCGCCACCTGGCTCATTGACAATAACTGCTGTTACAATTCTAGGCTTACTTATTGGTGCAATTCCTACAAATATTCCGTTATGAGATTCATTAGAATAACCCGATGAATAAATTTGAACTGTCCCAGTTTTGCCGCCAACTCTATAGCCATTTACCTTGGCTCTTCTGACTCCATTTTCAACAACCTGCTCTAACATAAGTAATAGTTCTTTAGATGTCTCTTCAGAAAGAACTCTTTCTGAAATTGGTTTTCCGTCTATTCTTTCAATACTTACATGATTTTTAATTCCCTGATTGGCTATTACAGAATAAATACTTGCTAACTGCAATAGAGTTACATCCACTCCATATCCATATGAAAGAGATACCCGCCTAATATCTCTCCATCGATCATAATTATTATCAAGGGTTCCTGATGCCTCTCCAGGAAATCCAGAAGCTGTAATACTTCCTATACCTAAACTCTCAAGCATTTGAGAAAATAATTTACTTTCAGTTTGCAAAGACATCCTAGCTGTACCAGCATTACAAGAATTAATTAATATTTTTTCAGGTTTAACTTTTTGGCTTGAACAACGGTTATCCTCACCAATTAATTTTTTTCCAATATAAAATGGGGTTGTATCTATCATATCTTTAGAGCTGAATATTTTATTTTCGATGCCAGTTGCTACTATTAGAGGCTTAAAAGTGGAGCCCGGCTCAAACTGATCAGTGACAACTCTATTTTTAAAGTATTTTGCCTGTCTCAAGCTTCTGTCATTAGGATCAGCAGAAGGTTGATTAACTATAGCTAGAATTTCTCCAGTTTTAATATCCATAACAATTGCAGAAGCACTCTTAGCCTTAAACTTTTTCAATCCATTATTAAGCGCTCTATGTGCAAGAAATTGAATACGTAGATCAATACTAGTATAAAAGTCGCTTCCATCCTTAGCTGCTTGTAGTAATTCTAAATCTCGCACTATATTTTGTTTTCTATCTTTCAATACTTTCTTAATACCATCTGTGCCCTCTAAGTAATCATTTAACATAAACTCAAGACCCTCTTGTCCTTTGTCATTAATGTCTGTAAATCCTAATAACTGACCAGTCACTTCTCCAGATGGATTAAAACGCTTATAACTTTTTTCAAGATAGAGATAGTTTCTCCATTTATTTGCACGAATTTGATCAATTTGGCTATCAGTTATTTCTTTTTTAATTATCAAATGTCTTCTATTGGGTCTCTTTTTAATGGCACTATCAATATCATTAATTTTGATTGAAAGAATATTGCTTAATCTTTGGATCTGGCGTTTATATGTTTTAGACTCTATGAACTTTTTTGGATCCAAAACAACATTGTAAGTGGGGGTACTTACTGCTAATAGAACTGATCTCCGATCAAAAATATTACCTCTATTTGAAGCAATTCTTTCATGCTTAATATGTCTTTTTTCACCTTCCATATTCAGGTAATCTCTCTCAATATACTGAAGATAAAAGGATCTTGATACCAACAAACCCAATGAAACAATTAGTATTAAAAAAAGAAAAAGAAATCGATTCCTAATGAATTTATTTTTATTTTTCAGTTTTTTTCTCATTCAATATCACAATTTTTGCTAAAGATGGATCTAAGATAATCATGTTTGCCTTTAACTTGGCATCTTTTTCTAAAGATAAACCTGAAGAAATTTCCGAGAGATCAAATTGTATTTTTCTCCAATCTATTTCTAGCTGAATCTTATCTTGCATCAAAGATTCATATTTCTTGAAATACTCTCTTTTCTTAAAATGAACATCTACCTCAAATAATCCTGAAGCAAATACTGAAAGAAACATAAATAAAGACCTTTTATACCATTTACTATTCATAATAATGAAGTCCTTTCTGCAACTCTAAGTACAGCACTTCTAGCTCTTGGATTGTGAATTATTTCAGATTCTGTAGGTTTAATCTTTTTAGCAATTACTTTAAGCATGCTAGTATCCTGCATATTAGGTAATTTTGCTAAATTTGGATCAATTCTTGAATTGTCTCTAAAAAAACGTTTCACTATTCTATCTTCCAATGAATGAAAGCTTATTATGCAAAGCCTGCCTTTTGGATTAAGCAGTTCTAAACTATTATCTAAAAATAATTTAAGCTCTTCTAATTCATTATTAATAAAAATTCTTATACCTTGAAATGTTTTTGTAGCGGGATGTTTTTTATTTTTATAAGCAGTATTCTTTTTCACATCAGTAATAATTTCAGCAAGTTCTTCAGTTGTTTCGATTAATTTTTTCTTTCTTTTTTTCACTATCTCTTTAGCAATCTTTCTAGAAGAACTTTCCTCGCCAAATCGCCATATAACATTAGCGATTTCATTTTCTGGAGCAGTATTAATCCAGTCTTTTGCTATTAGATTTTGTTGTTGATCCATACGCATATCTAATTTTCCATTTCTCATAAAACTAAACCCACGCTCAGAATTATCTAACTGAAAAGATGACATTCCAAGATCAGCAATTATTCCATCAAACTTGAATTCAATATTTTCTTTCTTTAAAGCCTGACATATTTGACTAAAATTGGATTTAATAATATTTATATTGGGATTTTCAGAGAATCTATTATTTAAATAATTGATGGAATCTTGATCTCTGTCAGATGAAATTAACCTCCCTTCATGACTAATAATATCCAGTATTCCTGATGAATGGCCCCCAAAACCAGCAGTCACATCAAGATAATTACCTGAATAATTGTCTATAAGGTTAGTTAAAGATTCTTCTAATAAAACAGGCTCATGAATGATATTGGACATTACTAACTACAAAACAAATTAATCATCCTTTCTTTTTAGATACTCTGGTACATTAAATAGTATTGAATCCTTATCATGGATAGGATTCACTTCTTGATCCTTAAATAGATCTTGTGTCTCTACTAATGGTTTCCTTTGTGTTATGGGGTTATCGTAATTTCTAAAATTTGTTTTTTGATTTTCTGGTCTTTCGCCTAAACCAGTAGCAACAATTGTAACTCTTATAGAGTCTGACATAGACTCATCAACTGAAGTACCCACTATAACTTTTGCCTCATCTGAGGCATAACTTCTAACAATATTTCCAATTTCATTAAATTCTGATATTGCAAGATCATTGCCAAAAGTAACATTTAAGAGTATGCCTTCAGCACCTTCTAAATTAGTATCTTCAAGCAATGGGCTATTGATGGCTTCCTCTATGGCTTTTTTAGCTCTATCAGGCCCAATTGCAATTGCAGATCCCATGATTCCTCTACCTTTATTTAGCATTACCGCTCTGACATCAGCAAAATCCAAATTAATTTTTCCAGGCACGGTAATAAGTTCAACTATCCCCTGAACTGAATTCAGCAGAATATCATCGGCTGCCTCAAAGGCATTAATCATGCTTATTGTTTTTCCTAATTCCTGTAATTTATCATTGGGAACAATAATTAAAGAATCTACATTTTTCTCCAACTCTTCTATACCATTTTCTGCATACTCAGATCTTAAGGCTCCTTCAAAATAAAAAGGTCTTGTTACGACTGCAACAGTCAATATATTCATATCTTTAGCAATTTTTGCAATAACAGGACTGGCTCCTGTTCCTGTACCTCCACCAAAACCTGCTGTAATAAAAAGCATATCAGCACCGTCAATAGCATTTTCGATATCTTTTCTACTTTCTTCAGCTGATGATCTTCCAACATTTGGATCCATACCGGCCCCTAAACCTTTTGTTGTTTCTATGCCAATTTGTATTTTTGTTTCAACATTGGACTTACTTAAATCTTGAGCATCTGTATTTGCACAAAGAAAATCTACTCCTTGGATACCATGATTAACCATATGAGAAACTGCATTGCCTCCACTTCCACCAACTCCTATAACTTTTATATTTGCCTTTTGGCTTTCTGTGTCCATTAATTCAAAGGCAAATTCACTCATTGATACTCTCCATTATCCTAAATTGATAAATCATTAAATTCTTTAGGTAGTTTAATTTCTTTACTCATTAGCCATTCATCTCTCAATGAACACCATTTTTTGTAATTCCATAACTCAAATTTATTACCTTGTCCCACAAACATAGCCTCTTTCTCTAAAGTAGCAAAATCTCTTAATTCTCTAGGTATTAAAATCCTTGAGCTTGAATCAATCTCTATTTCTACTGCATGCCCGATCAGAAGTCTTTGCAAATTTCTAGAAGCTCTATCTAATGAGGGCAATTCCAAAATATTTTTTTCAATTTTTTCCCAATTCTTATATGGATAAAGTAATAAACAATTATCTACATCTATAGTGCATATCAATCTTTTTATTACTTTCTTTGTCAAAATCTCCCTATAATTCGAAGGGATAGAAATTCTACCCTTGGAATCAAGATTTATTTTATTTAAGCCACGAAAAACCATATTTATTAATAGGATCAAGATGTTTATCCCACTTTTTACCACTTAATAACACTATATGTCATTGATTTATGATGTCAATTAAAAGATGGTAAAAAAGATATTAATATTAAAGAAAATGGAGTTGACCGGTAAGCCGGGTTCTGTCATGGACAATCATTCATCTGGGATACTTGTCGCCAAGTACCTCTAGCAACTTACCCTGGAGTGATTACGGGAAATCATTACTCCTATATTTAGTCTTGCTCTCGATGGGGTTTACAAAGCCATAAATGTTACCATTTATGCGGTGCGCTCTTACCACACCTTTTCACCCTTACTTTACATTAAAGCGGTTTATTTTCTGATGCACTTTCCATAGGCTCACGCCTTCCAGGTATTACCTGGCATCGTACCCGTTAGAGCCCGGACTTTCCTCCCAATAAACATTGGGCGATTGTCTGGTCAACTCCACGTGCGATTATTCAATAATCATCAACAAAATACAAGCTTCATATTTTTAACTCTAAAGCTCGCTTATATATTTTATTTTTATTATAGCCTGTGGATATGGAGCATATTTTTACTGCAACCTTAACTGAGACTATAGGTAATAACTCCTTAAGAATGCTATCAATTTTTTCAGTATTATTTATTTCAGAAGAAATTTTACCATTTAAAATTACAGTAAACTCACCCTTTATTTTAGATGGATTTTCCATTAAAAATACTCTAATCTCCTCAAGGTTACTCCCTATTAGTTCTTCATGTAATTTTGTTATCTCTTTACATAATACTGCAACATGCTTTTTACCAAAAACTTCAATCATGTCGCTAATTGATGAACTTAATCTATGAACTGATTCATATACAATGATTGTCTCTTCTTTTTTGACTAATTTTTTGAGAACATCAAGGCGTTTATTTTTAGTTTTAGGTAAAAAGCCATAAAAATAGAATCTATCCGTGGGAATACCTGATACTGACAAAGCAGCAATAGCAGCTGAACAGCCAGGGATAGGTATCACTCTTAATGCTTCTTTTTTAGCCTGTTTAACTAACTGAAATCCTGGATCACTAATCAAAGGTGTTCCTGCATCAGAGATAAGTGCAATATTCTTACCTTCTAATAAATGTTTTAATACGATAGGAATTTTTTTTAACTCATTGTGCTCATTAAGTGACTGAAGATTAGCTTTTATGCCAAGATGTTTTAATAATTTTTTAGCAACCCTTGTGTCTTCAGCAAGAATAAAGTCAATATTTTGGAGTGTTTGAATTGCTCTTAGAGTAATGTCATCCAGATTACCAATAGGTGTAGAGACTATAAATAATTCTCCTTTCACTAAGACATCTCAATGAAGTAAATAATAATTATAGTTGCATTTCCTCTTCATCTTCACTAAGGCTTTCTTTGAAAGTGTCTCTCAAAAATACCCTTTCAGAATACTCATGTATACTTTTATGATCATTAGACAATGTTATTCCAAAATAATCTAGCCTCCATAGTATAGGGGCTAAGACACAATCCACTATCGTAAAGTCATCACTAAGAAAATATTTATTGGCATCAAACATATCAGCTGATGAGTTTAGTATTGATTTCAACTTTTTTCTTTGTGCATTTTCATTTCTTGTTCCGATAGCAAGATCCAGTTGCATGGCAGGCTCAACAATTTCTTTTTCAAGTGAAGCAAGCGCCAATCTAATTTTTGCTCTTTCTACAGGACTCACTGGCATTAAAGGGGGATGAGGATACCTTTCATCTAAGTATTCAATAATAACTGTTGAATCATACAAAACTAATTCTCGATCAATTAAAGTTGGTAATGTGGCAAAAGGATTTAATGCTATCAAATCTTCAGGTACTTTTGATCCATCAATATTATTGATTTCAGTTAGTATTCCTTTCTCTGATAAAACAAATCTTACCTGATGCGAACGAATACAGGTATTACCCGAATACAAACCCATCATAGACCTTCTATTTGAAACATTTGTCATACTTAACCTCTTAAAATCATTTCAATGATAAACTATTTAACTTCCTTCCAGATATCTTTATACAGTGCAAAACTAAAAATTAGAAAAACAAATAAAAAACACATCACCCATATTCCTAAAGATTTCCTCTTTGCCTTAATTGGTTCTCCTGCATAATCAAGAAAATTTACAATATCAAGAACGAATGAATCAAATTCTTTTTTGTTCATTTCATCTTGGAGAACCGATAGTACATTAGGCATACTTGTTCCATCTTTAACTCTATTATTTGTTCCTGTAGGAGAACCTTTTTCAGGATAAAAAGATCTAAGAAAGTTATAGATATGTGTATTTGAATTAACTCTTGTGATCATGGATAAATCAGGTGGAGCCTTTCCAAACCATCGATTGCCATCTTCTTCAAGCATATTGACAGAAATAACATCTTGAGGGGCTGAATCTGTAAATATGAGATAACTATTTAATTCTTCTTCTGAAATACCAATATCTTTGGCCATTTGATTATATCTAACATATTTTAATGAATGACATCCAGCACAATAATTAAAGAAGTTTCTAGCTCCTCTTTGCAATGATTTTAAGTCTGTTACATCATTTAATGCTGGCATATAATCATCAGGCTTTTTCTCAACAGAAGCTGAGTTAGCAACACTAAATAGTGACAAAAATAGAGATATCATTATTAATTTTTTAAGTGTCTTCATTTTTTATATACAACTCTGTCTGGCACAGGTTTTGTTTTTTCTAAACGGGTATATAGAGGCATTAATAGAAAAAAAGAAAAATAAAGCACTGTAAATAATCTGGCTAAAATTAAATAAATACCCGATGAAGGTTGTAAACCTAAATATCCCAATGATACAAATGAAATTACAAAAATAGATAGTGCCAGCTTAAATTGCCAACCTCTGTATCTTATTGATTTCACTTTACACCTATCAAGCCATGGTAAAAAAACAAAGCAAAGAACGGCTGATACAAGAGCTATAGCGCCAAGCAATGGCTCAGGAATAGATCTTAAGATTGCATAATAAGGTGTAAAATACCAAGATGGAACTATATGCTCAGGTGTTTTCAATGGATCTGCAGGTTCAAAGTTATCAACCTCTAGGAATAAACCTCCCATTTCTGGTGCAAAAAAAACTGCTCCAAAATAAAGCATTAAAAAAATGATAATCCCAACCAAATCTTTACTTGTATGAAATGGATGAAAAGCAACCCCATCAATAGGTTTACCTTGTTCGTCCTTATGATTCTTGATTTCAATTCCATCAGGGTTATTTGATCCAATATGGTGTAATGCAACAATATGCACGAAAACTAAACCAAGAATTGCTAAAGGCATAGCAATTACATGCAGGGCAAAGAAACGGTTTAGTGTAATATCTGAAATATAATAATCCCCCCTAATCCATTCAACTAAAGTATCCCCTATATACGGTATTAGTCCGAATAAATTAACAATGACTTGTGCTGCCCAGTAAGACATATTTCCCCACGGTAAAATATAGCCCAAAAAAGCTTCCGCCATTAAACAGAAGTAGAGCATCATACCTATTAACCAAATCAACTCCCTTGGTTGTTTATAAGAGCCATAAAGCATTCCTCTGAACATATGAAGATATAAAACTATGAAGAAAAAAGAAGCTCCAGTTGAATGCATGTATCTAATAAGCCATCCATACTCAACTGAACGCATGATATATTCGATAGAATTGAAAGCTTCAGCAGCAGATGGCTTATAATTCATGGTTAAAAATAAACCGGTCAGAAGCATTAAAACTAGTGTTACGGTTGACAACACTCCAAAAATATACCAAATATTAAAGTTCTTAGAAGCATAATACTCAGTAGCATGCTCTCTTAAAACTTTGGAAAGTGGAAATCTTTCATCAACCCATTTTAGAATAGGATTCGAAAAATATACCTCTTGTTGTTTATCGCTAGACATTTGATTTCTCTTCATTCTCACCAATTATGAGTGTTGTTTGATTTTCATAACGATGGGGTGGTATTCTCAGATTAGAAGGTGCTGGTACACCTGAGAATACCCTTCCTGATAGATCAAATTTTGATCCATGACAAGGGCAGAAAAAACCACCCTTCCAATCAGGTCCCATATCAGCAGGTGCAATCGCAAATTTTTCTATAGGAGCACACCCAAGATGCGTACACACACCTTCAACCACTAGATATTTTGGCTTAATAGATCTGAAATTGTTTTTTGCAAAATTAGGTTGAACAGATAATTCCGAATTAGGATCTCTCAATTGATCAACAGAAGAATTTATTTTATCGAGCATTTCTTCAGAACGATGCAATATCCAAACTGGCATACCTTTCCAGATAACTTTAACAATAGATCCAGGTTCAATCTTCTCAATATTAATTTTTATTGCTGCACCTAGTGCTTTAGCTTTCTTGCTAGGTTGAAAGGATGACACAAAAGGTGTGAGAGCAAAAATACCACCAACGGCACCAGTAACACTAGTAGCTATTGATAAAAATTTTCTTCTACCTAATTTACTCATCAATCCCTCTTAATATTCAATAAAAGAATCTTTACTCCATTAAATTCTCGTCGCGATTATACACGAATATATAATTAATCATGAGTCTAATCGAAGAACTTGTGCCCCTAATTGAGATAACTTTCGATCTATTTCCTCATATCCTCTATCGATATGATAAATTCGATCAATAATTGTTTCTCCATTTGCAGTTAAGCCAGCCAATACAAGTGCAGCTGATGCTCTCAAATCAGTCGCCATTACAGGCGCTGCATTAAGTTTTCTTACGCCTTTTATATAAGCTGTATTCTTATCAAGGTTAATATCAGCTCCCATTCTTTGCAACTCTAGAACATGCATTAATCTATTCTCAAAAATAGTTTCTTTTATTTCTGAATCTCCATCTGCAAGCGCGTTTAGAACCATAAATTGCGCCTGAACATCAGTTGGAACTCCTGGATATGGATTTGTTGAAAAATTAATAGGTTGTATATCACCATTTAAACTCACATCTATTTGATTCTTCTGAAACGAAATTTGTGCGCCTGCTTTTTTTAGTAAATCAATAACAGAATCTAAATGATCTATTCTTAATTTATTTAATTTTAACGACCCTTTTGTGACACATGCCCCAATTAAATATGTAGCAGCCTCAATTCTATCCGGAATAATTTCATGACTATGCCCCCTTAGGCTATCCACTCCTTCTATGGAAATAATTCTTGTACCTAAGCCTTCAATATTTGCTCCCATAGATTGCAAACATTCTCCCAAATTTATAATTTCAGGCTCAATAGCTACATTCTTCAGTAGTGTTTTTCCCTCAGCTAATGTTGCAGCCATCATTAGATTAGCAGTTCCAGTGACAGTAATCGTTTCCAAAGATATTGTCGCTCCTCTAAGTCTATTTGCTTTTGCATCTATATAGCCTTCTTTAATGTTAATCTCTGCACCCATCTTTCTTAATCCATTTATATGTAAATTGACTGGTCGTGCACCAATAGCGCAACCTCCAGGCAAAGAAACTCTGGCTTCTCCATACTTAGCTAAAAGTGGCCCAAGAACTAAAATTGATGCTCTCATTGTTTTAACTAAATCATAAGAAGCAATGTAATTATTCAAACTATGTGCCTCTATTTTTAAACAATGATCACCATGATCTATAAAAGAAGCACCCATTGTTTTTAACAACTCAATCATTGTAGAAACATCATGTAATTTTGGAACATTGCTAAGGATAAGGTTGCCAGAAGATAAAATACTAGATGCTATGATAGGCAAAGCAGCATTCTTGGATCCAGAAATATCAATTTCACCAAATAATGGTCTTCCTCCAATAATCTTTAATTTTTTCAAAAAATTTTAACCTATTATTTAAAAATAAAAATTTTATTTATTTTCTTCTTTAGTCAAAGTCTTGATTGATAAGGCATGAATTTCAGAATCCATTTTATTGCCTAAACTTTGATAGATCATCTGATGTCTTTGAATAGAAGTCTTATTGATAAATTCATCAGAAATTATGATGGCTTCAAAGTGAACATTGTCATCACTATTTACAATAATCTCAGCATCAATCATGGATTCCTGGATCAAAATCTTAATTTCTTCAATATTCATTTTATATCCTTAATTTTATTTTAAGATAAACTATATATATTTAGAATATTAATTATATAGATAATAACAATTCAGATTATTAAAACTTTGGAAGAAAAAAAAGAGAAATTTAGCTTTATAGAAATAGGAAAAAAAGTTCTTGATATTGAGTCTAATGCCATTAGTAATCTTAAAGACTATTTAAATGAAGACTTTAATACTGTCTGCAATGCTTGCATCCAATGTGAGGGAAAAATAATTGTTATGGGCGTAGGTAAGTCGGGCCATATAGCAGATAAAATAGCAGCGACTTTTGCAAGCACAGGCACTCCCTCTTTTTTTGTCAGCCCTAGTGAAGCGCTTCATGGTGATCTAGGTATGATAGATAAAAATGATATAATTATTGCTCTATCAAATTCTGGTGAATCTACTGAAATAATAGAACTTATACCTGTTTTAAAAAGAATGGGAATTTTGATTATTTCTCTTACTGGAAATAATAATTCTAAATTAGCAAAATCTTCATTTGCTCATATAAATGTTGCGGTTAAAGAGGAAGCCTGTCCCATGAATCTAGCACCTACTGCAAGTACAACAGCAGCATTAGCGATGGGTGATGCAATCGCAGTTGCATTATTAGATAAAAAAGGTTTCTCTGAAGAAGATTTTGCAAAATCTCATCCTGGAGGAACTTTGGGCAGGAAATTATTACTTTCTGTAAAAGATATTATGCATACAAATGATGAGATTCCTTTGGTAAGAGAAAATGATAAATTATCTATTGGACTAATTGAAATGTCTCAAAAAGCATTAGGTATGACTGCTGTCATCAATGAGAAAAATCAATTAACTGGAATCTTTACTGATGGAGACCTTAGAAGAGCCTTGTCACAAAAAGTCAATATAGAAAAAACTCTTATGCATGAGGTTATGAGTAAAAAGCCTTTAGTAATCTCTCCAGATCAATTGGCTAGTGAAGCTGTCAACATTTTGCAAACTAGTAAGATAACCTCTTTAATTGTTGCGTCAAATAATAAAATTGTTGGAGCTTTGAATATCCATGATCTATTCAGAGCCGGCTTAATGTAATATTTTTTTCAATTGCAAAACTTCCTTAGAAATTTCATTATTTTATCTTTGATGGCGGCTACCACCACCTTACTTTATTTATTTTCACCCAATCAGATTATTGAAGAAGATGCCAATACCATAAAAAAAATTGAGTTTATAGTAAAAAATGCACAACTGATAGGAAGAAATAAAGATGGAAATTTTTCATATAAAATTTTCTCAAAGAAAGCAAAAGCTAATGATTTAAATAATCAGATTGAACTTGAACAAGTTACTCTTAAATATACTGATGAGGATATAAATTGGATTATTACATCAGATAATGGTCAAATTATTTCAGATATGAATATACTATCACTCTCTGGTAATGTCATGATCACAAATAATAGTGAAGATAATAAATCAAAAATATCAACTGATTATCTTGAGGTTAACCCTAATACATTTACAGTTGCCACTAATAGAAAAGTAGTTATAGAAATTAATAATAATATTATAGAAGCTAAAGGTTTAAATGCACAACTGAAAGATAATAAGTTGAATTTTAGCTCAAATATTAATATCAATATCGCAAATTAAAAAATAGGCGGTAGATTTTGAGTATTTTGATTGCAGAAGAATTACAAAAATCATATAACTCGAGAAAAGTTGTACAAAATCTTAGTTTCAATATAAAAAGTGGAGAGATAATAGGCTTGCTTGGGCCAAACGGTGCTGGTAAAACTACAGCCTTTTATTTGATTGTAGGCTTGGTTAAGCCAGAATTAGGAAAAATAATATTGGATGATTATAATCTTACAAACCTACCGATACATCAGAGAGCAATCAAAGGTTTAGGTTATCTTCCTCAAGAGGCATCTGTATTTAGAAAACTATCTGTAGAAAAAAATATTCTTTCTGTATTGCAAACTCGAAAAGAATTAAATACACAGAGGAAAGAAAATTTGCTTGATCAACTCTTAAATCAACTTAACTTAAATGATATTAAAGGAATAAATGGCATCAGCTTATCTGGTGGAGAAAGAAGAAGAGTTGAGATCGCAAGAACTCTAGCTATGGAGCCTAAATTTATACTTCTTGATGAACCCTTTGCTGGAGTAGATCCAATATCAGTAATTGACATACAAAGAATTATTAAAACATTGTCCAATGATGGAATTGGAATTTTAATTACGGATCACAATGTTAGAGAAACGCTAAAAATATGCGATAGAGGATATATTGTTAATGATGGAACAACCATTGCATCAGGCAGCCCAGAACAAATTTTAACAAACTCAGAAGTAAAAAAAGTTTACTTAGGTGAAGACTTTAGAATGTAAAATTATATTTCCATGTCAAAAAAAGATGGATTACAATTTTTACTATATGAAGAAATAAATATGAAGCCATTGCATGGAAAAGTCTAAAAAAAAACTAACCAAAATAATAAATGCTCTTGAAAAAGATAAAGCTATAAATATTCAAAACACTCTCTCTTCACTCAATCCATCAGAAATTGCCAGATTATTAGAATCATTAACTACAAGAGAAAGGAATGTTTTATGGCAAATGGTTGACCAAGAAGATGAGGGTGAAATTCTAAAAGAACTTATAGAGGAAGTTAGGCAAAATTTAATTAGCCAAATGGATGCCTCTGAACTGATTGCTGCAACTCAAGACATGGAACTAGATGATTTAGCTGATATTTTGTCTGATCTTCCAAATCAAATAACGGATCAAGTTATAAAAGCATTGGATAAACAAGATCAAAATAGACTTGAATCAGTTATATCCTATGATGAGGATACTGCAGGTGGGTTAACTAATCCTAAGATTATTTCAATCAGAAGAGGGGTCAATATAGATGGATTAATAAAGTATCTAAGAAATATGAAGTCTCTCCCTGAGAACACAAATTATATTTATGTAATTGATAGAGATAATCAATATATCGGTGCTATTCAGTTAGTTGACCTATTTACACAGTCAAAAGATATGCTAATTGAAGAAATCATGGATTCAAATGTTAAGGCTATTAATGCAAATGTTAAAGCTGAAGAAGTTGCAATAGAGTTCCAGGATTTAGATCTAATTTCAGCTCCTGTAATTGACTCAAATAATAAGCTACTTGGTCAAATAACCATTGATGATGTAGTTGATGTAATTCAAGATCAGGTTAATAGTGAAATATTTAATATGGCTGGTTTAGACGATGAAGATGATATGTTTGCTCCAATCTTCATCAGCTCAAAAAGAAGAGCAGTCTGGTTGGGTGCTAATTTAGTTGCAGCATTTATTGTGGCCACTGCTGTCAGTTTGT
>JABHDX010000102.1 GCA_018672815.1 Gammaproteobacteria bacterium | reverse complement strand
GCTATGCTTGATGAGAGGGCAAATTATTGGCTTCCAGTCGATTTATATATTGGCGGTATTGAGCATGCAATTCTTCACCTTTTGTATGCTCGTTTTTATCATAAGCTTCTAAGAGATGAAGGTCTTGTGAAAGGTGATGAACCATTTAAGAGTCTATTGACCCAAGGAATGGTATTGAAAGATGGTGCTAAAATGTCAAAATCACAAGGGAACACAGTTGATCCAGAGGAAATGATTAATAATTATGGTGCTGATACTGTTAGATTATTTATGATGTTTACGGCGCCCCCTGAGCAATCACTCGAATGGTCAGATACAGCAATTAATGGTTCTTTTCGGTTTTTAAAAAAATTATGGAACACTGTCGAACTAAAAAATGATCAAATAAAATCTATTGGTAGTATCAAAGGAAACGAATCTTTTAATGAACTGCAAACTGATTTAAGGAGAAAAACGCATAAAACAATCGCCAAGGTCACAGATGATATAGGGAGAAGGTATACGTTTAATACTGCCATTGCAGCAATTATGGAATTATTTAATCATCTTAATATTTTTAAAATGAATTCTGATTTGGATAAAAAAGTTGTAAGAGAGTCCATCGAAACAATACTATTATTGTTGTCCCCAATTGTGCCTCATATTTGCAATCGTCTTTGGCATGAAATTGGCAATGAAAATGCAATTATTTATGAACGCTGGCCAGTGTATCAAAAAGACTTAACTGTTGATGATGTTATTGAGGTGGTTATACAGGTTAATGGTAAGCTTAGGTCTAGAGCTTTAATCTCTGCCGATAAAAGCAAGGAAGAGCTGAAAGAAATTGCATTGAGTGATAGTAAGATCATTAGCTTTATCGATGGAAAAGAGATAAAAAAAGTTATCGTTGTGCCTAAAAAATTAATTAATATAGTTATTTGATGTTTATGATTCGAATAATTTGTATCTCATTGCTGTCAAGCCTGCTTTTATCGTGCGGATTTGAGTTGCAAAATACTTCAAACATTGGTGAAAAGATCGATGTTTTGACAATAAAGACGAATAACCCATACAGTATTTTTTATAGAACACTGAGAAATGAATTTAGAGAAAATGGCAGTAAGATTGTCGATGATATCTCTCTGTCTAATTACACATTGACTATACTAATGGATGAGTCAGAGGAAAGAACATTAACAGTATCTGCAACAAATACTCCTCAAGAATATGAAGTTTATTATCGAGTAGTATGGTCTTTCAATGAAGGCAATAAGACTATTCTTGAATCGGTTACTAATCTCAGAATTCAAGATTATACTTTTGATCAGAGGCAATTACTTGGTAAATCGAATGAATCTTTAATGATAAAGCAAGCATTAGCTAAGGATATAGCTCAAGAGATTATTTTTAGGCTCAATAAGGAAGAATTTTAACTTATGTCAGCACTACATTTTATTTTTTCAACTATGAATGCAGGGAAGTCAACTGCATTGTTGCAAGCAAATCATAGTTATGTAGAAAAAGGAATGAATACTCTATTGTATACCTCTGAGAAAGATACGCGTTTTGGCAAGTCAGAAATAGTTTCAAGAATAGGTTTAAAGGCAAATGCAAAAACATTTAATGAAGAGACCAATATAATGAATGAGGTTTCAAAACATCATGAAGATCTTAAGTTAGATTGCATACTGATCGATGAAGCTCAATTTTTAAGCAAAGATCAAGTTTCTCAGTTGGGTCAAATTGTCGATGAATTGAATATAAGGGTTATGGCTTATGGCATTCGGACAGATTTTCAAGGCGAACTATTTCCTGGCAGTATGTATTTGTTAGCATGGTCAGATCGTCTAAAGGAGCTCAGAACAGTTTGCCATTGTGGCAAGAAAGCGACTATGATTGTTCGTGTTAGTGAGGATGGAAATGTTATTCGTGAGGGAGATCAGATAGATATTGGAGGAAATGAAAAATACCTTTCACTATGCCGTAAACATTTTAATCAAGGCTTAATAAAAAAGATTAATAAATAATACCTACCACTAAGCCGGTAAAGCATGAGGCTAGGGTAGCACCAACTAATGCCTTTCCACTGACTGAGATTAGGTCATCTTTTCTTTCAGGAACCATAGCACTAATTCCACTTAGTAGAATTCCCACACTAGATAAATTCGCGAAACCACATAGTGCATATAGCATAATTAACCTACTTTTTTCACTAAGATCATTGGCATTAATGCCAGCTAGTTTCACATAAGCTACAAATTCATTCAGAATGGTTTTTACACCTAGTAATGAACCACCTAGTTGAGCTTCTGACCATGGAATTCCCATGCACCAGGCAATTGGAGAGAAAATCCATCCTGCAATCCTTTCCAAGGAGATAACCTCACCTCCGATCAATGGGAGGCCAGTTAAGGCAAAGTTAACCAGAGCGACAAGAGCAATTAATACTAACAATAAGGCAGCAATACTCAAAGTAATGTTTAACCCATCTTGTGTGCCCCGAGTGAGAGCATCCAAAGTACTTTTATAGAGACTTGATTCTTTAATTTTATTTTGATCTTCTGTTTTTTCATCACTGGGCATCATGATATTGGCATACATGATGGCTGCAGGAACAGAGATAATAGATGCTGTCAAAAAGTGTCCTATTAATGAGACTCCATATAGATCAGCAAGCATGGTTGTGTATACCACCATGACTCCTCCAGATATAGTAGACATTCCAACTATCATTAGAGTTAGCAACTCATGTCGGGTCATTTTTTTTAAATAAGGTTTGATTAATAAAGGAGCTTCAACTTGCCCAAAAATTATGTTGGCGGTAGCACTTAATCCTACTGGCCCTCCAATATTCAATGGTTTTTTGAAAAGTGTAGAGACAGCTTTAATAATGATGGGAAGAACTCTCCAATGCCAAAGAATAGCTGCCAAAGCAGAAACAACTATAATTAACATTAATCCAGAGAAGATAAATATATTCGCACTCGCAGGGTTTACCACTTCAAAAGGTTTTGGGGCTCCATCAGCCAGATATCCGAATACGAAGCCTGTTCCTTGATCCGTAGCCGCTTTTAAAGCAAGCACTCCTTGAGATAATGATTCAAAAAAAGAGGTAATCAGTGGAACCTTGATCAATAGTATTGCTAATAAGAATTGAAGAATAATAGCATTAAGTAAATACTTGAGATTTATTTGTTTTATATTATCACTGAATATTACACCCAATGATATGAGAGCAAAAGCACCTATAATTATTTGAGGGTAGTAAGTCATTTAAATCTATAATAAATTAATTTCATGTAATCTTTTTTGAAGAAAGTCATCTGCAATAATACTCTCAGGGTATAGGTCTGGATGATCATTATCAATACAAGATGGTAATGTCTTTATTAACCAATCAGGATTTGGGTGAAGAAAGAAAGGTATTGAATATCTTGAACTATCCTTTGTTTGATCTGAGTGACTTGTAACTCTGTGGATTACGGAAGGAAGCAAGTGATTAGTATACCTCTCCAACATATCTCCAATATTGCAAACCAAAGTATCATGTTCAGTATTGATTGGAATCCACTTGTTCTGGAAAAGTATTTCAAGACCTGGTTTATGCCCCCCAATGAGAAGAGTTATTAGATTAATATCACCATGTGCACCAGCTCTTTCACCAGGCTCTTCTGTGGCTATTGGCGGGTAATGAATTGCTCTAAGAACACTATTTCCATAATTTATAGAGTCTTCAAAATGATCAATATCAAGCTTCAAATATAAGGCTATCGCTTGCATAAGTTGTTGACCAAACTGATCAAAAGAAGAAAATAGTTCTTTTATTTTAATTTCAAATTCAGTTATTTCTGAAGCAAAATAGTTATCAAACATATATTTTTTATACATATGTTCCAATGGTAAATCTCTACCCATTTGCCAAAATTCTTTTAAGTCCGCATGATTTCCGTCTTTGGGTGTTTCTATTTTGTAGGGAGTGTAACCACGAGCTCCACCCATTTTTTCATCAAAATATTGCATTTTAATTTTATTATTCAGATGAAAAAAATCTGCAAACATATCAATACAATCATTCACTAGATCTTTTTGAATGGGGTGATCTTTAATTCCACAAAAACCTGTTAGTTTTTGATTTTCACCTAGCTGATTTGCAAATAGTTCTGGATCTTGATGCCAAAGATCAAAACTAATTGTTTTCACAATATTAGACATCAGAGAGACTATAATTTAGTTGGATTATCAACACCAGGGTAGACCTCTTCAGGGTCAAATACTTTTTCTGATTCTGTAAACTCAAGTATTACTTCTTGGTTATTTTTTTTAATTTCTCGATAAAAGCATGAGCGATAACCCACATGGCAACTTGCCCCACCTGAAACATTTACTCTTGCCCAAATCGCATCTTGATCGTCATCTATTAGTAGTGTTTGAATTGTCTGTATAAAACCACTAGTTCCACCTTTATGCCAAATCTGATTTCTACTTCTGCTGAAATAATGCATTTCATTGGTTTCAATGCTGAGTTTTAGAGATCGATCATTCATATAGCCATGCATGAGAAGCTCTCCCGAATCAAAATCAGTTGTCACAACTGGAATTAAACCATCGGTATTAAATTTTGGAGCTAGGTCATTTCCTTCTTCAACCTGCTCAATAGTTAACCTTTTAGAAAATAAAACTTTTGTATTCAACTCATGAACCTCAGAATCTTCTTTAAACATTAGGTATTATAGCTTTCATATAGGGAATAAAACCAATTTAATGAATATTAAACTCTACAATACTAAAACAGGAAAAAAAGAAGAGCTAAAACCTGTCATAGAAGGCAAGGTCACTATGTATGTTTGTGGGCCTACAGTATACAGCTATCCTCATATTGGAAATGCAAGGGGCCCAGTTTTATTCGATGTCTTAGCCAATCTAATTCGAATCAATAATAAATTAACCTATGTTAGAAATATCACTGATCTTGAAGACAAAATTTATAAAGCAGCGGATGAAGAAGGATGTAATATTTCAGAGATTACTGAGAAATATGCAGAAGTCTATCATCAGGATATGAAATCATTAGGAGTCAAGCATCCAGATATTGAACCTAAGGCAACAGAGCATATTGATGGAATGATTGAAATGGTTCAATCACTAATTGAAAAAGGGCATGCTTATGAAAATCAAAATCATGTTTTATTTGCTGTTAATTCTTACCCTAATTATGGCCAACTATCCAATAGAGATTATGAGGATCAAATAGCAGGATCCAGAATAGAAGTAGCAAATTATAAGAAAAATCCTAATGATTTTATTCTATGGAAGCCTTCTGCAGATGATGTCCCAGGATGGGATAGCCCATGGGGACGAGGCAGACCAGGTTGGCATCTGGAATGCTCCACTATGGCAAAAAAATACTTAGGCAAAACAATTGATATTCATGGAGGCGGTTCAGACCTGATTTTTCCTCATCATGAAAATGAATCGGCTCAGAGTATTTGTACTCATTCAGGAAAAACTTTCAGTAATCTCTGGGTTCATCATGCCATGATTGACTTTAAAAATATTAAAATGTCGAAGTCCGAAGGAAATCTATTACTAATTAGAGATTTATTAAAGTTAACATCGGGTGAAGTGATTAGAATGGCACTAATCAGTTCTCATTATAGAAAACCTATCAACTGGACTGATGACTTAATAATAGATTCTAGAAAGAAGCTTGATCGTCTCTATGGTGCTCTAAGATCGATTGATTTATTGTCAGAAGTAGAACCATCATCGATAGTACTTGACGCATTAAGAGATGATCTTAATACGCCAAAAGCTCTCTCTGAGTTATTTAGTATTGCAAAATCAATCAACAGTTCTGAAGATGAAAAAGATAGGCAGAGAATGGCCTCTATTCTTAAGTCATCTGCATCTTTATTGGGTTTGTTAAGTAGCAATGCTGAGGATTGGTTTAAAACTCCAAAAGAAAAAACAATATCACCTGAGACTATTGACCAATTGATTTGCGATAGGGAACTCGCTAGAGATCAAAAGGATTATAAGAAAGCAGATGAAATTAGAGAATCTCTCTTGGAATCAGGAGTCGTTATTGAAGATGGCCCCAAAGGAGTTTTGTGGCGATATAATGATGGGTAAACAGCTGCAATGAATCATTTGAGATCTATAAAGTCTATAGAGCAAGAGATAACACAAGAGTTCGAAATTTTTGATACTTGGATGGAAAAGTATGAGTATTTAATTGATTTAGGCAAGCAGCTAGACAGTTTTCCTGATGAATGGAAAACTGAAGATAATAAAATTCATGGTTGTCAATCCAGTGTTTGGTTTAAGACAGGACTGGAAGATAATTTATTCACTTGCTCTGCTGTAAGTGATTCAGCAATTGTTTCAGGTTTGATCGCTCTTTTAATGAGAATTTATAATAAAAAAGACCCAAGGGAGATTATAGAAACTGAACCTAGCTTTATATCGCTGATCGGTTTAAGTGAACACTTGAGCACAACTCGTAATAACGGGCTAAATTTAATGATAAAGCGAATTAAGCAAGATGCGGGTATGATAGTGGCAAACTTATGAAGTATTTAATACAAGTTTATCAAAAATATCTTTCTCCTTTATTGGGCCCCACTTGCAGATTTCAACCAACTTGCTCGCAGTATGCTTTAGAGTCATTGGAACGTTTTGGTCTTTTAAAAGGATTATTACTTTTTTTGGCTCGATTTATAAAGTGCAACCCATTTTTTGAGGCTGGCTACGACCCAGTTCCAGAAAGTTTTAGCTTATTCAGGTCGAATAAGGATTAATCTCAATGGATAAAAAAATATTAAAACTGTTGATATGTCCACATTCTGGAGAAAAATTATTTCTGATGAATGAGGATTCCTTAGAAGAAATTAATCATGAAATTAAAGCTGGTAAAGTTAAATCTCTCAGTGGAGTGATAGAGGAGGAAGGCTTGCAACAGATTTTATGCAATAAAAGCAAAACTTATTTTTATCCCGTGAAGAATGGAATTCCATTATTAGATAAAACCAAAGCCATAAACATAAGAAAAGAAAAATGATCATTAAATCACATGCATTGAGCCAACATCTGAAAAAAGGCTTTCAATCAATTTATTTTATTTTTGGTGCTGAAGACTTATTGATTCTTGAAAGTTTAGATCTGATTAGAAAAACTGCCTTAGACAATGATTTTAGTGATAGAAATAAATTTACAGTCAGCGGAAGATTTAATTGGAATGAGGTAAATTCTAGTTTTAAAAATCAATCTTTGTTTGGAGGTAAACAGTATTTAGAAATACATATTCCTAATTCAAGACCTGGAAAACAAGGTTCAGAATCAATCATTAATCTTTTAGATGAAGTTCACGATGAAGCAATGTTGGTAATTGTTGCAGGAAAAATTGAGTCTGATATCAGGCGATCCAAGTGGTTTAAATCACTAGAAAAGAAAGCAATTACTGTTTCATGCGAGAAAGTTTATTTATCGCATTATCCCAAATGGATACGTTCCAGATTATCTGCAAAAGGTCTTGAGATTGATCGAGATGCTCTGGATATGTTTGTTGTATTAACCGAAGGAAATTTGATGGTGGCAAAGCAGTCAATTGATCGACTAATTATGATGGAGGTCCAAGGCAGGGTAACAATAAAAGATGTTTCTAATTGTGTGGCTGATGGTGCTCATTTCGATTTATTTCAATTAACAGATGCAGCTATGATGAATAAAAAGGATAGAGTGTTCAAAATCTTTAGTCGTCTTAAAAGTGAAGGCATGCAACCCTTTGAGTTGATGAGGGTTGTTAATTGGGAATTGAAGAATTTAAGTGATTTAATGACGGATGTTGATGATGGACAGTCAGTTAGACAAGCTATGCAAACAGCAAAAGTATGGCAGAGTAAACAAAAAATGATTGGTGATTATCTATCATCTCGAAATAAACAAAATATAGACGATTTAATTCATCAAGCATGCGAAGTGGATAAAACCATAAAAGGGGTAAAAAAAGGTAATCCTTGGGATGAAGTGGGGAACTTACTTTTAATGTTGTCTTCAGTGCATGAAAGTAGCAAGAGATAGTATGGAAATCTTAGATTTAACACTCAAAATACTCGATGACATGAAAGCTCTTAATATTAAGAGCATTAATGTTTCAAAACAATCTTCAATCACTGATTATATGATTTTTACTACAGGAACTTCCTCCAGACATTCGCGTTCAGTGATAGATAAAGTAAGTGAAAAAGCTAAACAAGAGGGGTACACCATATTAGGGATAGAGGGCTATGAATCAGGCCAATGGATTTTAATTGATCTTGAAACCATCATCCTTCATATCATGCTTGATGAAGTAAGGTTATTCTATAAATTAGATGATCTTTGGAGTGTTGGGAACTAATTCACTAAAAACAATGAAAATAAAGATTCTTTCCATTACCTCAAAGAAAAATACCATTTTTGATGATGTTTTTTTTCAGTATCAGAAAAGATTACCGACTCATATTATATTGGAACATACTAAGATTGCCATGGTGAAGAGGAAAAAAAATAAATCTATTAAAGCAGCAATTACAGAGGAAGAGGAGGCTTTGCTAAAGCATGTTAATTCATTGGATGCATTCATAGTATTAGATGAGACAGGCAAACAATTAAACAGTAATCAGTTTGCTTCATCAATGAATGATTGGATGCTCAATGGGCAGAATCCAGTTTTTGCGATAGGCGGTCCAGATGGTTTCTCAAAAGCTATTAAAAATAAGGCTTCAACTATTTTATCACTGTCTATGATGACGCTACCTCATGCCATGGTACCAGTTATGCTATCAGAGCAATTGTATCGTTCTTGGACTATTTTGGATGGCCAACCCTATCATAGGAATTAATGTTCATATTGTTTTCATAATTAATTCATATAATTTATATTTTTTAACTATTATTTAGATACAATTTTGTTATGAAAAGAATAGTCATTATTTTAATTATATTTTTTGGTTTTTATGGGCTTTACCAAGTACCTATTTATTTGAATCAACAAATTATTGATCAAGAAGAGGCGGTTGTTTTGAGAATTAATAATGCATTAAATCTTGATTCAAATTATGAGGAATTAAGTCTTAAGTGGTTTTCACTCGATCAATTTATTATTAATCCAGAACTGCATTTTAAAAATATTTCTCTACGCTTAAATGAACAAGATGAAAATCCTCTTCTAGTTGAAAGGTTTTATCTTAAGATTGACTTAATGAGTTCAATTATCAACAGAACTTTAGTTCTAAAAACAATAGTAATTGATGGCAGTGAGCTTCTATTTACACATGATAAGGATAAGGGCTTCTTAATGAATCAGATTCCCCTTAAACAATTCTTTATTCTAAAGAAAAAAAAATTAAATCGACCTTCATTGGAGTTAAAGAACATTAAAGCCAGTGCTCAAAATCTTGAGAGTATACAAAAAGGCTTTGGCCTTCAGAGTGTGTTACAAAGTAAAGAATCTGAATTTAATATTAATTTATATTGGCCGACTCTCCCAAAAAGAAACGAGATTCTTAGTGCAATGGGTACCGCTAGAATAAAAATAAAAAATGGGGAGATTGATACAAAAAAAAGAGTACCTGGAAAAGCCTTAGGTTTATTGAGTATTTCAGAGTTGCCCAAAAGATTACTTCTCGATTTCAGTGATCTTTTCAGCAATGATTTTTCATTTGATAGGCTAAATGGCGACTTCAGTTTTAGAGATGGAATTGCCTATACTTGTAATTTAACTATCAAGTCAGCTCCTGCAGATGTGGTGATTATAGGTGCAACTGATACTAAGAAAAGGGAATATAATCAAATGGCAATTGTTCAACCAGCTGTCTCTGACATGTTACCAATGGG
>JABHDX010000101.1 GCA_018672815.1 Gammaproteobacteria bacterium | reverse complement strand
TAATGAATCTGGTAGCCTTTTAAATAGATATACCGATAATGGTGCTCATTTATATAATAAAAAAGTTTTATTAAATGATTGGTTTGTAGTTACAAGTAGTTGATAGTTCTAGTAGGAACTGAGCGCCTTTACAAGTGGCTGTAAATACGTTTCGTGTTTTTTCCAGGCTTCAGAGCTTCCTTGATACATTTTTTGTCTAACTTGTAAAGAACTAACTGTTTTTACGGCTCTCTTATTGGTATGGAAATTCAAGCAGTTTTCATCCCAGTCTAATTCACAATATTCTAATAACTTTCGAGTTTCCTCAGTTTGATTAATAGTTAAGTCCTCATAACACATGTCATATATTTTATTTGGATATAGTTCATGCCAATAATCCATAAGATCAATATATAAACCATAAAATCTCGCTAAATCATCAAAGTTATAGGAATATCCATTCTCCTTGCTTTTGAAATAATATTGATAATTTGACCAACATGTAGCTCTAGCATCACGTTTTAGATGGACAATCTTCGCATCAGGAAAGATTGACAAAATAAATCCAATATATTGAAAATTTAAAGGTAATTTATCAGTAATAACATTCTCTGAAGTATTAAATTGATACAGCATATCTAAATATTCTTCACGTATAAATAGCAGGGCCTGTTCAGTAAGATAATTGACATCACCAGCTAGGAAATTCTTTATTATAGGAGAAGCAAGTTTAGTTATAGTATCTAATTCTCCTGCACCATAAACCTCTTGATGACTTGAAATAATTTGTTCAACTAGAGATGTGCCAGAACGTGGCATACCTACAATAAAAATTGGACGCAACTCAGATGTATTAAATGATTTAGATTCTTTAATAGAAGGAGGAAGTGTGTTAAATAATCTTTTAATAGTGGAATGCACTTCTGAAGATTGATCAATAGAATAATTTAATTCTTTTTTTCGTAAATTGTTACCCTCATCTAAGTATTTATAAAATTCATCCTGTTTTCCTAATCCTTTATTCACTCTAGCTAAAGTAAGACACAGTTGTATTCTCTTTGATTGACTTAGATTATCAGAAGAGAGAAGTGATTCTATTCGATTAATTTGAGGATCATTAAGTGTATATTTCTTAAGGTAGCTAAGGCTATGGTAAGCTTCAGCATAGTCATTAATAGCAATTGCATGTTCATATTGCTTAATCGCTAAGTCTACTTGTCCGAGATCTTGGTAAATAAAGCCAAGATTGTAATATACATCTGCATAATCGGGTTTAATTGCTAATGCTTTTTCACAATGTTGAATAGCTTTATATTCTTGGCCAAGGTCACTGAAAAGAACTGCAAGGTTATTAAAAGCTTTAGCATTATCCGGATCAATAGCCAGTGCTTTCTCATATTGTTCAATAGCCTCGTCAATTTGACCAAGATTTTGGTAAATAAATCCAAGGTTTAAGATTAAGTCAGTGTTTTTCGGATTAATTTTCAGTGCTTTCTCATATTGTTCAATCGCTTCGTCAAATTGTCCGAGCTGTTGAAGAGTAGCACCAAGGTTATATTGCGCCTCATTATACTCAGGCATAATTTCTATTGTCTTCGCATAACTCTTAATGGCACTATCCAGTTCGCCAAGATCTCTAAGAATATTTCCAAGGTTGTAATATGCATCAGCATAGTCAGGTTTAATAGCTACTGCCTTCTTATAACTTTTAACAGCATCATCCATTAGTGATAGAGCAGAATAGCATACACCACTAATATTTAATAATAATGGATTATTAGGGAAGTCTTTGATTAAGACTTCAACGGCATCGAGTGCTTCCTGTATCTGGCCACTAGAGTAGAGCTCAATAACAGAATCAATTTTTTCCAAAGGGAGTTGTTTTTGTTCCATAATAGTACACTATATTATTTGTGATTATATTGATAATCTAGTAAGAATTGAGTGCCTTAATTAGTGGTTTTAGATACGCTTCATGTTTTTTCCAAGCATCAGAACTTCCTTGATACATTTTCTCTCTCACTTGAACTAAGCTAGCTGTTTCTACAGCCCGTTTATTTTTGTGAAAACTCAAACAGTTTTCATCCCAGTCTAATTCACAATATTTCAATAACTTTCTAGTTTCTTCTTCTTGATTAGTAGTCAAGTCCTCATAACACATGTCGTAAATTTTACCTGGGAATAATTGATGCCAAAAATCCATAAGATCTACGTATAAACCATAAAATCCAACCAAATCATCTAGGTTATTAGAAAATCCATAT
>JABHDX010000100.1 GCA_018672815.1 Gammaproteobacteria bacterium | reverse complement strand
GAACTATCTTTTCTGTTTCTTTAATTTCATTAAGCTTTTATGCAATGGCTTCCAATGTAAGGAGTGAAGCTTCAGGTGTTGATCAGAATGCAATTTTTGAGCAAGCAATATTAGCCCTTGGAGGTAGAGAAAATCTTGATGCACTTGCATCTTTTTCCATCGAAAGTAAAAGAGTTCGTTATGTAATGGGGCAGGGACCTGAGCCAGGTATTGGATTACATAGATATTCAGCATCAGAAGCAAAAATTTTTCATTCAGTAAAAGACAATAATTTCAGAGGAGATTTTTTACACACTGGTCAATATCTTGGAGCGGGAGGTGTTCGACCTGTAACTGAAATTGTTGTTGATGGCAATCAGGGTTATTTAATTGGTTTCAACGATTTTTTTCTACAAACAGGTGCAGAAAATGAGGCAATGACACCCGAGCGTCTCACAGTAACAACCAAAACAGAACGTCTAGTTAACCCACATTTTTTAATCAAAGATCTAATGCAGAAGCGTTTGCACTTCATTCCAAAGACAAGCAGGCCAGATTTAAATGCTTATCAGGTAGGTGAAGATGAAATTTTTCCTATCACATTATCACGCTTCAGAGAAACTGGAAAACGAGTTCTAGTGACTAATGATAGATGGTTAAAAAAATGGAAAGATACTAAATATTTTAAAGACTCAGTGGAAGAACGTATTTTTTTTGAAGTTGATTCAAACTGGTTTTCGGAATGGCAAAATAATGACTTTCCAAGTTCTAAATATCATCAATTAATAGTTGAAGACGATGTTTATCCAATCACCTTGTATGTCAATAAAAGCTCCGGACTTATAGAAAAATTATCAACTATGGAAAAAGATTATGTTTATGGTGACGTTGAAGTAGAGGTTACTTATTCAGATTGGAAAACAATTGAAGGTATAAGTTTTCCTATGCGAATCAAGATTTCATTAGCAGGAGCACCTAGTATGGATGTTAGCCGATCAAAGATTAACGTTAATGCTTTGCTAGAAGATAATCTTTTTTTACCACCTGAAGGAGTTGTCTACATTGACAACAAAGAAAGAGCTTCACGTGGCAAGCGCTTAAGTCAAACCGTACAGTCTTATTCATATGCTGCAGCAGCCAAGGCCAGAGAACTGGTTCGCCCAAAAATTGAAGCGAAAAAGCTTGGCCAAGGAGTTTACTTAATGATTCCATCACCCTCAGATGCCACCTATACAATGGTTGTAGAACTGGAAAAGGGTATATTAATTATTGAGCCAGGGATGGATGAGCTTAAGTGTGAAGCAGTTGTTGATTGGATTAAACTTAATTTTCCAAACAAGCCAATAACCTATGCGGTTGTTTCTCACAACCATGCTGATCATGCAGTTGGATTTAGAACATATGCTGCTGCAGGTGCAACCATAGTTGTGCATGAAGATGCTGAAGTTTGGGCAAAGAAAGTACTTAATCGCAATAAATCAATAATTCTTCCTGATGCGTTAGATAGAAATCCAGTAGCAACAAACGTTTTAACGGTTGCTGATAATCAGCCATTGAGGCTTGAAGGAAATGAAAACTCGGTGACTATTTATCCCGTATACAATCGTCACAGTAAAGACATGTTGATCTTAGAAGTAGAAAATCAAGGTATCCTTTATTTAGGGGATTTATACATTGGGGCTTTAGCTCGAATGTTAAAAGCTGGAAAAAGAAGATCAGACAGCGGAAAGCCTACATATTCGATTGAAGAATTGTATCGGGCTATTCAATTCTATGGGATTGAACCCAAAACCATGATTGGTTCGCATGATAGCGAACCGGTTTCATACGATGATTTCATATACTATCTAAAGGGGGAATAGAGGATATAGACAGGCACTATTAAAAGCATTTTTAACATCTGTTGTTAATCACTTTTGAATAGAGTAATAACTTTATCAAGCTCTAACACTCATTCCCATTCAGAAAAATTCATAAATCTGTTATAACTAGGAAATGAATAAACTCCGCCTCATATCAGCTTTACTGTTTTTGTTTTCTTCTAACTCATTTGCACAGTGGTCAGAAGCACCCTCAGACGAAATTGTGATCCGTGGTGGTTGGTTGTTCGATGGCATAAGTAACACTCGCAGACAAAATAAGGGAATTGTGATACGCGATGGTAAAATTGTTGAAATTGACAAAAATTTACAAGGGATACTTCTTTCTTCAGCTAACGTAATAGACTTGACAGATGCCGAAACAATTTTACCTGGCATGATTGATCTACATGCACACTATAATTTTGATCTTATTGATGAAGGTCGCGTGGAAGAGGTTGTCAATAATGGCATTATATTCTTAGCAAACGGAGTTACTTCTACCTGGTCAGCTGGTGAGTACTATCCTGAGCGAGTTCTTAGACAGCGAGACCTGATAGATAGCTCTAAAGCAATTGGCCCAAGACTTTTTTCATCGGGTCCTTATTTTGGTGGTTTCAGATGTGAGTATAGTGTTAAAACAGCTGAGGACGATTGTTCTGCCTGGCCAAATGATATTACAGAAGAAGAAATACGGGCTGAAGTTGATAAATGGGCAGAACAAGGGATTGTTAGCATCAAAATTAAACAAGCAACGCCCAGTGAAACAAAAATTATTATAGAGCAAGCACATAAACATGGGATGACAACAACAGGACACCTGGCTAATTATGAATGGCAGTATGATGTTCACCCCAGAGATGCAATCATGATGGGGTTAGATCGGCTTGAGCATCAGATTACATTGGGCAGCGGCGGTGCAGAAAGTGCTGATATGGAGGAAGTCATTGATCTAATTCTGCAACACCAAGTTTATTATGGTGCTAACTTACAGATGTATGGCGGAGTCAATCTTAGAGAAGAGCTTGGCGCTGACATGGTTTGGACCAATGAGGCAAAATACTTCACTCCCTACGCACAAAAATTACTTGAACAAAGAGGCGATCCTCTACCGGAATCTGATGTTGTTGAATACGCACAACGTGTACTTGAATTGAACAGACTCTATCAGTCTGGCGGTGAGAATCTACTTATTGTAGGCACCGATGAGCCTGTTTATACAACTTTACTACCAGGGTTTGCATTTCATCGTGAACTTTTAGCACTGGTACACGCAGGAATACCGATAGTTACAGTTCTAAAAGCAGCAACCATCAACGGTGCAAACGCGCTTGGTGTTGCAGATAAGCTTGGCTCTATAGAATCTGGGAAATTGGCTGACCTCTTTGTCATCAAGGGCAATCCATTTGAAGATATTAAAGTTACACGGAATATTAAATTAGTAATTAAAGGAGGTGTCGTATATAAACCAGAAATACTATTTAAGTCAGCTGAAGGTTTAATCGGACCCCAGGGATCTGATGATCATGACGATTGGAGGCTTCATATCGAACCGCTTAGACCAGTCAATTAACCTTTATTGAAATATTATTTATAAATATGAAAAGGTTTATTCAATTACCAATATATATATTTTTTTTTATTATGATGTTCGATAACACCCATGCATCAAGTGATGAAGAGGTCTGGAATTTATCAACTCCAGAATCAAAAGGCATAAATTCCATCGTACTAAAAGAGCTTCATAACGAATTTAAAAATTCTGAACATGGCTATATCGATAGTTTTTTAGTTATCAAGGACGATGATATTGTTTTTGAAAAATATTATCAGGTTGACTATTTTGAGATCACTAAAGACATTAAGTATGAGCAAGCCAAAATCATGCAAAAAAACTATGGGACTTTAGCTACACCTCAATATAATTATTTTGACCCCGATTGGCATCCTTTTTATAAAGATACAAATCTCCACACCATTCAATCGGTCAGTAAAAGTGTTACTTCAGCTCTGATTGGTATTGCCATTGAACGTGGAGCGATAGATAGTCTAGAGACTAAAATTATTGATTTTTTCCCTCAACATAAACATTTATTTAGCGATGAAATGAAACGATCCATTACTATTAGAGATCTATTGACGATGACAGCAGGCATTAAGTGGGATGAATTTAGTTATGCCTATACGGATCCATTAAATGATGCAGCAACCATGGAGAATAGCCATGACTGGGTTGAGTATATCTTGTCATTACCCATGGAGCATAAGCCAGGAAGTAAATTTGTATATAACAGCGGTATAACTATTCTCTTATCGAATATCCTGCAAAAAGCCACCAAGATGCAAGTTGAGAAATATGCAGAAAAATATCTTTTTAGGCCACTAGGTATCCTGAATTATTACTGGAAAAAAACACCTACAGGTTTGACTGATACTGAAGGAGGGTTGTATTTATCTTCAAGAGACTTTGCCAAAATTGGTCTTTTGTATCTCAATAATGGGGTGTGGAATGATCAACAAATTCTAAGAGAAGAATGGGTAAAATTAACTATGTCTCCTGATATTTTAATTGAAGGCAGTAGTCGAAAGTACGGCTTCCAATGGTGGTTTGTACCATTTCTATCAGATCACTCTAATTCTTATAATGACGGTGAAGAAAAATGGATCTTTAGTGGCAGTGGTTATGGTGGCCAGTACCTCCTTATCATTCCTGAACATGATCTTGTAGTGGTATTTAATGGATGGAATGTATTTGATATCCCACGACCAACAATTGAGTATTTATCCGAGAGGGTTTTGAAATCTATTTACTCAAGGTAAACCAAATGGTAAGACTTGAACATGCTAATATTTCTTTTATGAATATATGAGGAGATTACCCTTTGGTATAATTAGGTGATGAATAAAACTAAAAAAACAAAAAAGACTCAAACAGAAAAAGCCTATAAAAATTTAGATTTTTTGAATAGTAAAGATGCTCGTATTGTAAGAATATTATCTGAATATCTTTATCCAAAAGCACAATTTAAAGAAGAAAATATACAGAATACTATTGTCATTTTTGGTTCAGCAAGAGCACCTTCACCCGAGGATTTAGGCAATGAAGAAGGAAGTAATAAAAACCTTAAATTGGCTGAGTACTATGATGCTACGAGAACACTCTCCAAAAAATTGACAGAATGGTCTAAGAGTTTAAATGAGGAATATCAAAAATATGTCATTTGTTCAGGTGGAGGTCCGGGCATCATGATTGCG
>JABHDX010000099.1 GCA_018672815.1 Gammaproteobacteria bacterium | reverse complement strand
ATATCTGAATCTTCAAAATCAATGCCACCAGTAATAACATGATCACCTAAGTCATATGTAGCCTTAAAGCTTATATAATCTGATTCAACGTTGATGTAATTAGCACCTCTATATCGATCACCGCCGAGATAAACATTGTCACACTCGCCACCTGCTGCGCAAACAGAGATATTAGCTTCAGGCATAAAAGGATCACCAATGGAGCTATCGTCTTCTTTTAACTCATAGGTTGAATACTTAATTTTAGTAGACAATCGATCATTCCAATCACTGTAAAGAGTCAATGATGTTCTATCAATTTCTGGTGGTTTTACGTACCAGTTATTACTAAATACTGTTTCACCTCTATTGTATTTTCTTGGGTATAGATCCTCATCTTTTGTGAACATAAGAACTGCTCTATGAATATCACTGATATTAGCATTCAATTTAATCATCGTTTTTTCACTAGTCTCTGGTGTAGCAAAATTTGAAATCTCGCCTGCATCATAGTTATAACGGCTCTTAGCAATACTCTTGATTTGATCTGCCATCGCTGTTGTTAACACATCTGCTTTTTGGGGCGCACTGCTATCAGAAGTTCCATAAAGTGCTGGACTAGCAGCTTCGAACTCTTCATAGCCAACAAAGAAAAAGAGTTTATCCTTGATAATGGGGCCACTGAAAGTAAAGCCTTGTGTTTCTTCACTAAATTCTGGGAATTCATTTCCATCTGGATCTTCACCAATGTTATCTTCATCTCTTTGAATAAAGAAAACACTGCCATGAAAATCATTGCTTCCTGATTTTGTTACAGTTGAAATAGAGCCACCTGTCGTATTTCCTCTTGAAACATCAAAGGGTGTGACATCCACTGACATTTGATCAACAAACTCCATACCCACTGGATTTCTCATGCTACCAAATCCGTTAGCATTCAATCCAAAAGGATCATTAAAACTAACGCCATCAATCGTAAAATCATTAAAACGATTATTTTGACCCATTACTGAAATCTCAGAATAACGACTGGAACCTGTATTGATAGATACCCTTGGATCTAGTTTTGCAAAATCTGCAATCGATCTATTTACAGTTGGTATACCATCCAATGCATCCCTATCTAGAAAGGTACCTGTACCCATTCTAATAGAGCCTTGTCCTGCTTGTGCAGTGACTGTAATTTCTTCAAGACTGGTTGAAACTAGAGTAACTTCTAAGTTTGTTGTTTCATTCAGTGTTAAAAAGATACCGTCAATACTCTGCGAACCATACCCTGGTGCTGAAACAGTGACTTTATAAGGTCCACCGATAAGTAAATTTGATAGAAAAAAACCGCCATCCGCAGATGTTTTTGATTTTGTTGAACCGGTTGGTTGATGTGTTGCTGATACAACTGCTCCTTGAACATTAACAATACCTTTAATTGATGACGTTGTATCGACATCAGCATAAACTGTAGATGAAAATATTAGGAATGCAGAGAGTACCAAAGAATGTATTTTTTTATACATTTTTTCCCTCTTAATTATTAATGAATTATATTTTAAAACCATTTTTTAGTTTAAAAACTCTAAAAATCAATCATAGATTATTCTCTAAATATTACAAGAATAATAGCTTTTGCAATTGAATTATTTAGCTATACCTATATAACTTTTAGCTCAATATCTATTACAAGCTATCTTTACATAAAAAAATAGTTCCCTAATCAATCAACTGTTTTACAAATAAGAACAGGGATATCTCTATCTGTTCTTTTTTTATAAGCATCATAATCTGGATAAGCTTTGACGATCATAGGCCAAATATTTGCTTTTTGCTCATAATCGAGTTCAGTTGCAATCATTTCCATCTTTTCTGCGCCAATTTGCAATACAATATTAGGGTTCTGAAGAGTATTAAGATACCAAATAGGATGAACAGGTGCACCGCCTTGAGATGCTACAAGAATGTAATTACCTTCATATGGAATTGTTAATAATGGAATGACTCTTGGCAATCCAGTTTTTCTTCCAATTGTAGTTAACAAACAGATAGGGTAACCATTAATTGAACCAAGATACTTACCATCATATTTCAGGTAAAGTTTGATGTGAAGACTAGTAAAAAATCGTATAACTGGCTTTAATAATCGATAGACATTCATGAGAAAAAAATTAACATACTTATCAGCATACTATCAACTTGTATTTTAATACGCTCACTATAAGATAATATTATGAATGCTAACAAAGAAATAAAATCAGCTGGACTTAAAGTCACTCATGCAAGAAAAGCAATCCTTAAAATTCTTGAAACCAGTAAAAAAGCCCATCTAAGCGCAGACGATATTAATAGGATTCTGATTAAAAAAAATGATGAAGTTGGTGTAGCCACGGTCTATAGAGTGCTTAATCAATTTGTTGATGCAGGAATTTGTATTAAACATAACTTCGAGTCAGGACAAGCTGTTTTTGAGATTATGCCTGACCATCATCACGATCATATGGTTTGCATGGAAACAGGCAAAGTCATAGAGTTTGAAGACGATATTATTGAAAAAAGACAACACCAATTAGCAAAGAAAAAAGGTTATAAGATCATTGATCACTCTATGGTTCTTTTTGTCGAACCCATAAAAAAATAGCTTAAAATAATCCTTCAATCAATCCATTTTCATCAATATCAATATCTTCAGCAGCAGGTCTTTTTGGTAATCCGGGCATTGTAATAACATCACCTGTAAGTATTACAACAAAACCAGCACCTGCAGATAATCTAACTTCTCTTATTGGAACATCAAACCCTGTAGGTCTTCCTTTAAGTTTTGGATCCGTAGATAAAGATGCTGGTGTTTTAGCCATACAAATTGGTAGATGTCCAAATCCATTATCCTGTAACATTTCTATCTCTTTTCTGACTGCTTTATCAGCCATGATATCTTCTGCACCATACATTTTAGTGGCAATGGTTTTAATTTTGTCCCATAAGGGCATGTCATCAGGATAGAGAAAAGAAAAATCATTATCATTTTTACAAAGTTCAACAATAGCATTGGCAAGTTCTATTGCTCCTTGTCCACCATGCAACCAATGATTGCATTCAACAATATCTACTCCCAAGTCACTGCATCTTTCCTTGACCATGGCAACTTCAGCATCAGTATCATGCGAGAATCGATTGATTGCGACTACAACTGGAACATTAAATTCTTGTATGTTCTCTATGTGTTTCTTTAGATTCTCAGTACCTTTATTCACAGCATCGATATTCTCAATCTTAATATCAGATAATGAGACACCACCGTGTGTTTTTAATGATTGCAATGTGGCAACTAAAACGACTGCACTTGGTTTTATTTCTGATTTTCTGCATTTGATATCAAAAAACTTTTCAGCTCCTAAATCTGAACCAAAACCTGCTTCAGTAACAGTGAAATCAGCAAGCTTCATAGCCAGCTTTGTAGCTGCAATACTATTGCAACCATGAGCGATGTTAGCAAATGGTCCTCCATGAACAAAAACAGGATTGCCTTCAAGTGTTTGCACTAGGTTTGGATTGATTGCGTCTTTAAGGAGAGCTGTCATAGCACCTTGTACATTAAGATCTTTAGCCCTAATTGCTTTCCCTTCTTTGCTGTAGGCAACGATGATTGAAGAAATGTTATTTCTCAAATCATTTAAGTCTCTTGATAAACAAAAAATTGCCATTATCTCTGATGCTGCTGTAATGGAAAATGTATCTTGCCTTGGAATTGAATTAAGAGGACCACCCAAACCAATCACTGCTTGTCTTAATGCTCGATCATTCAAATCAAGAACTCTATTCCAGACAATTCTTCTATGGTCAATATTCAATGAATTACCATGGTGCAAATGATTATCAAGAGCAGCAGATAATAGATTATGAGCTGAAGTGATTGCATGAAAATCACCAGTGAAGTGTAAATTAATGTCTTCCATAGGAATAACTTGAGACATGCCACCACCTGCTCCACCTCCCTTCATTCCAAAACAAGGACCTAGTGAAGGTTCTCTAACACAGGTTAATGTTTTATGACCGAGAGAAGCCATGGCATCACTTAGTCCAATAGTTGTAGTTGTCTTTCCTTCCCCTGCAGGAGTTGGTGTCATCGCTGTGACTAAGATTAACTTACCATCCGAACGACCACAGACATCTTGATCTTCATTAATCTCTAAATTAACCTTTGCCTTATGTTTTCCATAAGGTTCTAAATAGTTATCTTTTACGCCAATCTTTTCTGCGATATCACTAATATTCTGGATATCAGCGTCTCTTGCAATTTCTATATCAGTTTTCAAATCAGTTCCAAAAGTTATAAATTTGCAGATAAGATTATATTCTCAACTCAATAAATACAAGATAGTTTAATAAGAACTTAACTGGGTCGTATAGGAATCGAACCTATAACCAATAGATTAAGAGTCTACTGCTCTACCTGATTGAGCTAACGACCCAAGAAAAAATGGGGTGGACGATGGGGCTCGAACCCACGACCACCTGGACCACAACCAGGGGCTCTACCAACTGAGCTACGCCCACCATTGTTTTCTTAAGCTCTATTAACTATCTTGCCAAGGAGTGAATCTTAGTCAAATAATCTTTTTCATTATTCAGAGGCTTCCAAAACAACTGAGATCATTTTATCACCTTCCTCAATTGAATTCACAACATCCATGTTTGCTGTGTGTCCAAAGACAGTATGCACTCCGTCTAAATGTGGTTGAGGACTATGGCAAATGAAAAATTGACTACCACCCGTATCTTTTCCAGCATGTGCCATGGATAAAGTTCCTGCCTGATGTTTATTAGCATTAATCTCACAATCAATATTATATCCAGGTCCTCCTGTTCCAGTCCCATTAGGACATCCACCTTGAATAACAAAGTTAGAAATAACACGATGAAAATTAAGACCATCATAGTATCCCTTCTCGATTAAGTCTGTGAAATTCTTCACCGTATTTGGTGCGTCTTCATCAAATAAATCAATATGGATCTGACCCTTATCAGTTGTCATTAATACTTTACTCATTTTCTACCTCAATTAAATTTTTGAACATTATCCAGATCTTTTAATAGCTTTTCCACTTTATACTTAATTAAATCTCTATTTTTTCTAGAATCTTCAATTTGTTTATTTTTTACACTAAAGATATTTAATCAATACAACTAGAAATAAAATAGTTTGTATATTAAAAGATTTTTTAATTAGTTATCTAGTTATCCTAGTTCTGACGTATAGATAATAATCTCATCATAGATGCTGTCTTCATAAAAATTAAACAGGCCGTAATCATCAAATGAAATAAAAGAATCAGACTCCATTTCATTGGATTTAGCTAAGCCAGGGCCATGATTATCAATATTCTCAATAGCTGAGAATATAATCTCTTCTTCTAAGGAGACCTCTTCATCAATAAGTAAACCGAATAAATCTGACTTACTTAGATTAACTGCCGTCTGTATATCTGATTCAATGGTCTCAGGTAGAAGAATAGAATAATCATATGCTTGCTCCACTAGCAAAAGATCTGATGTTTTATCTAAATAGTTAGAAGTATTAGCATCATATTTTGATTTTATTGTGTCTTGTGAAGTACATAATGCACATCCACAGACAAACCTGAAAGGGTCATGATTGATAGGAATATTGATATTATTATCATCAACATTTATTACAGGATTATCATCAACATTTGTCACAGGGTTCTTATTTTCAGCAATTATCATCTCGTCATTAGACCGATCAGGGCTAATTCTTACTGTTCCCCCTGATTCATTGAGATAAGTCACAGTGGTGCCTGTGTTTATAGCAAACCATATGTCTGGTGTTAATAATGTACCACTCAGCAAATAATAATCATAACCAGCATAGACATTATCTCCAGTATCAACAGGTGCGGTTAAAACCCAACCTTCTGTATTTACTTGAACCTCGTCTAAATCGGCGTCTGCGTATATATAACAAACAAATTCCTCAATGCCATCCCCATCCATATCCCTAAAATAACTACCTTCTAAATTCCTCAGTGCCAGAGCAGAGATTTTTAAAATTGAAGCTTTACCATCATCGATGTAAATGTCTTCAATGTTGGTTATTTGATTATCAGTAAAAGCTCTTAAATCAATCACTGAACCTGTGTATAAGCCATGAAAATAAAGCCCATCGCCTTCGCCGTCAGTTACATCTGTTCCAACTCCACCATCAATAAGATTGAAATCAAAAGAATTAATATAAAAATTATCATAGCCATGCCCACCAAAAACAATATCTCCTGAACCTATAAGCAAAACATCATCATTTCCTAATCCGCAGGTAATTGTATTGATAGCAGTATTACAAGTAATGGTATCATTACCACTTCCAGTTATAGCATTCTCAATAACAGTATTTTCTTCAATGCCTAAGGGAAAACCTGAGTAAACATAATCATATTGCCAACTTGCATTACCATAGGGGACTTCCAATTCCAACTCATCGGTTCCTATATAAGATACAGAACCTCCTCTTAGATCTAGTGATGTATCAATTGAATAACTTGATAAATCTATGGTGTCTTTTCCTCCAGTATCATAAATGGTGGTATAAATTGGTCCAGAGAAAGCATACGTGGTATTGCCTAGATTAAAATCTGGTCTCATACCGTAAAGGTTCTGTATAGCAGCTATATCATTAATTGCTGGACTTTCAACACGAAGCCAGTCATTTGCATAGAAACCGTCATCAGGCCAGTCATTCACAACTTGCCCCCATCCAATATAGGACATAACAGAATAGATGTTGGTGTTGTCATTAATCGAAGATAGATAACCGTTGTCATGAGTATGTGCTAAACCCAACACGTGTCCAATCTCATGAATCAATATCATTGGACCATATACAGATCCATAAACCTCTGGATCGTATTGTTTTCGGATCCAGATGTCATTCGCTGTACTATTATTTTCACCTTGATAATAATAAGGTACATTAGCCCAACCCCCAGCCCCACCAAAATCACCTGTAGACAGTCCTATTCTAATATCTCCACACATGCTGGCGTTATCATCAACTTTAAGGAATGTAATGCCTGAAACTTCTCCCCAATAAGTGAATGCTTGATCAACCATCGCTTCCCATTCTTGAGAATAATCACTCGTGTTGTTATAGACATCTTGATCATAACCATCGTCATAATTATCACCCAAAACTGAATCTGCATGAATCAAACTATAGGTTATAACTAACGGAGTATCTGGATCATTATCATGCTGAAAAATAAGACTGTTTTCTCCATTGCCACCATAAGTCCATTGAAGACCCCTGATATCCTCATCGTCAGATATAGGGGCCACAAAGGCACTAGTCACTTCACTGTGGTAAGGGTTACCGTAATTCACATCATTGACATTAATATTAAATGTCTGAACTGTGCTTAAACCCCCTTGATCAATAACTGTGATTGAAACGGTATAAGTGCTTTTTGTTTCATAATCAAACCAAGATCCGCTTTTAACTCTTAGCTCACCACCAACAACTTCAAAATTAGATGCATCTTCACCACCTAAAACATAAGTAAAATCATCATTAGTGTTTGGATCCACGACCGTAATAGCCCCCACAACGCTGCCGACATAATTCTCATCAACATTAGTGCTGCTAAGACTAACGTAAGTTGGTGCAACGTTAACTTCAACAGTGTAATTTTCACTGATTGCTAATCCAGCAATGTCTGTGGAGGTAACAGTTACAGTATAAGTGCTCTTCATTGAATGATCCGCAGTGATGCTATCTTTAAGTTTTAATTGCCCGTTAACAATTTCAAAATTGGCTGCATTTGTTCCAGATAAAGTATAAGTATGACTGTCTCCTGCGTCTTCATCTTCGGTGGTTATATTTCCCACCACGCCACCTGTTGTGCCATCGTTTACATAAAGACTGCCTGAAATATTTATCGCTGTAGGCGCATCATTAACATCATTGATGGTGACCGTATAATCAGAAGCAATGGATAGACCTCCACTATCGGTAGATGTGACAGTAACGTTATAACTATTTTTCTCTTCATAGTTGGTGCTGACGCCGTCTTTGAGTTTTAGTTGGCTGTTGACTACTTCAAAATACTCTGCATCATTGCCTGTTAGTGCATAAGTGTGAGTGTCATTAGCATCTTCATCTGTAGTTGTTATAGTTCCAACAATTGCACCAGATTCATTTTCATTGATTGCAGTTGCAGAAATTGTGGTAGCAGTCGGTGCATCATTAACATCTATAACAGTGAAAGGATAAGTAGTTGATTTTGTATAACCTGAATCATCAGTCGCAGTTATAGTAATTTCATAGCTACTCAAAACCTCATAATTAGCACTGAAAGTATCTATTAATTTTAATTGTCCGTTAACAATTTCAAAATTTTCTGAACCTGCTCCTGATAGCGAATAAGTAATAGTTCCACTAAAACCAGTATCTATAACAGATAAATCACCGATAATAGCTCCCACTGCATTTTCTTCAAACTGAAGAGAAGTTATTTGGACTGTTCCAACCTTTAATGTAAATTCTTCTTGATACGTAAGGCCACCCTTATCAGTGGTAGTTACTGTTATGTTTAATCTTGGCTCACTAAGACTATCAATGGTCTCGCCTGCTTTAAGCTTTAATACCCCGTCCACCACTTCAAAACGATCATCACTGACGGTATAGGTATGATTATCAATCGTGTCTTCATCGATGGTGTTCAAAGTACCAACCACTGCAGCATCAGTATTATCCATGAGTCCGGTTCTGGAGATACCGATATCAGTCGGTACTTCATTGATATCATTCACAGTGACCGTAAAATCATTGGACGTGGATAATCCACCGCTATCAGTGGCAGTGACCGTAACACTATAACTGTTCTTGACTTCATAGTTAGCACTGACACTGTCTTTAAGTTTTAACTGGCCATCAATTACTTCAAACTTATCAGCATCGACACCCGAGAGAGCATAAGTGTATTCATGGGTGGCATTGAGATCATCAATGGCTGCCGTTAAGTCTCCAACAACAGCACCACTGTCATTCTCATCAATACTTGAGTTTGAAATGGTGATACCGGTAACCACATCACTGACAATAATATTAAACGTTTGTGTGGCCGCACCCCCATTACCATCATCAATGGTAATCTCGACAACATAAACATTATTGGCATCGCTGTCTTGAGCATTTTCAAAATCTGGTCTATCAATAAACTGTAATAAACCTGTCGCTGCATCAATCGTAAAAAAGGATTGATCATCACCACCACTAATCGAATATGTAAGGGTATCATCATCAACATCGCTCGCAGAAAAACCAGAGATATCTGTACGATTCTCTTCAATAGCGAGATCAGGTCCCGATGTAAATTCTGGAATATCATTCACTGGAGTCACAGATATATTTACTGTACCGGCACTACTTGCTGTTCCATCTGAGACTGAATAAGTAAAAGATCCAAAGGAAGTATTGTCATCATTAAGGTTTAAATCTGGAGTAAAAATAAGACCTGTCAGTTGTGAAATCGTTAAGGTCATATCATTAGTGACTTCAGTGCCATCAGCCGTGGTCAGCGTACCTCCGGTCGGCAATCCAGTCACAGTGACAGTTAAAGAATCGCCATCAGAATCAGTAGGTGTCGATATACTTAGAGCAATATTACTGGAGTCTTCATCCATGGTTACTGTTGTTGTTCCAGCAACTATAGGGACAGAATTAGGATTGGGAGCTGAAGTTGAAAGTTGGCCTCCGCCT
>JABHDX010000013.1 GCA_018672815.1 Gammaproteobacteria bacterium | reverse complement strand
TGAAATGAGAGCTGATTATCATCAGCCATCTTCTGATTTAGCTTTTGAAAGATCTCTGACATTCATCAGAGACAACACCTAATATCAACTCAGATCTTTATAGCGGCAAAAGGATAGTATAAAGACAATTAAGTCTACTGTTAGGACCATCCAGAGAGCTCTTGTATCGGGCATGCCATCAAATACTATACTCACCAATCGACCGAATACATAACTGCCACATAACAACGCAACTATTAGATATGTGATTTTTTGTAATGATTTCTTTTTCAATGAAATCAATGACATGAGACCCAGTAAAACAAAGAAACTATAATTTGCTCGAATTTCACTTAAGGAGATTAATTCATTAAGGCTGAATCCAACCAACGCTGCAGCTGAGTTTGGATTAACTAAACCAATCAAACCAAAACCTAAGTACTCCAGACCTATAAGCGTTAAAAGCACTGTGTCAATCATTGAATTTTTCATTAAAACCTCTGTTTTAGAATCATAAACTTAACTTTCATTGATCTCGCCTAGTTTTTTAAAACTATCAGCAAAAGCTTGTTGGCGTTTATCTTTCCACTCAGAATATTCTTCATACATTTGAGACGACTTAACTGCTACCTCTTCTTTGCTAAGACCTTCGTGATACCATTCATGGAATTGTTCACTTAATATTATTTCGTCAAATTTCATAGGATTCCTTAATTAAAACATCATTTAATCATAGCAAAAGCTTGCATATTTTTTTCTGAATAGATTATATTGCAATTAATAAGATTTGCACTGTTGTTGTGTTATGCAATGCACCCCGCCGCCGCCAATTGCAATATCACATATTTGAACTTGGACAACTGTCCTATCTGGATAAATTTGTTGATATTTTTCAACAGCTGCATAATCTCTTTCATGATTGTATCCAGGAACGATTACCGCATCATTGGCTAAATATGAATTAACATAAGATCTACATTCATCAAACTCTGTGCTTAAATAATCCCCTTCATCTATGAAATCAATTTCTAACGTTCTTCCTTTGGCATCCTTAATATTTTTTAATGCTTCTAGATTATTCATTCCAACTTTATAGTGAGGATCATTTTTATTGGGATTGATTTCTAAAAGAATTCTACCAGGTTCAATAAAAGCAGTGATTCCATCTATATGCCCATCAGTGCCTGTTTCATTTGGATCACCTGGAATCCAAATTACTTTTTGTACTCCTAATGTTCTGCATAATTCTTCCTCAACATCTTTTTTAGTCATAGAGGGGTTTCTATTGCTATTCAAAAAACATGATTCTGTAGTAATGACTGTCCCCTCACCATCAACTGTGATGCCACCTCCTTCTGCCCTCATCGTTGACTTAAACTCTTCAACGCCTATAAGATTTAAGATTCTACTTCCCATGAGTGCATCCTGATCATAAGGGGTAAATTCTTCTCCCCAAGCATTGAATTCCCAAGTAGAAGCAGCTAAAAGTCCTGAGTCATTAATCAGAAAGTTCGGACCTGAATCTCTTGCCCAAGAATCATCAATAGACATAGGTATAATTTCAATTTTATCGTTTAGGTATTTTTTAGCATCTTCTATCAAAGATGGTAGCACTAACATTTTTACTGATTCAAATTTTAATATGGTATTTGCAACTTCTGCATAAGCTTTATTTGCTGCATTAATGTTAGGCCATAGATCAAATCTAGCAGGCCATGCCATCCAGCAGCAACTATGGTTATTCCATTCACCTGGCATATAGAAACCTTGGTCTCTAGGATCTTTGTGCTGTAGTTTATTCATGTGTTTTTTTTTAATTTAATTGAAATTATGAGAAACGATGCAGCAATGATATAAATTAGTATGGATACTTGCAAGAGAGCGTCATAATTACTGTTTTGACCAATAAGTTTTGCCGCTAATACAGCTCCTAATGCACCTCCAATAGTTGCAAATGAATTACCAGCTGCTAATGCGCTCCCCTTTTTATCTATATTGGCAAGATGACTTTGAATGTAAGGCAATACTATTGACCAACCAAAACCAATCAAACACATTCTAATTACATAAGTTAAATAAGTTTTTGAGAAAAGGAAAAGGCTCATTCCAAAGAGACAAATTGAAATACCAAACAGTATAGGAATCACTAAGCCATATTTTTTACCGAAAGTAATACAAATGATTGCTCCTGGAATTCCTAATAGTGATGATATAAGCATAATATTGCTCAAAGATTGGTTATCAATGAGAATAGAAACGCCAATTCTTTCAATGTAAGTGAATTGTGCTACACCAGACATTTCATGAATACCAAAACCAATAATTGCTAATAAAGCTATACCACTGAACAGGACCTTTGTTTCCGATGTTAAAGCACTTTCAGTATTATTATTAGCTTGTTGATTAGGAAGTGTTCGTATCATGAATAATGCAATAAGATTGAAGAGTCCTAATAACAAAAATAAGCCCTGTGAACCAATATAATCAGAATAGAGAATCATAAAATATAAGCCTAGACCACTTACCAAATATTGCATCAAAACAAACATACCAAACCCTCTCTCATAATTTTTTAACGAAGCGATTGATGTGTATACAGCTATGTTTGCTATGGTGGTAAATGCACCAATAAGTAACCTTATGATTAAAAAAGAAAACACAGGACTTGAATTAAATGAGCAATAGATTTCTAAGATAAAGGCAAATATAAGGGTGATAAATGCTAGTTTTTTTAAATCTAAACTATGAATAAATGAAGAAATAATAAGCAATGCTGTTGCAGATCCAATTGATTGATATGCCATTGCCCAACCAGCATACTGTTCATTGAAATCAGCATGATCGACTAAAATACCAACAATTGCTGGACCAAATAAAATCCCTGGCATGGTTAAGCAGCCGATTATTGAAAATGTAAAAAAGTTATGAAAGTTTTTTAAATTCATAAAAATATTATAAGTTAGAATATATGATTAATATAAATATAAATCACAATTAAATGAGACCTTTTATGAGAAAAGTTAAAGTTGCAGCTACTCAAATGTCATGTACAAATAATGAAAGAGATAATATTGAAAAAGCAATTAATCTAATTAAGAAATCAGCACAGCAAGGAGCACAAATTATACTCATTCAAGAACTATTTGAATCAGTTTATTTTTGTTGTACAAGTGATTCTAAGTATTTTGAACTTGCCAAACCTTTCAAGAATAATCCACTGTTAGCAGAGATGTCTACGCTTGCTAAAGAACTTTCAGTTGTTTTACCAATTAGTTTTTTTGAACGTGATAATAATACTTATTACAATTCGCTTGCCATGATAGATGCTGATGGAAAAATATTAGATTATTATCGTAAATCACATATACCAGAAGGACCTGGTTATGAAGAAAAGTTTTATTTTCACCCAGGTAATACGGGGTTCAAAGTATTTGATACCGCTTATGCAAAAATAGGTGCCGGTATCTGTTGGGATCAATGGTTTCCTGAGGTTGCTAGAATTTTGACACTAAAAGGTGCAGAACTATTATTTTATCCTACAGCAATAGGAAGTGAGCCTGATTATCCACACATAGACTCTAGAGATTCTTGGCAGATTGTTATGCAAGGTCATTCTGCTGCTAATTGCATACCAGTTGTTGCCTCGAATAGAATAGGTACAGAAGAAAATACAAAGTTTAGCCAAACATTTTATGGCTCTTCTTTTATAACTGATGAGACAGGTATAAAAGTATCAGAATGTGGACGTGAAAATGAAGAGTTTATCATTCATGAATTTGATCTAGAAAAGATAAAGGAATATAGAGCTGCATGGGGACTATTCAGAGATAGACGAACTGATTTATATCACGTTATTCTTGAAGATTAAATTACAAAATCAATAGCTATAAGTTAGAATAGTTTTCATTAAAAAAGAGTTTAACAAAAGCCTATAACAGTAAATTCTCCAGCTCCAATTCTCAAAGGTATTGCAGTTTTCTGATATTTTTCACCATACCAGAAATCATTAACACTTTTTTTTGATTTCCATAAAGATATAGCAAAAATATCTTCATTCCATTTGCCATGCAACATTTTTATCCCTTCTGAAGCAGTTAGAACTATGTAGTAACTCTTTTGTTCTTGCATAATATCAAATAGTATTTCACGGTATTTATCTATAACTTTAGGCTTAGTAACTGTGCCATCAATAATCAAAATAAACTTGTTTGAATTCACTTCAGAAGTGTTAAATTCATATGATGCTATCGTAGGAATTGGATCACCTATTAATCCTTTATCAGGTAAGCCTTCAGCTGTAAAAGCAATAATGTTCTTTTTAAATACTATCGATAATTGATTAAAAATATTCTTATGTATTTGACTTTTCCAAAAATCAATCGAAATACTTTGACCTTCTGGCCATTTTAAAATTAAAGTTGAAAAAGGTATGCTACCTTTTTCATATATCACTACATTACTAGATCTCTCCAAACCCAATAACTTAGCACCTTTACTAGTAGCTGCTTTAATTACATCACTAAAGTATTGATCGATTTCCTCTTCAATATCAGGCCTAACCCTTATGACAAGATATGATGGATTCTGCGTATTATTCATGAGTCTTTAGTTATTCGAATAATTACAATAAATTGCTAATTTAATTTTTAAATAACAATAAAATCTTTTAGAAAAGGTTCAATTAATTTCATATGTTTATTATTTACTTACAAAATCTATAATTGATCTATTATATTTTTTGCTTTCTTCCCAGAAAGGGGCATGTCCAGAATTATTAAATATCACTAATTGAGAATGAGGTATTTCTTTTTGTATCCAATCACCTACTGCTGTTGGAAAAACCTGATTTTTATCACCACCATATAATAATAAAGTTGGTAGTGTAATTGTATGCAACATATCTCTGTAATCATTCTTAACCATATCATCAACAAATTCAGCTACGACTTCTGTCGGTGTTAAATAAGTATTGATGAGCATTTCCTCAAGAATTTCATCATTAGGCATTTGATTAAAGCCAGCAATAACAAAATTATTAAGAACATCTCTATCAGCTCTAACAGAATCAGAAAATCCAGCAGCTGCCTCTTCAGGAAAATCACCAAAAGTTGGATGTTTCCAATCAATAGCAGATACTAATTTGGGAGTGAATTCTGATAATATTAATGCACTGACTCTTTCATTTTCATAATCACTTAAATATTGAAGAATTGATAACGCACCAATTGCCATTCCACCTAAAACTACATCATGTAAATCTAATTTGATTAATATTTCATTAATATCACTAGCCAACTGCTTGAGATTATATCCAGCATTAGGTTTACCTGATAGTCCATGACCCCTCATATCAACTGCAATTACCCTATTATTCTGGCTTAATTCAGGAATATTTTTTTGCCAGAAATACTCAGCTCCAAACATTAAGTTATGAATTAGAACTATTGGTCTTCCTTGTCCTTCATCAATATAAAATAAAGGTACGCCATCATCTAATCTTAAATAATTATGTTTGAATAGATTACTCATATTGCCCTCTCTTTGTTTTTGGTTAAATATTTCTTTATTAGTGGTTTCAGATTTTATTGACACTGCAAGAGAAAGTGCACTAGCACCAATAATTAAGTCTCTTCTATTCATTTTTTAAATAGCTATATTTCAATTTATCTATTAAAAATTAATGCTCATTTTCATTCCATAGGTTTTAGGAGGTCCTAATATCCCTTGTGGAACAGTTTGCCCAGTGACAACTCCAGACTCTAAAATATCAGTTATATACCCTTCATCAGTTATGTTATGAGCATAAAATGTTAGTTCAAAATTATTATTTGGTTTATATGTTGCATTGAAGTTAAGAAGATTAAAACTGTCTTGAGATACACTCTCTCGATTAAATTGAGTAAAAAACTGCTTTCCTTGTTTTTGAAAAGAACCATTTAGGATCAGTTCAGCACCATTTTCGAGCATTACATTATAAATTCCAATAATGTTTCCAGTCATGTTTGGTGATCGAGGTAACTCATTTCCAGCGAGTTGTTTTACTGGCACACCCGGGCTACCAGGATCTTGAGTAAGAAAGTCATCATAATTAGTGTTTAAGAGTGCAGCGTTGGCCTGAATTCTAAAATTTTCATTAACTAATGCAACAACTTCTATCTCAGCACCCTTAATTGTGGAAGCAGCTGCATTCAGAAGTATTGATTGAAGGTTCTCTACTCTACCAACTTGCATATCTGTGTAATCATAATAAAAAGCTGAAAGATTTGTTTGCAATCTTCCTTCATTTGAAGTCCTTTTTAAACCTACTTCGTAACTCCAAACGATTTCAGGATCGTACGCATCTTGGACTGCTAAAAGGTTGAATCCACCACTTTTAAAGCCTTTAGATATATTTGCATACAGCATGTTGTCATCTGAAATAAAATAATCAATTCCAATTCTTGGTGTAATTGCATTCCATGTTTCATCACCTGAAACTTGTGATACTACAAAGAATCTATCATCTTGATAATTAACTTTTTTATTCTCATGATTGTATCGAAGACCAACATTTAATCTTATTTTTTCATTTATATTTTTAGTAAGTTGGCCAAAAAAAGCATGGGCTGTAGTCTCATGCTCGCCATCAATTAATAGATTAAGAGGTAAATCAAGACCAAGTGGTAAAGGAATACCTATGAATGTCTCTGCATCTTCTTTGATGTAAAAACCACCTACAATCCAATTTAGATCATTGTTATCTGCAGACGACAATCGAATTTCTTGTGTAAACTGCTCTGAATTCTCTCTTTGAAAGTAGTTGACCATAAACACATCGATACCATCTCCATCATTAAGCCACATAGAATCAATATCCCTCATAGAAGTATGAGAAAAGAAGGTATTACCATTTTCTAGATCTAGAGTAAGTTTTGCTGATAACCCATTTTGATTCCACTCTCCTGCAGTTTCTATTGTTCTAGTGCTACCAGGTATATTAAATTCAAACCCCTGGGATAAAGTTCTTAGATCAGTGGGGTGAACAGCATCAGGAAATGGAACAGGAGCATAAGACGATTCCATCCAAGGTAATGGCCACATTAAATACTTTTGTGCAGGAGGATTACTACTATCCTTGTAAGAATCAGCCATTAATTCAATAAAAATAGTATCGCTTGGTCTAAAATGTAGCTGAGCTTTAACGGCAGTTAAATCTTGAGTATCTAATTCATCAAGTCCGCGACCTGCAGCTCCAGGGAATATATTTTTTGTATAACCATCTCTTGTAGCATGTAGAAAAGAAAGTCTACCAGTTGTATTGTCATTAATTGGACCACTTAATGCTGCATCTGCTCTGATACTACTATAATTTCCAAAAGATAAATTTATATACCCTTCTTTTTCTTCAGTAGGTTTATTTGAAATAACATTAATAGTTCCTCCATTAGCATTTCTTCCATAAAGTGTTCCTTGTGGTCCTCTTAAGACTTCAATACGTTCAACATCAAAAAAATCAAAGTTTGCAACAGATGATCTTGCAACATAACTACCGTCTAAATGTAAAGCAACACTTGGATCTCCTCCAATAGTAAGATTTTCATTACCAACACCCCTCATGGTAACTTTACCAATAACTTGTCTTTGGATAACTAAACCAGGAGTGTAGTATGAGAGTTGCTCAGAATCAGTAATTCCAAAATCATTCAGCTCATCGCCAGAGAAAACACTTATAGATATGGAGGTATCTTGTAATGAAGAGACTCTCTTTTCAGCAGTTACAACTATTTCTTCAATTTGTAACTTTGCAGAACTAGTTGTTTGTGAATATGTATTAGTAATAAATACTAACGGCATAATTAAAATAAAATATATTCCTAATGTTTTTAACTTCGTATTGATAATAAATAATGACATATCTTAAGCCTCGTTAAGTGAATTTACTTAGTCTAAAGTTAACTCTGCAAGGAAAATAAATCAAGTTTATATATGTTTACTTCATATACATATATATCTGTATTATTTTTTTAAAATAATAATTGTGCAAATATGTTGTTATAGATATTATTTTATCTATACTAAAAGTCTCTCATTAGTTATATGATTCAGTTGTTCAGAGCTACTTAAAAAAAGAACTAGATAAGCAATTAAAAAAGTTTCAAAAAAATAAAACATGAACGTAAATAAAAAAAACATAGATGGAGTGAAGTCTGCAGAGAGAGTTTTTCAAATCATGGAGCTTTTCCAAATTGAGAAAGCTCAACTTTCAGCTAAAAATATTTCAGAAAAACTTTTTATGCCAAGATCTAGCACTAATGTCCTTATCAAAACAATGCTGAAAAAAGGTTATCTAGGTTATGATCAAAATGACTATACTTACTTTCCTACAACTAAAATTGCTCAGTTAAGCGAGTGGGCTTTAGAGCATTTTTTTAATCATCAAGAAGAACTTGATGCTATTTGCGATAAACTAAGTAAAGAGAGTAATGAGACAGTTTCAATTACTGTAAGAAGTGGAGACGAAGCTCAGTTTGTGAAAGTAATTCCAGGTATACAAGCAGTTACATTAAAAATATACGAAGGATCGAAGACATCCCTTTTTTATTCAGCATGTGGACTTGCCTTACTATCTAGTTTGAATACAGAGCAAGTATGTCAATTAGCTAATCGCTATAATAAACGTATAGGTGAATCAGATAAGCCTGTTGATGTAACTGAACTTTTAGAAAAACTTCTTGTTATCAGTAAACGACTTGTTGCAATTGATTATGAAGGCGTAATTAAAGATGCTGGTGCTGTATCAATTGGTATACCAGAACATGTATTTGGAAAATTTATAGCTATTTCAGTTAGTGGTCCAGCACAAAGGATAAAAAATAAAGAAATAGATATTGAAAAATCATTAAAAGCCATCATCCTTCCTTATATCCTAAAAGCCTAATACCTAGAATAATGATGAGGCCACAAGGTATTATTTACTCATAAGCATAAAATACTTTCTTAGTAAGCATAATCTAGATTATTAGTATTTCTATATATTAATTAAATTAAATCTTATCGATTAGAATTTACATTCTTATCTTTATATTCACATTTTCCATATAACTTAGTATTTTAAATCCTTTTTATATATATATATGTTTTCTTATACATATATATCTGATATTTTTATATAAAGTTATATATTTTATTTATATGAATGTATAAAAAATCTTTTTTGAGGACTGTAAAAAATGAGTAACAATTTAAATATTAATGATATCAATACTAATACGTTAAGGGATATATACACTATGATGTTTCGAATTCAGGAATGTGATCAAAGAATTCAACGTTGGCTAAGTGCTGGTAAGCTACAATTTCAGTATTACCCTTGTGGCGGACAAGAAGCAATACCTGCAACATTTACATCGCTTCTAAATAATGATGACTATATGATAACTACTTATAGATGTATTCATGATGTTCTAGCTAAGGGTTCATCTGTTAAAGATGTTTTTTCAGAGATAGCGGGTAAGAAAAACGGTTTATGTCAAGGTAAAGGTGGTCCTATGCATCTTTCTGATCCTGCTAATGGTCTCATGGTTACATCAGGTATTGTCGGTGGAGGAGTACCCATTGCTAATGGTTTAGGGTTAGCATCAATTCTTAAAAATACAGGTAAAACAACTATAGTAAGTTTTGGTGATGGAGCAGCTAATATTGGGGCTGTTCATGAAGCTATGAATTTAGCATCTCTATGGAATCTACCAGTAATATTTCTATGTCAAAATAATCAATATGCAGAATACACAGCTTTTTCAGAATCAACTAAAACCAAGAACCTTTCAGAAAGAGGTAATGCTTATGAAATGCCTAGCATTCAAGTAGATGGAAGTGATCCTGTAGCACTTTATTTTGCTGCTGAAGAAGCCATTAACCGTGCAAGACAAAACAAAGGACCAACATTTGTAGAAGCATTATGCGATAGACTGCAAGGACATGCATTTGGTTCTGATGAATCACATATGGATCAAAATCAATTATCAAAAGGATTACTCAATACACCTATAAATAATTTTAAAGCAAGATTACTTTCCGATAATATTCTTACTCTCGAAGTAATTGAGAAAATAGAAGAAAATGCAGTTAAAGAAGTAGATGAGGCAGAAACTTATACCGAATCTTGTTTGCCGCCAACTGAAACTGATCTTTATAGTGATGTTTTTTCAGACCCTAATGATATTCCTGACATAAGTAACTCTGATTCAGATTCTGACAATCTAGAATCATTTAATTACGATAATGCTGAAAATATTACTTACTGTCAAACCATTACAAATACTCTTGATTATGCACTTGAAACAGATAAATCTGTAATAATTTTGGGTGAAGATATAGCAGACCCTGCAGGCGGTGTTGTTAAAGCAACATATGGCTTATCTACAAAATATGGCCTAGAAAGAGTCAGGCCAACTCCTATCTCTGAACAAGCAATTATAGGAGCAGCAATTGGTGCATCAATGGCTGGATTAAGACCAGTTGCTGAAATTATGGTTAATGATTTTTTAGGTGTATGCATGGACCAAGTTACTAATCATGCTGCAAAATTAAGATACATGTCTGGAGGAAAAACAAATGTTCCTATTACAATAAGAACAATGATAGCAGGAAATGTTGGTAGTTTTGGTGCTCAACATTCTCAATCACTTGAGACATGGTTAACACATTCACCAGGAATAAAGGTAGTAGCCCCAGGCACTCCAAAAGACCTAAAAGGCCTACTGATGTCTTGCATATATGATGATGACCCTTGTGTAGTTATGGAATCAATGGGTCTTTACTTTGGCTCAGGTGAAGTACCAACGGAAGATTATAGAATTCCTTTAGGTAAAGCGGAGATAAAAAAAATAGGTTCGGATGTATCTATTATTACTTATGGAGCTGCTTTATTGAGTGCCTTGGAAGTAGCTAACGAACTAGAAAATGATGGAATTAATGCTGAAGTTCTTGATCTTAGATCATTAGTACCTCTAGATAAAAATGCAATTCTTAATTCTGTCGGTAAAACAAAAAGAGCACTCGTTCTCCATGGAGCAGTAAGATTTTGTGGTTTTGGTGCAGAAATAGCCTCACTCATACATGAAAACTTATTCTCTGAACTTAAAAAACCTGTTACAAGAATTGGCTCTGCTTATACGCCTATTCCATTTGCAAAAGAATTAGAAAATTATCATTTTCCAAATAATGAAAATATTAAGACTGCTATCAAAGAACTAGTACAATAAATATATATTTCAATACTAAATGGAAATAAGATTAAAAGTTCCAAAAACAGCTATATCATCTGAATCTTGCATACTTATTGAGTGGTATGTCGGAATAGGAGACTTAGTGAAATTAAATCAACCTCTTTATTTAATAGAATCTGAAAAAACAACTATTGAAGTTCCTTCTCCAGTTAATGGAACTATTATTTCTATGGCTGAAGTTAACAAAGAATATGATGTTGGTACTGAAATTGCGACAATTAAGACTGAGTTATAATACAAAGTGATTATTAATATTCTCAGAACTATTTAATTAAATAGACCACATCATGATCATCAAATTGTCTTTCACCGATTTGCTTGAAACCCATATTGTTATGAAAATCTAATGAGATTTGATTCATTGGTTTAGTATTTACCTCTGCTGTGACTCTTAAGTTTTCATGGGAAGCATTTGAAAATATATCTTTATACATTGACTTACCAAGACCTTTTCTTCTGTAGTTTTGATCAATTGCAATTCGATCAATGTATAAAAAAGTTTTTAAGCCTTGAGCAAAATATTTATAATTCTCTGACCAATATGTGGTCCCCTCCCTAAAGCAGATACTAAATCCAATGACATTCTTATCTAGCAATAACACGGAATGATAACTACTGATAGATAAAAGTTCTTTCATCTTTTCAATTGATTCTAATGAGCCAACTGCTGGTACATTGTCTTGATTGATCAAATAGATGTCTTGTAACCAATTTTTATCGTATGCACCATTAGTGAAAACATATAATTGAGTGTTCATATAAAAGTTATATTAGGGGGTTATTTGAAGATGCTAGAATGCAAAGGATTCAAGGCCCTGGTGTACCAGGATCATTCTCTATTGAATCTTCATGGTCTTCTATGACTTGATACAAAGGAAAATCAACCCATGTATCATTTAAGTAGTTGAGTTCAGGAACTTCCTCTTTTGGATCAACAAGTAAATTATAAACTGTAGGATAAGCCATATTTTTCACGCCATAGCCATCTTCATCCATTTCTTTAAGTAGTAATTTCCAATTTCGCCATTTTGCACCAAATAATTCATTACCAATATAAATTACCATGGATTCTCTTGCGGATTTTTTTGACTTGCCTTTGAGAAAATTAGATTGGTCAACGCCATCAATTATTCTATCTGAAGGTATATCAGCGCCAACAAAACTGGCAATAGTAGGGAATAGATCAATTTGATGGAATATTTGATTGGATACTTGCTGAGTTGGAATATGACCAGGCCAACGAATTAAGAAAGGAACTCTCAAAGAACCTTCATATGGAGAGAACATACTTCCTCTCCAAGGCCCAGTGAAACCGAATGATCTGGGCACTCCTTCGCGACCGTTGTCAGAAGTAAAGATAAATATAGTGTTTTCTTTTAAACCAAGCTCATCTATTGTTCCCAGGAGTTCGCCAATGTAGACATCGGTTTGTGCCAAAACATCAGCAAAACTTCCATTTCCAGTACTGCCGTAGAAATCAGGATGAGGGTCAACAGGTTCATGGGTTTGTGTGTAAGGAAGATAGGCAAAGAATGGTTGTTCTTTTTTAGCTTTACGTTTTATAAAATCAATGGCATGGTCTGTGATATCTCGATCAATCGTTGCTCGTTTAGCACGATCAAAAACCTCCAGTTCTTTTGGTTCTTGTCCTTTAAATGAGGACATAACATGGGTAAATACAGCATCAGGATGACTTCCTGGTGAAAAACTATTGCTGTCTGGCCAAAAGGCTCGATCAGAGGATCTAGGTATACCATTCCATTCATCAAAGCCCTGATCTGTTGGGTATCGTCCCTTGGTATCACCGAGATGCCATTTTCCAAAGATTCCAGTTGTATAGCCTTGGTCGGATAACATTTCTGCTAATGTGATCTCCCACTTCGTTATGCCATACCAGACCCCTCTGGGTGGTCCTTCTTGTCTTTGGCGTGTTCGTATACCATAACGCCCTGTCATCAAAGCCGAACGTGATGGTGTGCACTCAGCTTCAACATTATAATTTGTTAACTGAAAACCTTCAGCAGCAATGCTATCTATATTTGGGGTTGGAGCACCACGAAGTTCACCTCCGCCATAAACTCCAATTTCACCATAACCAAAGTTATCCATTAAGACTAATACTATGTTGGGCTTCTCATT
>JABHDX010000098.1 GCA_018672815.1 Gammaproteobacteria bacterium | reverse complement strand
TAAGCTTTCATTAGATTATCACCTGATGCTACACCGCATGGGTTGACATGTTTAACAATGACGCATGAGGGCTCATTAAAGCTTTGAACACATCTTAACGCTGTATTAGCATCTAATAGATTATTATACGAAAGAGGCTTGCCTTGATAGACATGCGCTCCTGTTAAACTACTTTCACTTGTTTCCCCTTGAGTGTATAGACCTGCTTTTTGATGTGGATTTTCTCCGTATCTTAATTCTTTTATTTGTGACAAATGTATATCTATTATTTTCTTTTGAGAGGGGCCATTATTTTTTGTATTCAGATAGTTATAGATACACTCGTCATAGTCTGCTGTGTACTTAAACGCTTTTAATGATAGCTCTTTTCTAATTTCAAATGATGTACTTCCAGAGTTCATTTTTAGTTCTTTTATAATGAGGTCATAGTCACTGGGGTCTGTAACAATTGTTTTAGTATAAAAATTCTTAGCAGAAGCTCTGATCATTGCAGGACCGCCAATATCAATATTTTCTATGGCCATTTCATCATTGCAGTCTTCTCTGGCTATTGTATTCTCAAATGGATATAGATTAACAATAATCAAATCTATGTTTTGAATCGAATGCTCCTCTTGGGTTGCATCATCCACCTCTTTTCTATTTAATAGGCCACCGTAGATTTTTGGATGTAATGTTTTTACTCTGCCATCCATTATTTCTGGAAAACCAGTAATGTCAGACACTTTTTTAACTTTAATTCCAAGATTATCAATAAATGAGGCAGTTCCTCCTGTTGAGATAATATTTATACCTAATTCATTTAAAGACTGAATCAATATTTCTAATTGATCTTTATTAGAAACACTGATCAATGCGTTTTTTATTTTAGTATTTTTATCTTTACCCATTGTTAAAGGTTAATTACTTAATTAGTTTATATTCTTTAAGCTTAGTTCTTAATGTGGTTCTATTAATGCCAAGAATCTTAGATGCCTGAGTTTGATTATTTTCTGTGTATTCCATAATTTTTTTCATTAAAGGCGCTTCAACCTCCTTAATAACTAAATTGTATAAATTATCAGGTTTAGTGCCGTTGAGTGTTTTGAAATACTTTTCAAGTGCAGATTCAGTTGAGTTTTTCAGAGTACCATTCAGTCTTTTAGATCTCTTGAGTTTCTTTACTTTTTTTATCACAAAGACTACTTTCCTTTTGCAAACGAATGCATTTTTAATTTAATGGAGTGCTTAAAAATTAAGCTATAAAAACTATATCATGGACTCAGCTAGATTTGTTAATGAAAAAATAAAAATCAGAGTTTTAATTTCTTTTCTAGATAGTGAATATCTATTCCTCCTCTCTTAAAGGCATCATCTTCCATAATTTGAATCTGTAGATCTTTATTCGTTTTGATGCCCTCAATCACCATTTCGGATAGTGCTATACCCATTCTTATGATTGATGATTGCCTTGTGTTTGCATGTGCAATTACTTTTGCAATCATTGAATCATAATAAGGAGGAACCTCATAACCAGTATAGATATGACTATCAACTCTCACTCCAGGCCCACCTGGAGTATGCCATAATGTTACTTTTCCGGGTGATGGGATAAATGTTTTTGAATCTTCTGCATTAATTCTGCATTCAATAGCATGACCTTTGATCAGGATATCTTCTTGTTTGACTGACAAGGGGAGATTATTTGCTATTTTGATTTGCTCTTTCACAATATCAATTCCAGTTATCAATTCAGTTACTGGATGCTCGACTTGAAGCCTTGTATTCATTTCAATGAAGTAGAATTCTCCATCTTGATAAAGAAATTCTAAAGTTCCCGCATTTCGATAACCAATATGTTGGCAAAATGAAATACATTTCTCGATCATTTCTTCTCTTTTTTCTTTAGGTATCCCTGGAGCTGGCGCTTCTTCAACAACTTTTTGATGGCTTCTTTGCATTGAGCAATCTCTATCTCCCAAGCATACAACGTTGCCAAAGTTATCAGCTATGACTTGAAATTCAATATGTCTCGGATGCTCCAATAGTTTTTCTAGGAAGATAGTATCGTCTCCAAATGCTGCTTTTGATTCAGCCTTTGTAATATCTATGGCATGTTGAAGATTGGCTTTTGTATGCGCTACTTTCATTCCTTTCCCACCACCACCTGCAGCAGCCTTAATTAATACAGGATATCCAATTTCATCAGCAAGCTTGTAGCAATAATCCATATCATCTGTAAGTGCATCGTCTGAACCTGGTATGCACTGAATTCCTACTTCTTTCACAGCTTCTTTTGCATTGAGTTTATTACCCATTGTTTTAATAGTGTCAGCTTTAGGCCCAATAAAAACATAACCACTTTCTTCAACTTGTTCAGCAAAGTCTCCATTTTCTGCTAAAAATCCATACCCAGGATGAATTGCCATAGCATCAGTGACTTCGGCTGCACTAATAATAGATGGCATATTAAGATAACTCTTGGTTGATTCTGGCGGTCCAATACAGACGGACTCGTCTGCTAATAGAACATGTTTTAATTCACTATCAGCTGTTGAATGAACGGCAACAGTTTTTATGCCTAGCTCTCTGCAAGCTCTTTGTATTCTGAGTGCTATTTCACCACGGTTTGCAATAACGACTTTATCCAACATATCAGTTTTGACTAATCAGAAATAATACTTCATCGTATTCAACAGGGTCTCCATTTTGAACTAATATTCTTTCAATTGTTCCATCCATATCGCATTCAATTTGATTCATCATTTTCATGGCTTCAATAATACAAAGAGTGTCTCCTTTTGTTACAGGATCTCCCACCTTAACAAAGGCTTTAGCCTCCGGTTCTGAGGCTTGATAGAATGTACCAATCATTGGTGCTTTTACTTGGTGAAAGTTATTATTATGACCATTCTCAGGTGCTGTTTCTTCGTCAACTATATTATTGACTTGTTGAGAAGGGATTGATTCTGTTTGTTTTATAATTGCTGATGATTGTCTAGAGATTCTTACTTTATCCTCACCTTCTGTGATTTCAATCTCAGAGAGTCCGGATTCTTCTAGAAGCTCAATTAATTTCTTAACTTTTCTAATGTCCATTATGACTCTTTATTTAAAAAATCAATTGCTGCTAATACAGCTAATTCATAACCTTTAAATCCTAAGCCTGAAATGGTACCAACAGCAATATCTGAGAAATACGATTCTTTTCTAAATGCTTCTCTTGAATATATATTACTAATATGAATTTCGATAAATGGTATCGCGACTGCCAGAATAGCATCTCTTATAGCTACACTTGTATGCGTAAAACCTCCTGGATTTATAATTATAAAATCGGTATTTTCAGATTTATCTTGAATATTATTGACTAAATCTGACTCGGAATTACTTTGAAATGCTTCTAGGGTAGAGTCATAATTTGAAGCAATATTTTTTAGATCATTTTCAATCTCATTTAAATTCTTATGACCATAGATCTCTGGTTCTCTCTGGCCTAAGAGATTTAAGTTGGGACCATTCAATAATAATATATTATTCATAAAAATACCTATTTATAGTAGATAGCGTTATTTTTAACGATTATAGCACCATAATCAAAGAATATAACAGCATAATCTATTTATTTTTATCAATTTGGTTGTTTGAATAGAATAATACTAAGAACCCTATTGCCATAGGGACTACTCTTTCTAAAATATCACCACCGTTGGTAATATCAGGAAGAAAATGAAATACAGCTGTGAGACAAAATCCACATAGAACAGATAATCCTGAGGCTATAGCTGTGACATTTTTTGATAAAAGCCTAAAAACTAACATTGGAACAAATGCTGCTCCTAGAGCAGTCCATGCAAAAACCACACGTGAAAATATTGTTGCTGGTGCATATAACGAGATCAGTATTGCTAGTATTGTGACACAAACAATTGAGATTCTTGAACGGTTTATATTGGTTTCTTTGCCACCAGTCCAATCCCTATCAACAGATGATGAGACGCTTAATAATTGACTGTCAGCAGTCGACATAATGGCTGATAGAACAGCAGCTGTGACTATACCTGAGAATATAGGGCCAAATGTTCGTTCACTTGCAAAAAATAAAATTGTTTCTGGATTATCTACTGTTGACCACATAACTTTCGCACACAATCCCAGTGTTATCATCCCTGAGAAAATGATTGTAGCCCAGGTCATAGCAATGATTCGACCCATCTTGATGGCCTTTAGGTCTTTAGTGGCCATAAATCTATTGACTACGAAGGGTTGTCCAGGATATCCAAAACCTATACTAATTGAGCCTATTATAAAACCTAAGCCCGTTAGACCCAATGCTCCACCAGTAAAGCTTTTATACTCATCACTACCAGTTGCAAAAATACTGGTTAAAAGACCTTCAAAACCACCCACGAGCAACAAAAGTAATAGCGGTAGGAAAATTGCTATTAACAACATTACCATCGCTTGAATTGTATCGGTTAAACTTACTGCCCAAAAACCACCAATTAGTGTGTATAAAAGTATAATTGACGCTCCTAAAATGATGCTGATATCGTCTGAGAAACCTAAAGTAGTTGAAAAGGCTGTTCCCGCTGCTTGAAACTGAGCAGCTACATAAATTGTGAGAGAAAATAAAATTATAATTGTACTTAATCTCAGCAAAATCAATTTAGCTTTGGAATCAAAGTTTCCAAAAAGAACTTCTGGTAGTGTTACAGCCTTGGTTTTATGGCTGATTTCCATCAAACGAGGTGCAACCCAAGTCCAGCTAATATAGTATCCAATCAAAACTCCAGGAAGTAGCCAAACAGTAGATAAACCCCATGCATAAGCTGCTCCACTCACACCCAGTAAGGTCCATGCAGAGGAAGAGCTTGCAGAGGCACTCAAGGCTGCTACCCATGCACCTAGATCCCTATTTCCCAAATAAAAATCTTGTTGATTTTTAGTTCTTGAGGATGACCAATAACCAATTCCTAGTAAAAGAATGTTATAAGAAACGATGACTATTAAAATAATGTCCATATGCTTTTCCAACTATTGTTTTGATATATATTATTTATCATTTGATCATTTAGCAATATAGTTATGCTCAATGTCCAATTAATAATTTATTGATTAGGTAATAATACTACCTTTCCATCTCTCGCACTTCCTGTTTTGTCAATATGATTGTAGGCTTTGAGATAGTCTTTGAAAGAATATTGTTTAGCAATTTTTGCTTGTAATAATTTTTGATTAGCAAGCTTTGCAAGATTCTTATGAATTTCTATTGACCTTTTTTTGCTTCTTTTTTTAAAGCCATTGAGTGTTGACATTCCTGTGAGTGAAATATCTTTTCTAAACATTGTCCAAAAAGAGATATGACATGGTTTTTTTGTCACGGTTCCATAATTGACTAGGAGCGAACCATCCGTGAGACACATAGCAAGATTCTCGGTCGCATCTCCGGCAACAGCATCAATGCCAAGTTTGATATTTCTCTTTATAAACTTTGATACATACTTTGATGGTAATTGATCTGTATTGATAATAACTTCAGTCCCACCTAATATTCTTAATTCTTTAGCTACTTCTTTTCTTCTCACAATATTGATTGTTTTTATACCTTTTTGTTTGGCCAGTGCAATCAAATACCTTCCCACATTCGAATTCGCAGCATTTTGTATAATCCAATCGTTTTTTTTCAGTTGGCCGTAATCCTCGAGAAGAAAATAAGCAGTGAAGCCATTGACCGTAATTAATGCCAATTGTTCATCTGGTGCGTATGGTTTTGGTACTTTTGTTAATTGTGAAGAAAGGATCTTTAATTCTTGCCTCATTGAGCCTGTGCCCATCGGCAATAGAACTTTGTCACCTTCTTTTAAATTTTTTACACTCTTGCCTATTTTGGAGACTGTACCCACTCCTTCAAAACCAGGCACGCATGGCATTGTTCGAGTGATCATCTCTCTACCTCTGACAAATAAACCATCTGCGATATGCATTCCCACAGCATCTACTGAAACTATTGTTTCATTATTTTTTGGTTCTTCCGAAGGGAGCTCGACTAGTTCCAAAGCAGTTTCTGGTTCACCAAATTTTTTGAGCATAAGAGCAAGATAGCTCATATTATTGGGCGCCTATCATTTCATTGATGTCTTCGTATTTAAT
>JABHDX010000097.1 GCA_018672815.1 Gammaproteobacteria bacterium | reverse complement strand
TTATAATAGAAATGTTATGTATGCCTTAGCTGTGTATCAGTTGGGTGAAAGCATACAATCAATTGTTGAGTAGAGATGAGAATTATCTCTCAAAAATCTCTTGTCTTATCCATATTAGTAATTATCAGTAGTTGCTCCACTCAACCTCCTGTTTTTAAGTCTGATTTATCTAAAAAAGAAGTCATTAAAATCTTAAATGACGGTTGCACATATGAAAGAGATGGAAAAGAAAGATATGTTGTAAAAGGTAAAAGATACCGCACTTTGGCTTCTAGTAAAGACTATAAAAAAAGAGGAATAGCATCTTGGTATGGACCAAAATTTGATGGAAAACAAACTGCTTGTGGAGAAATTTATGATATGTATAAATACACTGCTGCACATAAAACACTTCCACTTCCATCTTATGTAAAAGTTATAAATATAAGAAATAGAAAATCAGTTATTGTGAAGGTTAATGATAGAGGACCTTTTGTAGATAATAGAGTGATTGACTTATCGTATGCTGCTGCTAAAAAAATAAGCATGCTTGATAAAGGCACAGCAATGGTACGCATTAATACTGTCAGCAAAGAAGAAGCTGCAGAATTCATGAAGAAAAATAAAAAACGATTATTTTCTGGCAATATTTTTGAACGAATCATTAAAGATAATGAGAAATTTTATTTGCAAGTTGGAGCATTCAATAATGAAAAAAATGCTAAAGCATTAAAGATTAAAATAACTCAACTTGGAATTAAAACAGTCTTTATTAATAAAGTTAGAGCCAATGGAAAAGCTATTTACAGAGTAAGAATTGGTCCTATAAAGACGAGTGAATTATACAATACAGTGATAAATAAACTTGCTTCCCTTTCTTTAAATATTAATATTATTTCAGAATAATCAATGAATTATCTATCTTTAGTAATTTATGATATTGTTCAAAAGAATAATAAATAATTGAAAAATGAATTCTAATCAATCAATTAATTAAATCTAAATGACAACAATATCTAAAATAATAGTCGTCCTCATATCCTACTGTGCTTTGCCAGTACATAGTATTATCATCACTCCCAAACCACCTAGTATTCCTGCAGAAACATACGTTTTACTGAATGCTGATACAGGGAAAATAATTGCTAGTTTTGATGAAACAAAACAAATTAACCCAGCCAGTATTACAAAATTGATGACTGCATACGTAGTTTTTGAATCATTAAATGAAGGCCAAGTGCTACTCGATGATCGTGTGAGAGTTAGTAAGCGTGCTTCGTCTATTGGAGGGTCTACTATGTTTTTAAATCCCATGTTAAATGTGAATGTTGAAGAATTACTTCAGGGGATGATTATTGTGTCTGGGAACGATGCAAGCATTGCTTTAGCAGAGCATATTGCAGGGACAGAAGAAGCGTTTTCTGAATACATGAATGAATACGCTGAGGTCATGGGCTTAAAAAATACAAACTATCAAAATTCCTATGGTCTTGATGATGATGAACATTACTCTTCTGCTATTGATATAGCTATTCTAGCTTCGAGAATTATCAAAGACTTCCCACAATATTTCCCTTGGTATTCTGAACAATCTTACTTTTCAGATAAGATCAGAGATCTAAAAACAGATCAACCCATAAAGCAATTTAATCGTAATAAGCTTCTCAAGAGAGATAAAAGTGTTGATGGAATGAAAACTGGTTTTACATCTTCAGCTGGATACTGTCTGGTTGCAACTGCAAAGAAAGACAACATGAGACTCATTGCTGTTGTAACTGGCTCTAAAACTCCCGATGAAAGAACCGAAGCGGCATCAGCTTTACTAAATTATGGCTTTAGATTTTTTGAAAACAAAACCATAGTAGATTCATCAACCATATATGCTGAAGCTAAGGTATGGAAAGGTAAAGATGATAATATTTCTTTAGTAACAAATAAAAATATTCAAAAGACTATACCAAAGGGTTCTTCTAAAAATATAAAATCCAATATTGAGATATTCGAGCCTATTACAGCTCCCATTGATACCACTCAACCTATAGGTAAATTAACTCTGACATTGGATAATAATATTCTTGTAGAAACATCTCTTTTTTCTAATAAACCAATAGAAAAAGATTCAATATGGGGTCAGATTTATGATTCGGCTATTCTTTTATTTGAATAAAATAATAGATTAACCCTTGTCCTTATCTGATAATAAAACACCAATTTTATTCAAAAATTTAGGCGTCCAAGATTACCAATCTGTCTTACTTGAAATGCAAAACTTCACAAAAAAAAGACATGGTGATACTAGAGATGAAGTTTGGTTCTTAGAACA
>JABHDX010000096.1 GCA_018672815.1 Gammaproteobacteria bacterium | reverse complement strand
TACCGCCAGCGTTCAATCTGAGCCAGGATCAAACTCTTCATATTATTATATTTTTTATTTGATTCGTGCTCACAAAATTACAAAAAAATTGTATAGTTTTGCTCGCACCTGTAACTACGTTACTTGATCCGAGCACCCACACAAATTACCTAAGTTCAATTTTTAAAGATCACATAGCCTTGTTAAAAAATGATTAACAAAGACGAAGGAAGGATTGTAGACTTATTTAAAGGATTAGCAACAGTTATATTCAAATAATTTTAACTTTTTTAAATCTTCTTTTACCAAAAGAAAAAATATAGGTTTTATTCTTTTCAATTACTAGATTTGTGTTGTCTATTTTTTTACCTTCAACCCTTATAGAGCCTGCTTTAATAGCTCTATGTCCTTCACTAGTACTGTTTACTAATTCAGACAATGAAAGTAATTTAGCAAGGTTAGTTTTTTGATTATTATTTTGTATGTCTTTTAGTGAAATTGTTACAAGCTCAATCTCATCTGGTAACTTTCCTTTTTGAAACCTATTAAGAAAAGAATCTTTTGCAGATGATGCTTGCTTTATACTATGGAATCTTTCAACTATTTCCATTGCTAATATAAATTTTATATCTCTTGGGTTTTCTCCATCTTTAACTTGTAGCTTTAATGTATTAATTTCATCTATTGTCTTAGTACTCAGTAATTCATAATAACGCCACATTATCTCATCAGATAATGACATTACTTTTCCAAACATCTCATCTGCAGAATCTGTCAGTGCAATATAATTATTTGCTGACTTAGACATTTTCTTAATGCCATCAAGACCTTCCAGCAAAGGCAGCATAATAACACTTTGTGGTTTTTGACCATAAATCTGTTGCAAATGTCTGCCCATTAATAAATTGAATTTCTGGTCAGTACCTCCCAATTCAACATCAGCTTGAAGCTCAACCGAATCATAACCTTGTATTAAAGGATAGAGAAACTCATGTATAGAAATGGGATTCTCAGATCTGAATCTTTGCTTAAAATCTTCTCTCTCCAACATTCTTGCAACAGTATAGTTGGAAGTTATCTCAACAAGCTTTGCAGTATCAATCTTACTCATCCATTTAGAATTGAACTCTACTCTTGTTTTATTCTTATCAAGTATTTTATAAATTTGATTCGTATAGGTTTTTGCATTCTTTTTTATCTGCTCTTTTGTGAGCACAGGTCTGGTTGAATTTACTCCTGAAGGGTCTCCTATCATTGCTGTAAAATCACCAATTAAAAATATTACCTCATGGCCATATTCCTGAAACTGTCTCATTTTATTTATGATGACTGTATGTCCAAGATGAAGATCCGGAGCAGTCGGATCAAAACCTACCTTTATTTTCAGCGGTTTAGTTTGCTTATATCGCTGGACAAAATCTTTCTCAACGAGAACTTCTTCAGTTCCTCTTCTTATTTCATCAAGCTGTTTATCTTTAGAAACCATAATTGGATTGTTTAATTATATAGCTCATTATAGATCGGGTATATAATCAAATTAATAAAAAATAAAATATTTAATATGAAATCAAATTTATATATTGGAGTAATGTCAGGAACCAGCATTGATTCTATTGATGCTGTTCTCATGAAAATAAACACCCAATCTTGGAAGTTTATTGGAGGAGAAACTATCAAGTTTCCAAAGGAATTGAAGTCTGATCTAAGAAGATTATCAAGAGTGGAAAATAAAATAGATTTAAAAAATTTAATTGAATTGAATTCTAAAACAGGTCATATATTCGCCAAATGTGTTAACAAATTACTACACGATCAAAACATCAGTCCATATGATATAGAAGCTATAGGTTTGCATGGACAAACCATTATGCATCATTTGCATACTAACTTTCCTGGCTCTCTTCAAATAGGAGATGCAGCATTGGTCGCAAAAGTGACTGGAATTCCAGTTGTGTCTAATTTCAGAAACAATGATATTGCCTCAGGAGGACAAGGCGCTCCTTTTGCCCCATTATTTCACTCATGGCTATTTTCAAACAACAAAGAAAATAGGATATTAATTAATATTGGTGGAATATCTAATATTTCACTACTTTCAAAAAATGGAAATTATAAAGGGTATGATATTGGTCCTGGAAATATATTAATGGACTCTTGGTGTTTAGCTAATAAAAAGAAAGAATTTGATAATAAGGGTCAATGGGCTAAAAAGGGTAAAATTAATGAACAGTTATTAAATGAATTCAAAAAAGATGTTTACTTTAAAAGACAGCCTCCTAAAAGCACAGGCACAGATTATTTTAATCTCAAATGGATAAAAGAAAGAATATCTAACTATAATAAATTGATATCATCTACTGATATACAAGCAACCCTTACTGAACTAACAGCTGATATTATTTGTACTTCTATAAAAGAATGCCCAAAAAACGCTTCAATTGCTTTTTGTGGAGGAGGCACTAAAAACAACTTATTGATGAGAAGCATACAAGAAAAATTAAATAATAAAATATATCTTACCACTGACTGGGGCATTGACTCTAAATGGGTTGAAGCTGCCGGCTTTGCCTACTTGTCAAAAAAAAGAATTGATACAGTCTATTCTGACTTAAGACTTGTGACTGGCTCCGATGCTCCTATTATGCTCGGAGGTATATTTCTACCACCGAAAAAAATTAATTCAGAGATTAAAAGATCAGGAAAATGATGAGCCACAACTACAGGTTGTAGTTGCATTTGGATTTTTAATGACAAATCGAGCTCCTTGAAGATCTTCCTGAAAGTCAATTTCTGCTCCCATTAAATATTGAATACTCATTGGATCCACAAT
>JABHDX010000012.1 GCA_018672815.1 Gammaproteobacteria bacterium | reverse complement strand
TGGAGCAGCAAAATTTATTAAAGGTAAAAAGGGTAAAAATGACAGTAAACTTGCTAATAGCCAAATAAAAGAATCCTTATGTTTCCCAAGATTATCCTTAAGGGGATTAATTAATAGAATAACTAAAAGACCTAACCAAAGTGTGGACCCTACACTTCCTACTCCTGCACTAAAATAAGCACCAAACATGAATAATATAAAGCGACTTAAATTAGAAAAAAAAGGTAACTCAATAGCATTTTCAGCTCTAACAAAGTTGCCTGGTGATAATAAAAAAATAGTAACTCCTATTAAAAAGCTTATCAATATCAACCAGATCTTAAAGGGGATTTTTTGGATTTTACTTGAATTTAAAAGTTCCAATAACCACAATATTAAAATTACAACTATAGTAAATATAAATTGCAATCCTGATGTTCCTACTAATATTGCAAAAAACATTAATGCCATTGTTTCCAAAGATCCTAAGGCAACCTTTTCATCATTTAGAATTTTTACTTTCATTCGAAAAAGCAAACATAAAAACATTAATACTGCTGTTGTAGTCCAGAGGTAAATTGACCCTGTCAACCATACAATTGTTGTGCCAACAACTGGGAGACCTAACCAAATAATACTTGCAAATAGAAGGTAATCAATCGATCTACTTTTGAATGCCATAGAACCAGTTGCTAGATAATATGAGCATGCTGTCATTACTATAAAGCATGGAATAGTGAGTACTCTAGAAACTAACATCATACTCTCATTGATAAAAAATATTCCTGGTAAAATAGACTGAAATACTCTTCCTGACCAATTCATATAATAAGATGAAATATAAGTAAAATAATTATTAGATTTCTGAAATTCCCACAACAAAAGCCAGTCATCACCAATAAAAGGATGATGCCATATAGCTAGAAATACAAAAACAATAGATAAGGCTAATACTCCAAGAAATATTGTATTTATAATTCTTTCTATATTCATTATTAAATTCTACCAAAATGATTGTATTTAAACTTTAATTATTCAAGCTCCATTAGATTTCTTTAAAGAATAATAATTTTATTAATGCTTTCTATCCCTTCTATTTTTTCAATAGTAAAGATGATATTAGGAGTAATATTAATGCTCATCAAGTGATTTTTAAAAAACTATTAATCCATATATTCTGATCCAAAGAGAGGTGGAAGTAACTCTGCCAAATATTTCATTTCTTCTTCAGCATGATGCTTTAGATCATTTGCAGTCTGCTTATCAAGAACAAGTAGGCGGGTTAAAAAAGCATTACCTATTAGGCCTTCTAATGAGGTTGTGGTTTTATTTCCTTCTCGTTTAACAACATGTCCCAACCAAAATCGAGACCTCATCTCAGCTCCATTTAAAGTGTCTCTAATCACATGACACATTTTTGCTATGTTCATATTCTCATCAAGAAGACCCACTCTTGCACAAATAACAAATGTTTCTTCATCATTAGCATCGAAGCCAAAGAATTCTGAAGAATTAACAAATTGTATTCTAAGTTGTGATAAGTCTTCTCCAATATACTCATGAACTAAATGGCTTGCCCCGATAATTTCTCCTGGTACTTTATTTTCCCAATCCATCCATACATGGTCTTTGGGATGCCATGTTTTATATTGTTCAGTTGTTTGCAGAAAATCAGAGAACCACCAACGAACCATGTCTGCCTTTACCTCAGGCATTGAGGTTCTCACAGCAACTAAATAAGTTGCATCAGGCAATCTTCGAACTTCGGTAGCATAAACTCCAGTGTCTTCAACCAAAGTTTTTTCAGCATCTATGGTTTGACGGAATGGTTGTAAACCAAAGATTGAAATAATAATTAACAATACCAAGAAAATATTTACATAATATTTCATAACTAAACTCTAATATAGATTACTGATTTGATCCATTTTATCGTAGTATAAAATTGTATACTTTTTAAAAATGAGGGAATCTTTGAACAATTCAACTTACATCTATCTTTTTAGAACATTTTCCAAAATTACTATCATCATCCTTTTGAGTGGTCTTTTAATTCCGTCTGTTAGCGTGTCAGAAGTCCCCATCCTTCAGCCAGGTGCTCCTGGCAATCCCACGCGTGAACTTGATGCTGAAACTGCAGTAAATATAGCTAATTCTTCATATACGGGTGCTGATGTTGAATTCATGAAGGACATGATTATCCATCATCATCAAGC
>JABHDX010000095.1 GCA_018672815.1 Gammaproteobacteria bacterium | reverse complement strand
TCTCTAATTTATTATATGGGTTAAATCAACTGTCAAAAGGACGGGCAAAGATCATTTTAGGTGGTGGAGGTGGAAGCCTTATATCCATGGGACTAAAGTCTAATCGTCGAACAATGCACCCCAATATGATTCAAGGTGTCAAAGAGTGCGTTCAATTTTTGAAACACTTATCTACTGAAAAGGAAATTATCTTCAATGAAAAGATCTTTCAAATCAATGGACCTAGCCCACAATGGATCGACCAACCTAGACCTGAAATATATGTTGGAGCAAGCAAGCCTAAAATGTTGGCAATGGCAGCCAGTGAAGCAGATGGTTTGATTATGAGTGATGTAACTCTTGCACGAATTGATGAATGTATGACAGTCATTGATGAATCTTTAAAAGCATCAAATCGTAAAAGAGAGACATTTGCTATTAGTAATCTTTTCTCTTGGCATGTTAAACGAGATCGAAAAGAGGCAGTTTCTGAAGCAAGAAAAAAACTTTTTGTCCGGGGAATGCTAGATCATTGGTATATCTCAACTTTCATGGATCAAAAAGAGTGTCAGATTGTCGAAGACAACCTTCCTGCATTTGCTTATGCGTATGCAAATAATACCGATCACATTGAGGGCGTTGAAGATTCTATCATTGATAAACTTATAAATAATCTTACCTTTACTGGAACTTATGATGATGTTGATAAATTTACAAATGAAATGATTCATTTTAAGCAGTCAGGTTTAGATGAGTTAGCCATTCGTCTCTATGATAATCCAGAAGAGTCAATGAAACTTATAGCATCTAGAGTCATACCGTATCTATAAACAACATATACAGTTAAAATATCGGAAGGGTTAAAAGGTGTTTTTAATTGATTAGAATATTAATTTTTAGCAACCGGTACTTTCAATAGCACAAATAGAAAGCCAATAAGACCTAGTAGTCCAACCACTATTCTTAGTATAAGATCTTCTAAGCCAAAGAATATTGCATAACCAATAAATAATATGATCATAGTTATTGCTAAGAGCTTAGCTTTTTTGGGATCCCCTTACCCTCTCTGTAATCTTTTAAATAAGGCCCAAAGCTTTTATTTTTAATGAGCCAGTTATAGAGTTTCTGTGATGATCTAATATAGCAAGCTGCAGCAAGAATGAGAAAAATTGTTGTAGGGAGTCCTGGAATAATAATCCCAACAGCAGCTATTACAATAAGTAACGAACCCAATAAAACCAATAATACTTTAATGATTGGGTTTTTTGATTCATTAGCTATATGGATACTCTCTTTATTATCATTATCTTTCATATCGAATTGTTCGTATAAAGTTGAATAAAGAGATTCAACCATATTAGACATAATTTTTTTACTCTTGATGTTTAGTTATTATAAAATTATTTCATCTTGAAGTAGTATGAACTTATAAATCATTAAAGGAGTAAATAAAAAATGAAATATTTAACACTAACAATTGCTGTTACTTTTTTGAGTTTAAACATATCAGCAGCACATCATGAAGAACCGAAAGGTATCGGTGGATTGGTATCGTCTGAGGTTTTTGACTTGGCAGGAGAAATGGATTTACATGTTGAGAAGTATCAAAGTTGTGGAGATAGCGCGAATCAAAAGCATTACCATCCAGTAGGTACTTTGGTCTACATCATCAATGGCAAGGCCGCTTCTAATAGCTCTGGTGAGTGGAAAACATATACAGATGGATCCTATTGGTTTGAGCCCTCAATGTGGAAACATGGCGGCACTGATATCAATGAACCAAAATTTGGTGATGATCAGTGTACAGAGAACTTAGTTATTAGAGTAAGCAGAAAAGATGAAGAGCCTACTGTTTTTATAGAATAAATTAATATTAAAAGATCATAATGGTTTTCATATCGAGATTATGAAGAAGTAAGATAGGTCAGAAAATATGACTGAAAAGACTATTCATCGTTTGGCAATTCTTGGCACCGGGGATACTCCTGATGGAGGTATTATCTTGCCTCAACCTTTAAATGATTCGGAAAAAGCATTTCATCCTGAGTTACTTGAAGTTCCAAAAAGTATTTTCCCAGATTCTTTGTCTGCGAGAAAAATCTGTGTGAGTGCATATTATGAAACTGGCTTAGGTGCAGAATACAAAGGATATGATGGTATTTATATTAATACAGTAGGAGACTATGGGCTTTCTGAATTACGTAGAAACTGCAATATTCCAGTAACCGGTGCTGGTGAGGGAAGCATTAAAACAGCTTTACAGTCTGGAGAAACTTTTTCGATAGTTACCATATGGCCACCATCAATGCGTTTTATATATGATGAAGTCTTATCGTATTGTGATGCTGTAAAAAACTGTTTGAGTATCCATCATCTTTCTAAAGATTCTGATCTATCTACTCTAGGTGAGACTGACAACTTTGTTAAAAAAATGCAATCATGTGGACTAACATCGATGAATAATATTCGTCAATCTTGTGAAGAATCGCTCAACAAAGACCATGCTGAAACCATAATATTGGGATGTACATGTATGAACCCAGTTGGTGCAATTTTAGTCAAAGAAGGTTTTCCAGTAATCGAACCAATGGTAACTGGTTATCAGTATCTTAAAAAACTAATTAAACAACACATGTAAAAATAAGTTGAGAATAATATAAATAAGATAAGAAAAAAGAACCACCCTACTACATTTACTGGTAGGCGCGGACGGATTCGAACCGTCGACCTCTTGCGTGTCGAGCAAGCACTCTAACCAACTGAGCTACGCGCCTAATTATTATTTCCTAATCAAGATCTTTTTGCATATCTTGATTAGGAAATAATCATATAAACTTTTCGAAGAGTTTCGATTACTTCTGCTGTACCCTTCCACCCTTTAGGAAATACAAAGCTATCTCCAGCTTTAACTTCTATTACTTTTCCTGATTCAGAGGTAAGTACCCAATGACCTTTAAGGATATGACAAAATTCAGTTACTTCTAAGTCCAACTGAAGCTTTCCTGGTTCACATTCCCACGTTCCTGCAAAGGTATTATCTTGGTCTAGAAATCCAGAGTCTGTCTGTTTCGGTAATGGACCTATTGATTCACCAAAAGACTCTATTTCAATGAGATCATCTAAATCAATACATTGATGTTGAACTTTAATTTCTGTCATAAATCTTCTCCTAATGCTGATTAAATAAAACGAAGTT
>JABHDX010000094.1 GCA_018672815.1 Gammaproteobacteria bacterium | reverse complement strand
TTAGCTCCTTCAATGCCTAATGAATGATTCAATCCAATTGTGGTTGATGCAGGTTTATCATCAGGAAAATAACTTGCCCAAGCTTCTATAGATTCAGCAAACCACTGCAGATCGTTATGAAAACACGCACGTCTTACAATATTTTCAACCGTTGTTCCAGCGGCCTCAGAAATTGCATTAATATTCTCCATCATATACCTCATTTGCATCTGAGCAGGTCTTCCATACCATGGTGCTGCTGGATTCCTAATCATTCCTTCTGCTATTTTACCACTATTATCAAAAGCCATTTGAGTACTAAAAAACAATAAATTTCCAACTTTTACAGCTTGTGATTCATGTCCCATAGGAATTGGAGCATTGGAGGTCTCAATAATGTCTTTCTGCAACTTACAATCATTACTCAATAGTATCAATGAGGCTTCAACTTTAATGTCATTTGCATTCATACCTGAATGAGGAAGAACAAATCGAGCAGGAGGATTATTAGGAAACCATTTTTTCCATATCTTATCAACAACCGCAAAATCCCTTATATCGCCAATAAATAATTCTGCTTTAATCGCTTGATCTAAACTGCTACCCGTTTTTTCTGCGATTTTTAATAGTTTTTCCATCAAACACTCTGTTTGATCCTCAATTGATACAGAAGAAGTATCTTTACTCATTCCATTCTGATTACTAATAAAAATCCAGTCTCCTTTTCTAACAGCATCTGTTTGCGCTGAAGCATTTTCTAATCCATCAGCTTCCAATGAATAATAAGTGGAATTGCCTTGATTGGTTAGACAAATAACCTCTAATTCAATCTGTGTACCAACCCACATTAGTTCACCAATTCCTATAGAAGATCTTGGAGGTAAATAATCTTTAAAATTATTATTCATAGATGACTCATATGGTCTAATATCTAATTGATGATGGTTATCACCCAATAAAAAATCGTTCTGATTGGGACGATCCGATACAAACCACTCCCATAGTTTAACCGTATCATTTTTCATATTACAGCCAGCTGCTTGTAGTGTTTGAGCCATATTTCTAAATACAAACTCAGATTGAAGTTCCAAACCACTGATTCCATTTTTACTATTTGGAATGACTTCTTTTGGAAGGCCAGTTTTGAAATCACTGGCCAATTGACCAGCGACGAAAATCCAATCCCCCACCTTAATTGCAGGACTATAGGGCATAACTGGCTTAGGCACTCCGTCTTCCAATCCAGGCCAAATAGCTATTGGTTTTGTTATTTCTTTTGATTTATCACTCATTAATTCACCATTGATAATTCATTGCCATAAAGATATTACACAATATTAAACAATGTTAATTGTTAAATTCCTCAAGATATAATACTATTTATCAATTGATCAATAAATAAACTTCTCTAAAAATATAAAAAATGAAATTATCACTTTTTACAATGCCCTTGCATCCACCAGATAGAAACTACACAGAAGTTCTACGAGAAGACAGAGAAGCTATCATTCTGGCAGATCAATTGGGATTTGAAGAAGCTTTTATAGGAGAGCATATCACTGATAAAGCAGAAGCAGTTACTTCCTGTCTTATATTCATTGCTAGCTTAATAGATGCTACAAAAACAATTAAACTTGGCAGTGGAACTGTCAATCTTCCCAGTACTCACCCAGCAGCAGTAGCAGCTCAAGTTTCGATGATAGATAATATGTTGGAAGGTAGATTTATCTTTGGTATTAGCCCAGGTGGCCTTTTATCGGATGCTGAAATATTTGGAAATTTAGATAAAGACAGAACCGAGATGTTTGTTGAATCAATCAATCACATCTTAGATATTTGGGACAAAGAGGCTCCATATAACCTAGAAGGTAAATATTGGAATATTACAACTGAAAAAAACCTCGATAAAGAGACAGGACAAGGCATTATAGTGTCGCCTTTTCAAAAACCTCATCCACCTATTGTTGTTACTGTGGTAGCGCCTTTCTCAAAAGGAGTGGTAGCAGCTGCTCAAAGAGGATGGACTCCTATTTCAGCGAATTTCCTTCAACCCATATGGGTGGCTTCTCATTGGCCTATGTATCAAAAAGGTTGTGAACTGGGTGGTTATGAAGCAAAAACTGAAGATTGGAAGGTAGCTAAAAGTATTTTCGTAGCCGACGATGAAAAAACTGCTCAGCGCTATGGTAAAGGACCTGATGGCCCTTATCATTTTTATTTTAAACAAATAATGAAGAAACTAATTGGGAATGGTAGACCTGATTTATTTAAACATGACAGAGAGATGTCTGACTCAGATGTGACCCTTGACTATGTTCTTGACTCATTGGTAATTGCAGGCACAGTAGATAGCGTCGTTGAACAAATTGAATCCTTTAGAGAAATTACTGGTGATTTTGGCACTCTTGTTTATGCAGCTCACGATTGGGTTGAACCCGAACTTTCAAAAAGATCTATGGAGTTGATGTCAAAGGAAGTTATGCCTAAACTCAATCAATAAGATTGAAACTAAAAGAATTAGGCTCACTATCATGCAAGATACATCTTTTAAAATCGGAGTTGTTGGTTTAGGTATTATTGGATCTGCAATTTCAAAACACTTACTTTCAAGCAATAATCAAGTTATTGGTTTTGATATTGATCAAACAAAATCTATTAAAAACAATGGAAAACAACTGAGTATTTGTTCAAGCCTCGAAGAGTTGTTGAATAGTTGTGAGGTCATTATAACTTGTTTACCAAGCGAAAAATCACTCAGCGATACTATTGATCAACTAGTTTCTATGAATATTTCAACAGTGAAAACTATCGTAGAAATGAGCACTCTTAGTATTGCTTGTAAGACTAAAAACAAAGAAAAATTAAACTCTTTGAGTACTTATTTATTAGATTGTCCGATTAGCGGAACAGGAGAACAAGCCTCTCAAGCTGATATTGTGATTTATGCTAGTGGTAATGAACAAAACTATAAAGAAATTGAATCAATTTTTAGCTCTTTTTCTAAAGACTGCTTTTTTGTAGGAGACTTTGGTAACGGTAGTAAAATTAAACTAATAGCGAATTTTTTAGTATCTATACATAACGTAGCATCTGCTGAAGCTATTTTATTGGCTGAACAAACTGGCATCAATCTTGATCAAATATTCGAAGTGATCTCCTCAGGTGCTGGTACTTCTAAGATATTTGAACTGCGAGCACCCATGATGATGAAAAGAGAATACAAACCAGCAACCATGAAAATGAATGTCTGGAAAAAAGACATGGCTTTAATCAGAGAATTTATCAATCTTTATAATATTCCTACTCCTTTGTTTTCTGCCACAGAAGAACTTTATAAGTCAGCCTCAGAGAAAGGCTTAGAGGATGAAGATACAGCAGCTGTTTACGAAATTTTACAAAGCATTAATCAAAAAACAGGAGATAAAAGTGACTCATGAAATTGATTTCCACATTCGTGGTAATGGTCAGCCAACTGTTTTTATTCATTCATTAGGACTTGATCATAAGTTATGGGACTTTTGTATCGAAGAATTATCAGCAACATCTAAAACATTATCATATGACTTACCAGGTCATGGAAATAATCCCCCGCCAAGTCACTCATATGAAATAAAAAATCTCTCAAATGATCTTGTTGAGTCTCTGAAAAGACATGGCATAGTAAAAGCTAACTTTGTAGGTTTATCAATTGGTGGGATGATTGCTCAACATTTGGCTGCTAACAATCCTGAAATAGTTGAAAAACTTGTTTTAATAGACACCACACCAACGTACTCTGAAGAATGGAAAAAAAATTGGGCAGAAAGAGCAAGTATTGCAAGAACTAGAGGTGTTAAGGTTATGCGGGAAAAGCTCTTAGAAGCATTCTTTACTACTGATTTTTTAACACAAGATTCTGCTGAAATTGAATATTGCAGATCAGCAATCAATTCTATCTCAGCTGAAGGGTATGCACTAGCCTGTGAAGCATTAGCTTTAGGTGAAATGGAAAAATATGCTCCCTTGATAGTTGCCAATACATTAATTATGTGTGGTGATCAGGATAATATTCTGTTCAAGGAGGCAGTACATTGGTTTAATGAAAATATTCAAAATACAAAGGTAGAGTGGCTATCTCCTGCACAACATGTATCACCACTTGAGTGTCAAAAAGATTTTATAATGCATTTAAAAAAGTTTTTAGAACTATAAACCCTACAAATCTAATTCTTTTACACTAATAGCTTTTGCGCCTTCAAGCATTACTCTTACAGAACTAGTAACTATTGCCTCATAGTCAGCTAATACATTTGAATGATAGATATTTTTTCTCACAGCATAATAGAATAAACCGCCATGCATCACCCACAATCTCTCTAATTCAAGAGGAGTAATTGGTACTTTCTTTACATCAGGTAAATTACACTCCACTCTAATTTCTCCACATATTGGTTTTAAAAACTCATCCTCTGCTAACCTGATATACCTTCTATTAAGAGGCTTACCCATTAAACCCGAGAAAAAATATATTCTTATCCACTCATAACGATGAACTGTTGTGGCATATGAAAGATAAAAATCAACCAACCTTTGATCTAGTGGTACAGACCTATCCTTAATTTTTAGAGACCATTCAGGATTAATCCAATTTAAAAAAACTTCTTTATAGACGCGTTCTATTAGATCTTCTTTATTAGGAAAATATCGATATAAAAGTGGTTGAGTAATACCAATGCGTTTTGCTAAGTCTCTTGTTTTTCCTTCAAAGCCAACCTCAGCAAAAAACTGTACAGCTTCTTCAATTATTTCTTTCTCGCGGTCACTAGGTGTTAGTCTTTTCTTTGACTTTGACTTTGGCTTTGTTTTTAATTTTAAATTTGTTTTTGGCATTCTATTTTTATCCAATATATCTAATCTTATATCAAGAAACTAAAAAATGTCTAAGTTGCACGAATTTTATCTAGAATAACAATAGCTTTAATTAGCAAATTAAAAAACTTCCTGATAAAACAAAGAGTTTATTCTGCCGGCTCTTGCTCTAAGGAATAAAGTTCTAGGCTAGAAAGACTAGGTGTTTTAGGATCATAAGTTTCAGGAGCTGTGAAATATTTATTATAATTTTTCTCAACATAATCTAAAAGCTGTCTGCTATGTACCTGCTCTAAATCTTCACCTGAGCCCATAAATGCACTATAGAGCATATGACCAGGCGTTTGACCCATATGCAACCAAGGCAGCCATGGTGTTACTCTATTCCATGTCCCGTTATAGGGCAATGTTGTCATAGTACTATCTTGCATATGATTAGCATCAATATGATATGCAAAAGCCTCCGATACTTGAACCATGGGTCCTGAGGATTCCTTAACCCATTTTTTTGGATTGAGCGCATTGGGATAAAAAAGATTAATATGAATTTCCATATCCAAACGATTTCCCCTTTGCTGCCATGGCAATATAAAAGGAATTCTAGGGGGTTCTTCTTGGTTTAAATCACCAAATTTTGGAGGAGCTGGAAAATAGTCTTCAATTACATAATTAAAAGGGTCATTAGCTATATGGACGACATCTACCCATTCATTAGTCATGGGGTTTTTAAATTCTTCAAGAATCTCGCCAGAGCGAAGATCAGTATAAAAACCAACCTCACGAAGAATTTTTGCAAAAGACCCATCAGCTTGTTGCTCTAAACGTGAAACACCAAAACCTGCAAATCCTACAACATCCAATATGGGTTTATTCGGTCTGATAGCCATAACATAGCCCTTAAACCATCCATATTTCTGATTGGCTTCATTCAAGTCTCCATTTAACCTAGCATAAGCATATTTATTACCTTCCCCAGTAGCTAAATCTAGATATGGGCCGTTTAAGGCAGCACCCGAAGATCCTCCATAAGCAGATGGTAGATCTGCCCTTGCACTTTCTGTGAACATACTAAGTGCTGTAGATCCAGCACTGAAAGCGCCTAGAGTACCAACATTTTTAAAAAATTGTCTTCGTTTCATTTTTTTCCCCTATGTTTGAGAATTTTTTTTCTTCTTTTCTATAAATAGCACGAATAAAGCAAGTACTAATAAACCAATATTAGCAATGCCCACCATTGTAAATGGTGCAGTTGGACTAATGGAATCAAATAAACGCCCGCCAACAAAGGCAACAATAAATATGCCCAGTGCTCCAAAAAAACTAAAGCCTCCAATAACAGCTCCTCGACCTTTCGCGGGTGCTGCACTACCAATGAGAGATATCGCTGATAAATTAGCAAAAATTTCTCCTAGTCCAAGTAAGGCAGCGCCAAAGTACATTTGGCTACTCAAGGGATTGTCGATATAGCCTAAATATAAATAGCCACATGCCGCTACAGCCATAGCTATTGCAAGATTGACCACGCGATCTATTTTATCTATAAAAGTACTAATTAAAAATGCGCCAGGAAGTGCAAATGCTTGCACCATTACATAAAACCCGCCTGCCGTTTTTATGGCTTCGGGTCCTGAGAGTCCTTGAGATGTTCCTACCTGATAAAGCCATAAAGTAAAAAAAGTACTAACAACAGATAAATCTCCTCTTGAAACAACTCCAGCAGTATAGGCCAGTGCAATTCTTGGATTTTTAGCTGCCTTGAAAGCAATTTTAAGTGTTGCAAAGTAAGGTTCTTTGTTAGAAACCTGGGCTGGAGCTCCTTTTTTTAGATTAAAGAATAGTACTGCTGATACAAAAACTACTAAGCCAGCAACGAACCAAGACGTATAAATACCTGACCAAACTGGATCAAATCCCCATCTCTCACTAAATTCAGTCGGTAGATTTCTGAAGGTACTAATCAAAAGAACTAAGCCAAGTCCATTAAAAATAGAAGTAGTTGCAATCATCTTACCCCGAGTTACCTCATGAGTATAATCGTTAGCTACAGTAGGCAGCATCACAGTATTACAAGCGCAACCAAGTGCTACAATCATTCTAAATATTATTAGTTCAGTTGAAGTAGAAGCCAATGGGTATAAGAAATAACCTATTCCTAAAATTAAAAAACCGATAGAGTAGACCAATCTCCTACCAACTCGATCAGACAAAGCACCGCAGAAGCCAATTACTGAAAGCACGACTATTTCTTGTACTGCAGTCAAGTTGCCTGCTAACCTTCCTTGCTCTGATTTAGGAATATTCAGTATATTGTCAAAAATATATGGCCCAAAAACATTAACAAAAGCCATGGTTGCGATGCCAAAAAAAGCTCCAAAAAATAAGGTGAATAAATGCCTCTTTTCAATATCAGGCATTAGTTGCCAAGGTCCAAATTTTATTCCAAATTCTTCAGGAGAGTAATTAGATGGTTTTGATTGAATTTTCATAGAATCAAATATTGCTCGATAGTGAGCAGAATAACAAGTAAGATTTTAAACTTATTTAATTTAAGAAAAGCGAAGAGATGTAATATATGTTTAAAATGATAATTAAAGGACTGCTATTAATAATTGCTCTGGTTGTACTTTTTTCACTCTACATGGCTAATAGAATGGATGTTTTTAAGACTTTAACAGTCAAGACACCAGATGTCTGTTCGGCTTTACCAATCAATGGAAGCGCTGAAGATCTTGAAATAGATTTTGAAAGAGGAATAGCTTACCTCTCTCTTGAAGACCGTGCTGCTCTTATCACAGGGGATGATATTCAAGGCACTGTAGTTAAAATTAATCTCAAAAAAACTCCTTATAAAGTAGAGCTGGCATTAAATCAACAACCGCCTCATTTTCGACCACATGGTATTAGTCTATATATTGATACTAATGGTAAAAGACATTTAGGAATTATCAATCACCCTAAAAATAGAGAGTTGGAACCTGAAAATGTTGAACTTTTTTCAGAAGATGAAAATGGTTTATTTATGCATCAGCAAACGATAACTGATCCTCTTTTTAAAAGCCCTAATGCTCTTGTATTAATGGCACAAAATAAGTTCTATTTAGGAAACGATAAAGGTGCTGAGACAGCATTTGGCAAAATTCAAGAACAACTCGGTAGACCTATGTCAAAGATTATTTATTTTAATGGAGATTCAGCAAGTGTTGCTGCTGAAAATTTATCACAAATTTCTGGTATTAATACTTCTAAAAATAACAAATATTTATTTGCATCAGAAACAGCTGCTAAAAGAATCGCTATCTTCTCTATCAATGAAAATAATGGAGTATTGAAAAAACTAGAAACCATAAAAATAAATGGTTCGCCTGATAATATTAATGTTTCTTCTAATGATGATTTAATTGTTGCTGCTATACCCAAAGTTATGGCCTTAATTCAACATTTTATATCCTTTCAAAAGGAAGAAATTATGCCTGCTCCCTCACAAGTATTTCAAATTAAATGGGATTTTAATTCAGAGGCAACAATAGAGGAGCTTTTTTTAAGTAATGGAGAAGATATTTCTACAACAAGTGTGGGTGCAATTTTTGATAGTAAATTATTTATGGGATCAATTACTGACAAAAAATTATTAATATGTGATCTATAATAGATCTATGAAGAAATCAGTCAGTAAAAATTATCAAACTCATGTAATGACTGAGCGAACACATCTATCGCAGGTAAGAAGAGCATTTACAAAAAGTTTGGATAAGAGTCATATTGATCCAGGATTAATTAATTTTTATGTAGTGAGTTGCGATTATTTAGACTTCTCTCTCAATCGCTTGGTAGCTCAAGATTACATTCTGCATGATCTATTAGTCCCTCATGTAGAATCGAATAATCAAGAATATCTAGATAAATTAGACAGTCTAAATACCGGACTAAAAGCAATGGAAGAAGCATTAAAAAAACTGAACCAGTCCAAGGAAAACCTCATTAGATCAGGATTATATGAAGTCAATGATTTTAAAAAGGAAGCTCATGATTTTTTGGATGTTTTTCTCAATATGCTAGCTACTAATAGACATTCTACATTTGACCTTGAAGAAGAAGTCTTTGAGCCAAGTGATTGGGAGAAGATAGCTGGGGTCACTCAAGAAAGTGTAGAAACTGAAGAAAAACTGTATCAAGGTGTTATCTTAGCAGCACCTCAAGAGTGTGATCCTAGTAGTTTTCCACCAATAGGGCATAATCAAAAGCCTCAATAAAATATTATAAAGATGCAGAATAAAATAACATTTAACATTTACATAGTGATATTTGGCATCCTCACTAATTTTTTATCTTTTCAATTAGAAGCTTTTGATAACAAACAACCGACTCTATTAATTACTGGATCAAATAGAAATATCGGGCTTGAGTTTGTTAAACAATACAGTGAAAAAAATTGGAATATTATTGCAACAACCCGTCAACCAGAAACCTCTTTAGAATTGAATACTTTTGCAAAAGATAAACCCAATATTGTAGTTGAAAAACTAGATGTCACTGACAATGAAGACATCAGTGCTTTGGCAAAAAAATACAGCAATCAAACTATTGATCTCCTTTTAAGTAATGCAGCATTGACTCCTAGATATCGATCTAGTTTCAAAAAAATTTCAGGAGTCGAAGAAGACATTACTAGACAAAGCTTTGAAATTAATGCACTTGGTCCATTAAAAATAATTCAAGCTTTCATACCAAATGTAAAAAAGTCTCAAAATGGAAAGATAATCGCTTTATCTAGTAAAGCAAGTTCTTTTGGTGAAAGGCTAAAAATACCTATGATGTATAGCTATGCAATGAGCAAATCAGCTCTGAATAGTATGATGTATACCTTATCATTTGAAACAAAAAAGCAAGGTATTACAGCCGTTGTTTTATCTCCAGGAATGGTTAATACAACTCCTGGAATTAAATTACCTGGTGCCATTGAAACTCAAGAAAGTGTCACTAAAATGGTCGAATTGATTGAGGAAATAAATATGGACGATAATGGAAAATTCATTGATTACGAAGATGGAAGAGTCATTCCATGGTGATAATTAAATAATTCCCATAATCTCAAATGCAGCTCTCTCTCCAGATTCCATAGCACCCTCCATACCTCTATTCGATACAGCAGTATGCTCACCACAAAAATGAATTTGTCCATGTCTATTCCCAATATGTCGTCCAAATGCTGTAATCTGTCCTGGTCCCCAGTAGGACCAATCACCCTGAGAAAAAGGGTTCAATGACCATGAATGATAAGCCACTGCTTCTAATTTATTTTTTGCCGCTGGCCTTAACTCTTCAATAGAATTCATTACGGTTTTAATAGCATCTTTTGTTGTCATCAAATCTAATTTTTCAGCAATACCGCCTCTTAACCAGGCTGTTAAACTCGTTACAGTTTGAGGATTTTCTCCTTTTCTTTCTGCCAGAACCATGCCTGCATAACTGTCTGTATACATGCTTGGACTCATGCCATCTTCTTCCCAAAAATTAGATTTAGGTACAAGGTGTAACATATTGATTTTTTGAGAACGAAGCTTTTGAATTGCTTCAGCCTGAGGTCCTTGGATAATTGGAGCAATATCAATATTTTTTAAGACTGAAAATGGGATGGAGCAAATCACATGGTCAGCTCGATACTTTGTCCCATCTCCACAAACCACTTCAGCTTTTGTGGATTGTGTTGAAATAGCTCTTACTGACTTATTCATCAGTACGGGTTTATATAAATTATCGGCCATTGCTTCAGGGATACTCATGTTCCCCCCTTTCGCAGTATAACTGGTACTCAAACCAAGTCGGCTTTGAGAATTGCTAAATGCATTAACAAACATCAGCATTAAAATTGAAACATCTTTTGCAGTATGCCCATGGCTGATATTTAGATTATAAACCAGATCAATAAAATCAGAATTAAAACCCTCACTTATCAACCAATCATGGACAGAAATATCATGAATGTAATACTTTGGATTCATCCATTCATTGTTTGCCTCTAATGGGTTTCGCTCTCCTAAATATTGATGAAAAAAAGCATTGGGTGGTAATTGCTTCATTTCTCTTGGTAGTAGATTTTTTGGATGATCAGGCCATTCATTCATTGGAATAATTGTCTGATCCAATGCCAGCTCTCTTTTTCTAAAATAAGGAATGATTGGATTGAGATCTATAAGCTCAACACCCAATCGCTCAGAAATATCAATAATTCTAGCATAACCAGAACCAAAAGCTGTTCCTCCAGTTTCGGGGCTACCAGGCACTCCTCTTTCTGATAATACCCTTCCACCAACTCTATTATCAGCCTCAAGTACTGTTACTTTATAACCTTCATCTTGTAAAATTAATGCTGCTGTTAGCCCAGATAATCCTGCGCCAATAATGATAATATCTGAACTTGTTTCAGCTTTTAGTCCATTATTAAAAAGTGCCGAAGCAGGTAGTGCAGCTAATGATTTTAAAGCTAATCTTCTTTTGTATGAAATCATAAGGTGTTCTTATATTTTTTATTCTTCAATAGATAATGTCTGATTAACTGCAATATCTGTTAAAAGATCTCTCTCGCCACTTGGCCAAATAATTTCGATCAAATCGATATGCTCTTCATCTGCCAAGCCAAAATGCAGTCTATAATCATTTGCCGAATTATACCCATGAGCACTTGTGTGTTCTCGATACTGAATAGAGTCTCCAGCCATCACTTTGACTCTAGCTCCATAAGCATTGGTATTACTTTTGGTTCCAGTAAGTTCAATCTTTATCCAATTATTATCATTACCTTTATTCCTTAAAAGATAATTACGATCAGATTCTGTAATTTGTTTTTCTGAATTATAAAATGTTCTATTGGTTAAAAATAGATCCAGAAAACCATCATCATCTAAATCTGCATTCCCCACACCGCTTCCTATACCTAGAATATTTGAACCAGAACCTTCTGTTATATCACTGAAAGTTAAATTACCATTATTTTTAAATAATTTGTTATAAGCTGGCTCAATTGCAATATAGAATTGGACAAAAATTGGTAAATTAATAACATCATTGATTAAAGTATTTTGTAGTCCGCCATTATTCACATAAATGTCTATCAATCCATCGTTATCAAAATCTCCCATAGTGCATCCTCTTGCACCTGATTTATGATCAATACCAGAAGAAAGTGATATATCTTTATAAGACAAGCTTCCAGTATCACTTAGAAGACTGATATAAAGCCTATTGGACTGGTCTGCTGTTGGTAGAAAAACATCCATATCACCATCATTATCTATATCTCCAATACAAGCTCCATTAGCATTACCTGGATTTAAAAAAACAGTACCACTTGGAGGCCTAAAAGACCTTGTAATATTTTTAAAAGTTCCATTTGCTTGATTTAGAAATAATATCTTTTCAGACCCTTCATTTGTGACTAAGAGATCTATCCAGCCATCTTGATTAACGTCAGTCCAATTGGGTGAACCTTGAGAACCGGCCTCTACAACCAAATCTATTATTCCAGCTCCTGCCTCTTCGGTCACATCAGTAAACGTTCCATCTCCATTATTACGAAACAATGCATTATCAATATCATAATCAGCACATTTCCAATAAAGATCTAAATCGCCATCATTATCATAGTCAGCCCAAGCAACACCAGCACCTGTATCACCGATGCCGCCAATCTCTCGATCTTCTTTAACATTAGCTCTAAATAACTCTGACTGTACGGTGACATTTTTAAAATTAGCATCTCCAGTTTCCACTAATAGGTTTTTAAAAAGACTTGTAGGTGGTATTTTAGGTTCCCCTGATGAAGGTAGGTTTGATACAACTAAGTCCATGTCGCCATCATTATCGTAATCCCCCCAAGATGCACCTCGACCTAGAGCATTCTTGTTATCTGCCCCTCTCTCAACTGCAACATTAATAAAACTTCCACTTCCATTATTTTCATATAATCGATTACCCTGACCATCGCCGTGATACTCAGTATTAACATATATATCAATATCACCATCATTGTCATAATCAATAAATGAGGGTCCTGAACTATTAACACCAACATCAGCTACTCCTGCTTCAAAACTAATGTCTTCAAATTTAATGCTTTGCTGAAAAGAACAGGATGTTGAACCAAGAACAGCTATATAAAAGAATACTTTAATTGTTTTGTACATGAAGCAATCAACCTTAAATATTTATTAGTCAAATATCATAGCATCAAACATGGTACCTAATAAAAGAAGTCCTAGATGAAATATTGAAGCAAAAAATGTTTTCCTTGCTAAAGCTTTTGATTGATCCTTTAAAAGTAAAAAAGAACAATAGAGAAAATAACTGCCTCCACTCAAAGCAAAAATAAAATAAATCCAACTCATTTTATAAAGAATTAATGATAATGAGAGAAGAACTAAAACTAATGTGTGCCAAAAAATAGCCTGGCTTGTAATCTTATTTCCAACAACTACAGGTAACATTGGTATATTGGCCTTAGCATACTCTTCCTTATACCCAATGGCTAGAGCCCAGAAATGAGGTGGAGTCCATAAAAATAAAACAACAGAGAGTATTAATGGACCCATAGCAAATGTATTACCTGCTGCTGCCGAACCGACCAATACTGCAAAACTACCCGCCAACCCACCAATTACAATATTCATCCACGTTCTTCTTTTGAGCCAAACAGTATAGACAATACCGTAAGTAAAAATACCTGCAAATAAATAAATTGCTGCCTCTAGATTACTCACTTTATAAGTGGCGTATAGAGCTAGTAAACTAATGATAATTAACCATAAATTCCAAAGTTTTGTTGGGGAAAGCTCCTTAGTGACAAATGGTCTATCTTTAGTTCTTTCCATCACGGCATCTATATCTCTTTCATACCATTGGTTGAACGCACCAGAAGCTGATGAGGCAACAAGCACATAGACAGCTAGAGCAAAAATTTCTAAACCATTTAAATTTGTGGATGGAGAAACAGCTATTCCAGCAAGAGCACAGGCCATAATTAAAAAACCTAGCCTAACTTTACCGGCATTATAGATTAGTGCTAAATATTTGGTAATTGGTTTATGTTGAGGCATCTCAGTGATTTTTCAGTATAAATTTCAGGACTATTATCAATGATCTACAAACAAATTAGAATGAAAATTTTCAATTCTTTATATTTATTTTTGTTCTTTTGTTGAAATTCCTAATTCTTTTAGTTGTCCTTTTCCTGCTTGACTTGGTGCATCAGTTAATAGGCAACTTGCCGTTTGAGTTTTTGGAAAAGCAATGACCTCACGAATGCTAGTGGATCCAGTCATAAGCATCACTATTCGATCAATGCCAAAGGCAATCCCCCCATGAGGTGGACAACCATACTTTAGTGCTTCAAGAAAAAATCCAAATTTCTCATTGGCCTCTTCTGGATCAATTCCAAGAACTTGAAAAACAGCTTGTTGCATTGCTTGAGAGTGGATTCTTATCGATCCTCCGCCAATTTCACTGCCATTCAATACCAAGTCATACCCTCTTGATAAAGTATCGCCTGGATTTTCTATCAATGCATCATCTGATAAGTTGATGGGTGAAGTGAAAGGATGATGTTCGGACATCCATCTCTTTTCTTTAGGATCCCAATGAAACATAGGAAAATCAATAACCCAAACAGGAAACCAACCTTCGTTAATTAAATTAAAATCTTCAGCCAACTTTACCCTAAGAGCGCCTAAAGAGGCATTTACAATATTTGACTGATCCGCTCCAAAGAAAATAATATCTCCATCATGAGGATCAAGCCTTTC
>JABHDX010000093.1 GCA_018672815.1 Gammaproteobacteria bacterium | reverse complement strand
TAATGAATACATGGAGATTTCAGATTACCTTGATTCTGCTAAAGATAATTTTACAGCTGTTATTGGAACACAAAATAAGCTTTCTCCAACTGAAATGATGCCCATTCATCCCAATGCTGTTTCTGAATCCATATTTTTTGGCCCCCATAGAACGACACTCAATGCTCCAGCAGTAGTCACAATAAGTTACGACAAGGAAAAGGTTAAGCGTCCAGAAATGATAAGACCTTATGTGTTTAATGTGATTACTGAAGAATATGAGCTTTTACCTAGGGTCCGAAAGGAAGTAGGGAGCTTTATTAATGGAGATAACAACACAGTATCTTTTGAGTCACAAATATTGGGTCAATTTATTCTTGTTGAGGAATTATAGAAATTAGTTTTAAAATTTCTTTCCGATATGTGGTTCATTCCTTTTTTTAGCCAATGATATTTGCTTTTGTCTTTCAGTAAACCTCTTTTTTCTTTCTTCTGAGTGTGTTCCAAAGCAATTTGGACAACTGATACCTTCAATATAGTGTTCACTTTTCATGTCATTTTCATCTATGGGCATCCTGCATGCATGACACATTGAATAATTGCCTTCTATTAAACCATGTTGGATTGAGACTCGCTCATCAAAAAGAAAGCATTCGCCTTCCCATAAGCTTTCCTCAGGATCAATTTCTTCAAGATATTTTAATATGCCACCATTTAGTTGGAGTACTTCATTAAAGCCTGAATCTAAGAGGTAAGATGAGGCTTTCTCACAACGAATGCCACCAGTACAAAACATGGCAACTTTTTTCTCATTTTTTTTATCCATTAACGGCTTTAATTTTTTTTCCACCCATTCTGGAAATTCTCGAAATGATTTTGTTTTAGGATCAATCGAACCTTTGAAGCTTCCTATCGAGTTTTCATAATCATTTCTGGTATCTATTATAATAACCTCAGGATCTAGTAGAACCTGATTCCAATCTCTGGCATGTATTTTGGTCCCTGTTTTCTTAGCAGGTTTTGTTGTATCAATTCCCATTGATACAATTTCTTTTTTTAATTTGATTCTCATACGGTAAAAAGTTTTACCGTATGCAATAGAATACTTGGGTTCTAAGGTTTTCATTCTTGGATCTTTTTTCAAAAAATTAATTACTGATTCAATGGATCTTTTTTCTCCTGAGATGGTTCCATTAATGCCTTCAGGCGCAAGCAATATTGTGCCCAAAATATTTTTTTTCTCACAGATTGCTTCTAATTCTAATTTTAAGGTTTTAAAATCTTGCCAATCGATGAATTGATAGAAGCTTGCTACCAATACTTCACTTTGATTTATTTCTTTTGAGGTCATGGAACTTTTGAAATGTATTAGTAGATTCTTTCTATTGTGTATTTTGCAAGTTGAATCAAGGCATCTTTAAATTGATTATTTGGTAAATCATTTAACGCATCAATCGCTCTTTTTGAGGCAATCTGAGCTTGTTCTGCAGTTAATGCTAAAGATCCCGTATCAATAACGCATTGAAAGATCTCTTTACTGTGACTTGAATCTTTATTAGTGATTGCTTCTCTAATCATAAGTTGCATGTTGGGATTACAACGTTCTAGAGCATAAATCAATGGCAAGGTTGGTTTTCCTTCTGAAAGATCATCTCCAATGTCTTTACCAATAATTTCTGATGATGAACTGTAATCTAGGACATCATCAATCAATTGATATGCTATACCTAATTCTTTTCCATAGGTTCTTAAACAATCTTCAATCAGTTTTGATTGGTCGGATAGAACCGCACCTATAGTGGTTGCAGATTCAAATAATTTTGCTGTTTTTCTGTAGATTACATCCATGTATTGTTTTTCAGTTGTGTCGGGATTGCCACAATGTATCAATTGTAAAACTTCGCCTTCAGCAATAGTATTGGTTGCATCAGACATAATTTCCATGATTCTCATATGACCTATTTCAACCATGATTTGGAAAGCTCTGGAATAAAGAAAGTCACCAACAAGAATAGTTGATTCATTGCCAAAATTACGATGAGCAGTAATACTTCCTCTGCGAGTATCCGAATCATCTACCACGTCATCATGCAAGAGTGTGGCAGTATGGATAAACTCAATCATAGCCGCTGCTTTTATATTTTTCTCTCGATTTGCCATAAAACCACAAGCATTACAGGCGATGAGAACTATAAGAGGTCTTAGTCTTTTACCCCCACTATTGATAATATAATGAGAGATACTGTTGATTAAGCCGATATCACTATCCAGTTGATTTTGGATTTCTTGATCCATAGCTTTCCAGTCATTATCGACAAGTGATCTTAGATCATTGATGATGACTTTTTCTTTTTCTAATGTAGTTGTACTTTGAAGCATTTTATATTTTGTATGTTTTTAGAAGTGACAATATACCAAAGCCTTTAAAGTTATTGAATTAAAAAGCTTATATCTATAGAATTGCGAGTTTCTTAGAAAGATTGCACAAAAGGGAACATTAAGATGTACGCGATATTTAAATCAGGTGGAAAACAATACAGAGCGAGTAAGGGCGATAAGCTTAAACTTGAAAAAATAAATAACCTTTCTAGTGAAAAGGTT
>JABHDX010000011.1 GCA_018672815.1 Gammaproteobacteria bacterium | reverse complement strand
TTCTATCTATTTCAAGATTTCTAAGGTGAGATTGACTAGCTTCATTATTTTTTCTAAGAGTATTTAGTTCTGATTCAGAACTTAAGCTATTGTTCAGTAATGTTTCTAAATTTTTTCTTATTTCATCTTCATTTGTATCTTGCTTTGTGGGCTCTTTAGTTATTTGTAGTGATTTTGTTTTAAGTTGTATAATTTGATTTTCTATTCTATTAATTGCGATTTCAAGTGCATTTATTACAGACTTTTTAGATTCTATTTGAATCTCCAATGTTTGAGATTTTGGTAAAAGTGAGTTTAGCTTTTGTTTTAGAGTATTTCTTTTGTTGGATTGATTGCTTCGTTCTTTATCTGAATGTTCTTTATTTAGAGTAAGATCATTCATTAACACTTTTGATTCATTGTGCTTATATTTTGAAACTTTTAGTTGATCTTCATTGGCTTTTATTTCATTAGCAATAGATTGGAACTCATTGGTTAATTGAATTAATTTTTCGTCTATCTCACTAATTTTAGATTCTATAACTTTTGAAAAGTCTTCATGGATAATATTATTAGACTTAATTAGTTCACTCTTTAATACAGCGAATGATTTTTTTATTTCATTTAAGTTTTCAATAGTTATCTTTTGTTTCTCTGTGCTAGTTAATTGCTTAGTTAGCATCATAATTTTAACATTTTCTGTTTCTGTTGATGTTTTTGCATCATTCAATTGATGTGTAATATTTTCATTATTTTTAGTCTCTAATAGGATCTCATGATCCAAAACTTCTATTTCTGTTTTTAATTTATTGACTATGTTTTGTGCATTTTGATTATTCTTATCAACAGCTATTAGTTCTGTTTTATTGATTTCAATATTTTTTGTATCTTCATCTAGTTCAATGTTTAGTCTAATGAGTTCTTTTTTTAAATCCTCAGCATTAGTAGTTTTTTGTGACTCAAGTTCTTTTTCATATTCAATTGATTGTTCAAGCCTAGCTATATTAGCTTGTAGTTCAAAATGCTGTTTTTGCTTATCATTAAATAAGGTAGCATTTTGACTATCTTTAATTCTTATTTCTTCAATATCTGCTTCAATCTTTCTAAGAACGGTTAGATTGTTATCGTAAGAACTTTGATATTGTTTAGATTCAGTTTTATTGGATTCAGCTTGTTCTTTTAAAATATTAATCCTTGTAAGAATTATTTCAACTGCGATTTGTTTTTCTCTATTTTTTAAAGTTTTATATCTGTCAGCTTCATTGGCTTGTTTTTTAAGCCTTTTAATTTGCTTCTCTATTTCATCTTTCAGATCGTTTAAACGATTTAGATTTTCTTTTGTGTTTTTAATGCGTGATTCTGTTTCTTTACGTTTTTGTTTGTATTTTGAAATCCCTGCTGCCTCTTCTAGAAATAATCTCATTTCTTCAGGTTTTCCTTCAATAAGACCTGAAATCATTTCTTGTTGAACAATTGCATAACTTCTTGGTCCAAGACCTGTACCTAAAAACAAGCTAGTGATATCTTTTCTTCTGCATTTAGTTCCATTTAAAAAATATTGTGATTGTCCATCTCTTGAAATTACCCGTCTAGTTGATATTTCATTGTAATTTGAGTATTCACCACCAAGTTTTTTTTCAGAATTATCAAAAAAGAGCTCTATTGAAGCAGTGCTAACAGGTTTCCTAGAAGATGAACCATTGAATATGACATCAGACATAGATTCTCCCCTTAAATACTTAGCAGATGATTCACCTAAGACCCATCTAACAGCATCTATTACGTTTGATTTGCCACATCCATTGGGACCAACAATTCCGACAAGATTTGAGGGTAGCACAAGGGTCGTTGGTTCAACGAAAGTTTTGAAGCCTGAGAGTTTTATTTTACTTAATCGCATAAAAAAACTTATAGAATAAGACTTTATTTTAGAGTAATTCAAAGATATATACATTAAAATATTCAATATAATCATTAAATAACCTAAGAATAATGAATGACCAATTAAATATTCTCGAATCTTTTGATAATCCGAATATCAATAAAGATTATCTGATAAAAATTGAAGTCCCTGAGTTTACATGTCTTTGCCCTAAAACTGGTCAACCAGACTTCGCTATTGTATTCATTAAATATATTCCTAGAGATTTATGCATTGAACTAAAATCTTTAAAACTATACATGGGTAGTTATCGCGATATTGGATCATTCCATGAAGCAATTACAAATAAAATATGTGATGATTTGGTAAATATTATGCTTCCAAATTACATAGAGGTTAAGGTTAAATTTAATGTACGTGGTGGAATTTATACTGAAGTGCAATGCACTAATATAAATGAAAACTGGACTGATAAATTAAACTTAATAAATCCTAGTTCATAAACACTTCACAAAAGTTATATTCTCAGTATAATCCTTTTGTCTCATAAATTTAATACTGAAATAATGAAAACAAAAAAAATAAACAATGTTAACGGTTCTCTCATCCAACAATTTGGTATAGATAGTTATAAGCCTAGAGCTAAAGAAAAATATATGTCTAAAAGACAATTAAATCATTTCACAAAGATTTTAAATGCATGGAAAGCACAACTTGAAGATGAAGCAGGTAAAACAGTGGATCATATGCAAAAAGAAAGCAATAATCTTGCAGACCCAAATGATAGAGCATCACAAGAATCAGAATTTGGTTTAGAACTCAGAACCCGTGATAGAGAGAGAAAATTATTACGAAAAATTCAAACTTCACTCAATAAAATTAAATCAGGAAACTATGGTTATTGTGATGAAACAGGCGAAGAAATTGGCCTAAAAAGATTAGAAGCTAGGCCTGTAGCAAGTTTAACTTTAGAAGCTCAAGAAAGAAGAGAAATATCTGATAAGCAATACAGTGATGCAAGATAGCTTTTAGCTCTCTTCAGTAGTAGTTTCTTCTTCTTTTTCGTTTTCTATTGCTTTAATTGATAATCTTATTCTTTTTTGTCTATCGATTTCAATAACTTTGACTTTCACTATTTGGCCTTCACTCAGGACTTTATCAACAGATTCGACTCGTTCATTCGATATTTCTGAGATATGAACTAATCCATCCTTACCAGGCAAGATTGTTACAAATGCTCCAAAGTCCATAATTTTTGCTACTCGACCCTCATAGATGGTATTTAACTCTACATCTTTTGTTAAAAGTTCAATTTTTTCTTTCGCTAATTCACCAGAGGATTTATCAACAGAAGCAATAGTTACAATACCATCATCATTGATGTCAATTTGAGCGCCAGTTATCTCCGTAAGAGATTTTATAGTTGCTCCACCTTTTCCAATTACATCTCTAATTTTATCTTTTGCTACAGTAATCGTAATTATGGAAGGAGCATAGTTAGAGTATTCATCAGAAGGTTTGTTAATTACTTCATTCATTTTATCCAAGATATGAAGTCTTGCTGTTTTTGCATGAACAAGAGCATCATCCATGATTGATTTTGTTATTCCATCTATTTTTATATCCATTTGTAATGCTGTTATACCTTCAGTGGTTCCAGCTACTTTAAAATCCATATCTCCTAAATGATCTTCATCACCAAGAATATCAGTCAGTACTTGGTATTTATCACCATCTTTTACTAATCCCATAGCAATTCCAGCTACAGGAGCCTTAATTGGAACACCAGCATGCATTAAGGCAAGACTTGAGCCACAAACAGTTGCCATAGAGCTAGAGCCATTAGATTCTGTTATTTCTGAAACCAGACGAATGGTATAGGGGAAAGTTGACATATCAGGTAATACAGCTTCAAGAGCTCTTCTTGCTAATTTACCATGGCCAATTTCTCTTCTTTTTGGAGAACCTATAAACCCTGTTTCACCAACAGAATATGGTGGAAAATTATAGTGAAGCATAAATTTATCTTTATATTCACCTTCGAGAGCATCAATAATTTGGGAATATCGTTCTGTTCCTAATGTTGCTACTACAATTGCTTGTGTTTCACCTCTGGTGAACAAAGCTGAACCATGAGTTCTTTCTAAGACATCAACTTCTACATCTATATTTCTGACTGTAGTCGTGTCTCGTCCATCAATTCTTGGATCACCATTTAAGATTCTGTCTCTAACTATTGATTTTTCTATTGCTTTAATTTCATCTTTGATATCAGATGCATCGTATTCTGAATCTTCATCGCTAGTTTCATTATCAATATGGGTTCTAATTTCTTCGAGCTTTTGTTGTCTTTCAACTTTATCCGCAATTTGATATGCAGATGTAATTCTATCAAATGCAAGATCATTAACTAGTTTTACAAGAGAAGGATCTTTTGTAATTTCTTCAACTTGCCATTGTTCTTTACCAACTTCATCTTTCAATTCTTGTATTGCATCAATAACTGTTTGCATTTGCTCATGTCCATACATTACAGCACCTAGCATAACTTCTTCAGATAGTTCATTTGCTTCTGATTCAACCATCAATATTGCATCTTTTGTACCTGCAACCATTAAGTTTAATTTGGAATCATCCATACTGGATAGACTTGGGTTGAGAACATAATTACCATTGATATACCCTACTCGAGCACCACCGATTGGTCCGTTGAATGGAAGATCAGATATTGATAACGCTGCAGATGCTCCAATCATAGCTATTACATCGGTTTGGACTTCTGGATTAAGACTCATTACTGTCAAGATAACTTGCACTTCATTCATAAAGCCTTTTGGAAAAGATGGTCTTAAGGGTCTATCAATTAGCCTAGAAATAAGCGTTTCTTTTTCTGAAGGCCGTCCTTCTCTTTTAAAGAAGCCACCTGGTATTTTACCAGCGGCGTATGTTTTTTCTTGATAGTTGACAGATAATGGAAAGAAGCTTTGATTTGGATTGGCTTCTTTTCTAGCTGCTACGGTGGCTAGAATTGTTGTTCCATCGCATGTAATCATTACTGATCCATTGGCTTGCCTAGCAATTTTTCCTGTTTCAATTAGTAGTTCTTGATCTCCTAATAAGATCTTTTTTGATATTTCACTCACAATTATTTTCCTTACAAATCTTCGAACTAAAGAATACAGTTCGTTTTATTATTATTTTCTTAAGCCTAGATCTGATATAAGTTTTTTATAAGCTGTAAGATTTTTATTTTTCATATAATCAAGAAGCTTCCTTCTTTTATTGACCATCATAAGAAGACCTCTTCTTGAGTGATGATCTTTTTTATGATTTTCAAAGTGACCCATTAGTGTATCAATTTGTTCAGACAGTAAAGCTATTTGGACATTAGCAGAGCCAGTGTCATCACTGGATGTTTTATGTTTTTCAATAATTTCTTTCTTTTTATCAGTTGCTAAAGACATTTTATTTATTATTTATTTAATTCAGACGCTATTCTACATAGTTTATTCAATTCAACAACAACATAATTAACATTTAATTCAAATTAAATACTTTAGTTGGCTTAATTATATTTTCAGATAGTGATGTCCCAATTCCTTGAAGGTAATTTTTTTCATTGTATATAATTATTGTTTCACCAATATCTAATTTTTGACTTGCAATATTAATAGTTTGGCCGTGATTAAATTTAATCGTTTGATTTGAATTAATTTTAATTTTAGTTATATTTTTAAACACGATATCTAAAGGATGAATGCAATTATAAAGTTCTTTTTTTGACATACTGGTCATTTGACTATAGCTATACATATTATAGTTTTCAAGAAGCTCTATACTGGTTCTTCTTAACTCTTTTACATGTGCCATATTAGACATATTTTTTGCTATATCTTCTATCAATACCCTAATATAAGTACCTTTACTGCATTGTACTTCAAGCTGAAATTCATTATTAGTTAAGCTTTTTAATGTTATTTTATATATAAATATTTTTCTGCAATCTCTTTCAATAACCTCTCCTTTGATCGCATGCTTATAGAGTCGTTTGCCATTAATTTTGACTGCAGAAAACATGGGAGGTTTTTGATAGGATTCTCCTAATAATGTATTCAAATATTTTTTAAAATCAGACTGATTTATTTTAGAAATAGATTGAGAATCAATAATTTTACCATCTGTATCACCAGTATCAGTTAGTTCTCCTAGCTTTGCTGTTACGAGATAGGTCTTGGATGAATGCAGGAGATAAGAGGAAACCTTTGTCGCTTCACCAAAGCATATGGGGAGCAGACCTGTGGCTAATGGGTCAAGAGTACCTGTATGTCCAGCTTTTTTAGCGCCAAATAACTTCTTTACTTTTTGCAATGCCTGGTTAGAAGATATGTGTGAATGTTTATCAAATAAGAAGAACCCATTTATATTATTTTTTATCATTCTCAATTGCAGAATCAATTAATTTATTTATATGATTTGCGTCCTCTTCTTTTGTATCAAAGATAAAGTTAAGTTGTGGAACTTTTTTTATTGAAAGTTTGTTGCTGATTTCATTTCTTAGAAAGCCAATTGCTTTGTCTAAGGTAGCTGTGTTTTCTTTTTTCAAATTTTCATGATTAAGAGAAGTAAAATAAATTCTTGCATAAGATAAATCTTTGGTGAGATTTACTTCAGTGATAATAATATTCTTAAGTCTTTTATCTTTTATTTTATGGCTTATTGTCTCACTAATAATTCGATGTATCTTTACCTCGATTCTCTTATTAGCTGAAAAATCATTTGGCATTTATGATTTAACTTCTATATTTCTAAAACACTCGATTTGATCACCTGCTTTAACATCGTTATAGTTTTTAACTCCAATGCCACACTCCGTGCCTGACTTAACTTCTTGAACATCATCTTTAAATCTTCTTAGAGATTCTAATTCACCTTCAAATATAACAGTATTATCTCTAAGAACTCTTATAGGGTTAGATTTGATAACAGTGCCCTCAAGTACTAAGCAACCAGCAATTTTTCCAATCTTTGGGGAATCAAAAATATCTCTAACTTCTGCTATTCCACAAATTTCTTCTTTAATAACTGGGGCAGATAACCCTTTAATCATATTTGAAATATCATCTATAGTTTCATAAATTATGCTGTAATACTTTATATCTACAGCTGAATTTTTAATGGATTTCTTTGCAGTTGTGTCTGCTCTAACATTAAAACCAATAATGAATGCATCTGAGGCTTCAGCAAGGTTTATATCCGATTCATTGATACCTCCCACTCCGGAAGAGACAATATCTATATGAATTTCTTCTGTAGATAGCTTTATAAGTGAATCTTTTATTGCTTCTGAGCTTCCATGAACATCAGCTTTAATCATTATAGGTATGGATTTCAATTCTCCACTATTTGGATTCTCCATGAAGTTTTTCATTTTTAAAATTTGTTGTTCATTAAGAGTATTGGTTCTGTTGTTTTGTTTTCTTTGAATAGCTATATCCTTGGCTTGTCTTTCAGTATCTATTACCCTCATTTCATCACCTGAATTAGGAGCAGCAGATAGTCCATAAACTTTTACTGGCATAGATGGCACCACAGATTCTAAGTCTTTATTTTCTTCATTAATCAGTATTCTAGCTTTTCCAAACTCTTCACCTACAATAATTAAATCTCCCTTATTTAATTTTCCCTCTCTAATTAGTATCGTTGCTACAGCACCTTTACCACTCTCAATACCTGATTCTAAAACTGTACCAATAGATCTACCTTCGTTTGGCGCTTTTAAATCTAGGACTTCAGCTTGTAAAAGGATGGTTTCGAGTAATGTATCGACACCTTCTCCACTAATTGCAGAAACATTAACAAATAGGTATTCACCACCAAGTTCTTCTGGAATTATTTCATTTGAAAGAAGTTCTGATTTAACTTTTTCTAAATCAGCATCCGGTTTATCAATTTTATTTATAGCTACGATTAATGGCACATTTGCTAATTTTGCATGCTCTATCGCTTCAATTGTTTGAGGTTTAACTCCATCATCAGCTGCGACTACAAGTATTACAATATCAGTTACATTGGCTCCTCTTGCTCTCATTTGTGTAAATGCTGCGTGACCTGGAGTATCTAAAAAAGTTATTGCTTTATTATTATGATCTATTGAATAAGCACCGATATGTTGTGTTATCCCACCTGCTTCTGATTCTGTAACTTTAGTTTTTCTAATATAATCAAGTAGAGAAGTTTTACCATGATCAACATGTCCCATAATCGTGACAACTGGTGGCCTTTCAAACAAATCATTGGTATTTACTTGGGAATCAAATAAGGAATCCTCTGTAGATCTTTCATCCATAATAATTGCTTTATGACCAATTTCTTCAACTAACAGTATGGCTGTGTCTTGATCTAAAGGATCATTCCCACTCGACATAATTCCTTGATTCATCATTACAGTTATTACTTCTCCTACTTTTATAGATAGTTTCTGTGCTATCTCTTGAGGAGAAATAAATTTAGGAATTTTAATTTCTTTGATTATAGGGGTACTTGGTTTTTCAAATCCTTGGCCTTGATCCAATGAGGTGATATTTAGTGTGCGTCTAACTTGGCGTTTTTTTCTTTTTTTAATTTTACCTGAAACATGCAGTTCTTCCATTCCAAAAGAATCTTTTTCAAAATGTTTGGTTTTTTTTCTTTTTTTGTTTTTACCTTTCGAAGAGTGTTCTTTTTGAGTTTCTTCGATAACTGGTTGTTGATTATTATTTTCTAAAGTATTGTCAGAAACTTCAATGGTTTGCTTTTCTTGTTCTTCCTTTTCTTTTTTTATTTTATCTAGTTTTTCTTGTGCATTTCTTTTTTGTTCTAACTCTTTAGTCTTTAAGTCTTCTTTTAAAGCTTCTTTTTTAGCTTCTTCCATTAAGGAATCTTTATTAAGATAAGTTCGTTTTTTTCTGACTTCCACATTAACAGTTCTTGAGGTACCAAAACCACCTGAAAGTTTAATTTCACTTTGAGATCTTCTATTGACTACTAGTTTTTTTGGAGATGAGGTTAGCTTAGATGTGCCATGACTTCCCCTTAGATGATTTAGAAGTAGTAGTTTTTGATCATTTGAAATAACTGAATCTTCATTGTCTACATCAATGCCTGCATCTTTTAGTTGACCAATCAGTTTATCGCTGGATATTTTAAGTGCTAGTGATAGTTTTGATACAGTGGTTGTTGACATTATATATGATTCCTTATTTTAATCTTCTTGTTGATTACTGGTTATTTCCCCTTTATCAAACCATTCTTTTCTAGCTTCTAATATAATTTCTCCTGCAAGAGTTTCATCAATTTCATCAATATCAATTAAGTCATCTATTGATTGTTCTGCAAGTGTATCTTTGTCATTAATACCATTTCTTGCTAGCGCGTAAGCTATTGCTTCTGTGACAGATTCTAATTCTATTAAATTTTTTGATGGACCATTTTCATCAAGGTCTTCCTCAGTTGTAATTGCTTCTACGAGAAGTTGGTCCTGAGCTCTTTCTCTTAATTCATTAACAAGCGTTTCATCAAAACCATCAATTTTTTCTAATTCATTAACGGGTACATAAGCCACTTGATCAATTGTTGAGAAACCTTCTTGTGCTAATAAGGTTGCAACGTCTTCCCCAACTGATAGTTTTTCCACGAAGATCTTAGCGTTATCTTTTATTTCCTCATCATCTTTTTCTAATGCTTCAGTTTCACTTAAGACATTTAATTTCCATCCGGTTAACTCACTAGCTAGTCTAATATTTTGACCACCTCTACCAATTGCTTGTGATAGTTTTGCCTCTTCAACAGCGATATCCATACTATTTTTTTCTTCGTCAACGATAATTGATACCACATTAGCAGGTGACATTGCATTGACAACAAATTGAGCATTATTATTAGACCATAGGATAATATCAATTCTCTCGCCATTAAGTTCATTTGAAACTGATTGTACTCTAGACCCTCTCATTCCTACACATGCACCAACTGCATCTATTTTTTTGTCATCTGAATGAACTGCTATTTTAGCTCTTAGTCCTGGATCTCTCGAGGCTCCCTCAATAGTGATGAGATTTTGAGTAATTTCTGGTACTTCAACCTTAAATAATTCTATTAAGAATTCGGGCATAACTCTTGATAATATTAATGGGGGACCTTTTAAGTCATCATTAATTCCTTTAAGAATAGATTTAATTCTATCTTGAGGTCTTAAAGCTTCTTTAGCAATCATTTCTTTTCTTGGTAGAAAAGCTTCTGCATTATTACCGATGTCAATATAAAAGCCATTTCTATCCATTCTTTTGACAACGCCACTGATTACTTCCCCTACTCTATCTTTATATTGTTCTATTACTTTTTGTTTTTCAGCTTCTCTAACTTTTTGAACAATTACTTGCTTAGCAATTTGTGCTCCGATTCTATCAAAATCTACAGATTCAATTTCTTCTTCCACATATTCACCTGGTTGTGCTGCTTTATTGATATCAATGGCATCTATCATTCTCAATTCTATATCTGGGTCTTCTAAATCTCTAGATTCATCAGCAAAAACCATCCATCTTCTATAGGTATTATAGTCGCCAGTATTTCTATCGATTTTTACCTTTACATCAAGGTTGTAGTCATGTTTTTTCTTAGTAGCAGTTTCGAGAGCATTTTCTATAGCTTCAAATATAATTTCTCTATCCATGTCTTTAGTCTCAGATACTGTATCTACTACTCTAATTATTTCTAAACCCATCGTAATTTACCTTTTATTTAAATACTGGAACAATTCTACATACATCAATTAGTTTTAGATCAATTTTTATTTCTCTGTTGTCATGATCTTGTATCGTTATAGTATCTTTAATTCTATTCAATAACTGACCTTTAAAATTTTTTCGATCTTTTAATTTTGTTTTTAGTTTAATTTTGATAGATTTCCCTATAAACCTATCAAAATGTTCTTTATTGATAAGCTTTCTATCTAACCCTGGTGATGAAACTTCGATTATATAATTCTTTTCTGATTCATCATTTTCAAAAATAGGTGATATTTTTTTTGTAGCATTAACACAATCATCAATATCTATTCCATTATCATGATCAATAAAAACAGTTATTTTAAGCCCATTCTTTTGTGGATTAAATTCGAGATCCATTAACTCATATCCGAGCGACTCAACGCTTGTGAATAATTCTTCTTCTATATTTTTGTCTAAATAATTCATTCCACCTACAAATAAAAAAACCCCAGATGGGGCCTAACCAAAAATTGGTAGCGGGGGCAGGATTTGAACCTGCGACCTTCGGGTTATGAGCCCGACGAGCTGCCAGACTGCTCCACCCCGCATCTGTTGGAAGAAGATACTAATGGTTTTTGTCTAATCTATCAATATATTTGATGAAATAATCGATCAATCATTGAAATTAATATCTCGGGAATTAATCCCAATAATAGTAATGAGGTGCCAATTATAAATAGTATTAATTTTTGTAATAGACTTGAGGTATCTTTCATTAAAGGTATATCTGATTTTTCGAAGTACATATACCAGACAATTTTTAAATAATAATATGCAGCTATTACAGATATGATAATTGCAATTGTTGCAGTATAGATCATGTCTGAATCTATAAGCGTAGAAAGAATAATCCATTTAGCATAGAAGCCAATAAAAGGTGGTATTCCTATCATGCTAAACATTGTAAACAGTAACATTAAAGCAACCCAAGGGTGACTATTATTCAATCCTTTCAGGTCATTTATTGTATCGATTGATTTAGAATCAGAAGACAATAACTCTAAAGATATGAAGGCAGATAGTGTCATGATTATGTATATAAATAGATACATTAAAGAAGATTCAATGGCTGTTTGATTAATGGCTGATATTCCTATTAGTATGAATCCTATATGTCCAATAGCGGAATAACCAAACAATCTTCTTATTTGGTTTTGACTCAATGCAACTATGTTTCCAAAGACTATGGAGGAAAGTCCCAGCACTAATAATAAAGAAGACCATAAAAAAGATAATGAATAAAAAGATTCAATCAATAATCTATATAAAAGTGCAAAAGCACCTATTTTGGGCACTGTTGAGATAAAAAGAGCTACTGAATTAGTAGATCCTTGATAGGAGTCTGGAACCCAACTATGGAATGGGAAAGCACCAAATTTAAAGATAATTCCACAAATAAGAAAGCCAATAGCTATTTGCAACTCTATTGAATTGTCAATTGAAAGATTAGAAAAGTCTGAAACATTAATACTTCCATATAATCCATAAATTAATGAGACACCATATAAAAATAACCCAGAAGAAATAGATCCAAGTACAAAAAACTTCATTGCAGCTTCTGATGATTTAACTGACTTTCGGTTAGAGGCTACAAGACCATATAAAGATAATGCTAGTGTTTCAAGACCAAGATAGATAATCAATAAGTTTGATGCAGAGCAGAGTATTGAGACTCCTAATAAAGCAAAAAGTTCGATTAGTATTAGCTCACTACGATTATTACTTTTATTAACATTGGTAGCTAATACAACCAATATTGCAATGCAATATGCTGTAGTTTTTAGCCCATAACCTAGAGTATCTATGATTACTTGTTCATTTAAGATCAATTCATATTGGTCATTAAAAGTAAAAGCTATCGATACTAGAGCAAATAATGGTGTTAGAACTCCAACTAATACTGAATGTAGACTGTTTGTTCTTAATGAAGGAAAGCTTTTGATTAGGACCAGAATACAAATTCCTATTGCAATAATTATTTCGGGAGCTAAAAATTTTAGTTCAGTAATAGTCATAATGCTTTGGATAAAATAATTTCAGATAAGGTGTTAATGCTATTAGACATTAAATCAAATAAAGGATTTGGCCATATACCCATGAGCAATATTGAGGCTGCCAGTAAACATAAAGGCATGGATTCAATAAAATTAATTTCTTTGAGAGCATTAATTTTTTCATTGGCAACAGTTCCAAAAACTACTCTTTTGATCATCCATAAAGTATAGAATGCTCCTATAACTAATGTTGATGCGGCAATTATCGCAAACCAAGCATTAATTTTGAATGAGGCTAATATAATAATAAATTCTCCCACAAAACCAGATGTTCCTGGTAAAGCAGCATTTGATAAGGCAAAGAAAACTATCAATACACCAAATTTAGGCATTGCAGTAATTACACCTCCATAGTCTGATATTTTTCTTGTATGCATACGGTCATACAAGACACCAATGCATAAGAACAGTGCAGATGATATTAATCCATGAGAGATCATTTGAACCATTGCACCATTGATTGCAAGATTTGCAGTTTCAAGATTAAGGTCATTAGTGTTTGCATATAAATATACGAAACACCCTAGAGTCACAAAGCCCATATGAGAAATAGATGAGTAAGCAATTAATTTCTTCATATCATTCTGAGCTATAGCAACCATACCAATATAGATGATAGCGATTAAAGACAGTACTATCATAAAGCCTGATAGGTAAACAGCGCCTTCAGTTGCAATGGGAAGAGAAAATCTTAAAAAACCATAACCACCCATCTTTAAGAGGATAGCAGCTAGTATTACTGATCCTCCGGTTGGAGCTTCAACATGTGCATCAGGCAACCATGTGTGAACTGGCCACATTGGAATTTTGACTCCAAAAGCAAATAAAAATGCTAGAAATATAATTATTTGTTCATTTAGTGAGAGGTTGGCATTATAAAAGTCATTTATTGCATAGCTACCAGTTTTAAGATGCAAATAAATTAATGCTAATAACATAAATACTGACCCTAAAAAAGTGTATAAGAAGAATTTTATGGTGGCATAAATTCTATTCTTGCCTCCCCAAACACCAATGATAATAAACATTGGAATGAGCATTGCTTCCCAAAATATATAAAAGAGGAAAGCATCTAATGATGAAAAAACACCAATCATGAGTGATTCGAGAATAAGGAAAGAAGCTAAATACTGATGCAAATCTTTTTTAGGTGAGGTTTTGGAGGTCATTATAACCAATGGAGTAATGAACGTTGTTAGCAGTATTAAAGGCAATGAGATTCCATCAATTCCAATGTGGTATTGAATATTAAATTGAGCAATCCAATTGATTTGCGTTTGAAACTGATAATTAGTTGATAGTGGGTCAAAAAGATAAAGCAAATAAAGTGATAGTAGAAATACGATCAACGATGTAAATAATGCTATCAAGTAGTTTAGGCTCGAGTATTTATTTCCAATTAAACCGATTAATAAGGAGGCAAGGAGAGGAATAATGATGATTGTATTAAGTAGCATTATGTTTTCTCAATAGAAATATAAATGATCCATCCTAGAAATAGAGATAATGAAAGAATCATAATAAAAGCATAGTGATAGATGTACCCTGATTGTATTTTTCTCAATTCCGAGGAGAATTTTTGAATATTTCTGCCAATGCCATTAACTAATCCATGATCAATGATTCTAATATCTCCAATTCTCCAAAATTCATTGCCAATCTTTTTAAATAATTGTCCAAAACCTTGTTCAATAAGATAGTCAAAATAATACTTCTCTAAGAGAATGGTGTGAATGGGTTTGAAGAAATTTGATATTTTTTGAGTCAGTTCAGGTTTGATTATGTAGAGGTACAATGCCGTTATAAATCCTAGAAGAGCTATGTATACAACAGGGCTTTCTAGTGCATGAATTAAAAAACTTATCGGTGTTGTGAATTCAAATCCAAATAAATCATTAGCTGAAGGTTGAGTGATTGAGTTGATAAAAAAATCACCGAAAACCATGGGTCCAATTGTTGGCCATGCAATTAAAACTGATGGGATTGCTAATAAAATAAGTGGCACAACTATGGACAATGAAGGTTCTTTGATTTCTTGCCCTTTAAATTTATCCTCGCCATGAAAGACAATAAAAAGTAATCTAAACGAATACAAGGCAGTGACAAAAACTCCAATAAGAACTGCAATATATGCATAATCAGAACCAATTATATTGGAGTGATGGACTGCTTCTATGAGTGCGTCTTTAGAGAAAAATCCTGAAAAACCTGGAAACCCAATTAACGCAAGTGTTCCTATAACACTGGTTATATAGGTATATGGTAGGTAACGGTAGAGGCCTCCCATCTTTCTAATGTCTTGTTGGTGATGCAGTGCCACTATTACTGATCCTGCTGTTAAAAATAACAAGGCTTTAAAAAATGCATGAGTCATTAAATGAAAGAGGCTTGCTGAATATGCAGATACTCCTGCAGCAACAATCATATATCCCAATTGTGACAATGTTGAATAGGCGATTACTCGTTTAATATCAGTTTGTACTAAGCCTAGAAAACCTGTAAATAATGCTGTTGTGGCACCAATAATCAATACAAAAGATAAAGCAGAGGTTGATAATTCAAATAGTGGCGACATTCTCGCTAACATAAAAACACCAGCTGTTACCATGGTTGCTGCATGTATTAATGCAGATATAGGCGTAGGACCTTCCATTGAGTCTGGCAGCCAAACATGCAATGGCATTTGTGCTGATTTACCCATTGCTCCTCCAAATAGAAGTAAGCAAGACAGAGTTATTGTTGAAATATTTGAAGAGCTAGAATTCGTTATTGGAATATTAGATAAAGTTTCTGCTTCATTAAATATCAATATATAATCGAGTGTCCCTAAATTTACAAACAATAACGCAATACCCAATAAGAGACTAAAATCACCTACTCTGTTGATGATAAAAGCTTTAAAGTTTGCCTTGATTGCAGATGGTTTTGTGTACCAGAAACCAATTAAGAGATAAGACATTACTCCAACAGCTTCCCATCCAAAGAATAGTTGTAGAAAATTATTGGCCATTAATAAAGAAAGCATAGAAAAAGTAAACAAAGAAATATAAGTAAAAAATCTATGATAACCAGGATCATTTTTCATATAACCAATGGTGTAAATATGAACCATTAAAGAGATAAAACTTACAACAAACATCATACTTGCTGTTAAGTTATCAATTAAGAAGCCTAATTCAAATTTGAGTTCACCAATTGTCATCCAGGTGTAAATAGATTGATTGAGCACTTGCGATGGATCATGGATTAATATTTGTAATAATAAAATTGATAAAGCCAGAGATACTAGGACGCCTATGATCGTGACAGTATTTGTGAACCATTTTCCTAAAGATTTACCAAAAAAAGCTGCTAGTAGTGCTCCACATAAAGGTGCTAACAAAGCCATTAAACTTAATTCATACATATTTATTCTTTTAAGGTAATTAGGTTTTGAACATCAATGGATTCGTTATTGCGATAAAGAGTAACTAATATCGCTAAGCCTATGGCTGCTTCAGCAGCAGCAACTGTTAAGATAAAGAATACAAATATTTGTCCTGTGTAATCTTGGTTGAAGTAAGAAAATGCTACAAAATTAAAATTTACAGCCAACAAAATTAGTTCTGCGCACATTAGAATAATGATAATATTTTTTCTATTAATTATTATTCCAATAATTCCAATTGCAAACAAAATAGCCGATAGTGTTAGATAAGATTGAAGTGTTATCATTTATTTTTTTCCTCTTTCTAGGTCCACTAGTTGAACTCTTTTACTGGGATCAATATCAACCTGCTTAGAAATAATTTGTGTTTTTTTACCTTTTTTTGTTCTTAGTGTTAAAGAAATAGAAATGATTATTCCTAATAAAAGAATAAAACCAGCAATCTCAAAAGGGTATATGTATTGGGAAAAAATTAACTTACCGAGTTCAAGAGTATTGTTCTCAGATAATGCATTAGAAACTATGGCTTCAGTTTCCTTAAATTGAGTAGATTGAAGCCAAATAAGCGTTATTAATTCAAGCAATATAACAAGACCAATGAGAAGCGATAAAGGAGCAATAGAATTGAATCTTGAGGTCTTTTTTTGTTCATTGATATTAAGCATCATGATGACGAATAAAAATAGCACCATGACTGCTCCAACATAAACTAAAATTAAAATAAGAGCTAAAAATTCTGATTCCAATAGAAACCAAAGAAAAGCACTAGTAATAAAAGTCAGTATTAATGAAATAGCTGAATATACTGGATTTCTAAAAAGTACAACACCCAGTGATCCACAGATCAAAATGGAAGAAAAAGTGTAAAATATTATCTCTTTAATCATTATGTATATTTCGAATCCTTGGCTCTGTTTTTAGATATTTCTTCTTTGTATTGATCACCAGTGGCAAGTAGCATTTCTTTAGTTTGTATTCTTTCGTGGTTTTCGGTCATATGATACTCAAAAATATTAGTCTCAACGATTGAATCCACTGGACATGCTTGTTCACAAAAACCGCAGTAAATACATTTGAAAGCATCAATCTCATATTTTGTAGTTCTTCGAGTACCATCGTTTCGTTCTTCAGATTCAATAGTTATTGCTTGAGCAGGACAAACCGCAGAACAAAGTTTACATGCAATACACCGTTCTTCACCATTGTCATATCTCATGAGTGCTAGTTTTCCTCTAAATCTTGGTGACAAAGGTGTTTTTACCTCTGGATATTGAACGGTTACCTTTGTTCTAAAAAGTGCTTTTAAAGTGACATTAAATCCTTTGATTAAATCAATCATAGACAGAGTTTTAATAAGGTGTTTAATTTTCATACAGAGTTCCAGGGGCCTATTTGCATTACAAACATTAGGCATTCAACACCAATCCATACTATTGTTATTGGTATTAAAACTTTCCATCCTAAAGTCATTAGTTGGTCGTATCTGTATCGAGGAAATGTTGCCCTAAGCCAGATGAATACGAATAAGAAAAATAACGTTTTAATTAATAGCCAAAAAATACTGGGCTCAATTAAAAAATTAAAAAATGTTTTTTCCAGTACTGAAAAATTAGAAAAAATACTTTCCCATCCTCCTAAGAAAAAGATAGCAGTGAGAATCGATATTAAGGCCATATTGATATATTCAGCAAGGAAAAATATTGCAAAAGCAGCACCAGAATATTCAACATGAAAACCAGCAACAATTTCAGCTTCTCCTTCAGCTACATCAAAAGGATGTCGGTTTGTTTCTGCAACACCTGATATAAAATAGACAATAAATAATGGAAAAAGTGGTATAAAAAACCAATTTTCAACACCTCCAGATTGGGCTGCAACAATTTCTCCTAATTTCAAACTACCTCCCGCCATTAAAACACCGACTAAAGCAAAACCCATTGCTATTTCATAAGCAACCATTTGTGCTGCTGCTCGCATAGCGCCAAGGAATGCGTATTTTGAATTTGATGCCCAGCCTGCAAGAATAACACCGTATACACCGAAAGAAGTAAGAGCTAATAAATACAGTAAACCTGCATTAATATCTGCAATCAGAAATTCTGGATTCATTGGTACTACAGCCCATGCTGCTATTGCAGGAATCAGTAGTAGTAAGGGCGCAAGCAAAAACATAAATTTATCTGCTTTTTTAGGGATGATAATTTCTTTAAATAATAATTTAATCGTATCAGCAAGGGATTGAAATATACCTTTAGGTCCTACCCTATTGGGACCAATTCTTGCATGCATATAACCCATAATTTTTCTTTCAAAGTAAACCATAAATACAACAAAAAGAATGAGTGAGGCTGTGACAATAATAATACTTACAATAGAAATGATTAGTTCAACCTCTTGTAATGTTAATGAACTAAATAGTGATGTAATTAATTCTTCCATTTATTTTTTTTCTGATTGTATTTTAGATTCCCTAGTAAGTTGCAGCGGTTTTGATCTTCTGACCATTGAATCAACATTGTAAAGACTATAATTTCTTGTTGATTTAGGGTCTAGAATTGGATTGATTGTTGGTAGTTCTGTATTTTTATTTTTATTCGATTTTGATTCTGCAATGAATAACTGCGTTTTGCTAATAATATTTTCAAATGGTAATGCTTTAGCATTAGCTTCATCTAGAGCATCAAAAAGAATGTCTTGATTAGTCTGAAGAGTATCCGTTTCATTAAGTCCATGATTAAAGTTTTGCAATAATCCTGATATATTGATAAAACTCCCACACGACTCATAGGGTGTTTTAATAGGTATTAGAATATCCGCATATTGCTTGAAAATATCATTCATGAAAGGAGTAAATACCACTACAGTCTCTGCGGACTCTATAGCATTAGAAAGTTCACTATCAAATAAACAATCAGCAGGTTCGATATTGTAAAGTATGAGCATTTTATTGTTGTTATTTGTAATTTGTAATGCATTTAAGCCAATATCTTTAGTACGACCAAACGAGGAACGATGAGGTATACAACCACTAATATATGCTCCAGGAGTATTAGCAGAGACTGTAACTTCACCATTAGAGGAATCTGTTATTGAGGATAAAATATCAATATAACTCCTAATTAAAGAGTAATGATTATTATTTTTAGAAACCAAACCAGAGATTACTAATGATGTCCTTTCAATTAATGATTTTGCAGTTTTAATATGAGCAGGAGATGGTTCATTGAGTTTATTGAGTTCATTTAATATATGACCTGGAATTTGATGATTGGTTAGATTTAATGCTGCTTTTAGGATAAGACCAGTGTTTTCTGCAATCTGCGAATTCTCACTGAGAATATAATTCTCAATTGGAAAATGATACTCATCGAGAGAATGATTAATAAAATGAGTTTCGCATTTACGATCTGCTGCTTTTTTGATCCAGTGAGCTATTATTGGAGCTTCTTTTCTTATTGTTGAACCAATAACAAGTATTGATTCCATAGTCTCTATTTCATTTAATGAGATATCAAGTGATGGAAAAAGTGGATCTAGAGTATCACCAGAAAAATCAATTTGATTGATACGATGATCAATATTATTTACTTTATTTTCTTGCATAAGGTGAGAAAACAATAGCTGTTCTTCAAATGACGATGCAGGTGAAATTAGAGCTGAGATCGTATTTTTATTTTTTATGGATTGCAGTTTATCTACGAAACATTTGATTGCTTCTTGTTGATTAACAGAAGTGAGTGCATTGTCCTTCCTGACCAGGAAATTATTGACTCTATCATCACTATAGATTCCCGCAAAACCGAAGCGATCTCGATCTGAAATCCAAGATTCATTTATATTTTCATTTAGTTTAGGGACTACTCTCTTGATTAGATTGTCTTTAACATGTAAATAAACATTACTTCCTGCACAATCATGAGGCGATATACTTTCTATTTGGTCTAGTTCCCATGTTCTATCTGTATAGCGATACGGTTTATTGTTGAGTGCACCTACAGGGCAAAGATCTATGATGTTTGCTGACAGCTCATGATCAATTGATGCTTCAACAAAAGTACTTATTGTAGAAGATTCACCTCTACCCATTGTTCCAATTTCAGGAAGGCCAGCAACTTCTGTGCCAAAACGAACACATCTTGTACACATAATGCATCGAGACATATCAGTAGAAATTAAAGGTCCAAGATTATCATTTGGTTTGGTTTGTTTTTGAATATCAAATCTTGATTTATTTTTACCATATAGGTAGGCCAAATCTTGTAATTCACATTCCCCACCTTGATCACATATTGGACAATCCAGTGGGTGGTTAATAAGTAAAAACTCCATAGTAGCTTGTTGAGCTGTTTTTGAATTATTAGATTTAGTATTGATAATCATTCCATCATTTACAGGTGTTGCACAAGCTGGTATAGCATTTTTTGTATTTTTTTCCTCAACGAGACACATTCTACAATTGGCAGCAATTGATAATTTCTTGTGATAGCAAAAGCGTGGAATATATATATCTAATTCATCGGTGATTTCAATCAACATACGTCCTTGTTGAACAGTATGATCTTCACCATTGATATTAATTTTTACTTTTTTTTCAGTCATAATTAAGCCGCTTTAGATTTACCTTTGTTTTTAATCATGTATTCAAATTCATCAAAAAAATGATGGAGAAAGCTTTGAACTGGCCAAGCTGATGCATCACCAAAAGCACAAATAGTATTTCCTTCAATTCTATTGGCTATATCCAAAAGTAGATTTATATCCGTTTCATTGCCTTGTCCATTAGTAATTCTATCTAGTATTCGATATAGCCATCCAGTTCCTTCTCTGCATGGCGTGCATTGGCCACAGCTTTCAGCATAATAGAATCTTGAAATCCTTTTAAGTATTTCAACCATACAAGTTCCCTCAGCCATAACTACAACAGCACCCGTACCAAGAGATGATCCAGCTTGTTCCAGTGATTCATAATCCATATTGCATTTCAAAATAACATCTGCAGGCAATACTTTTGTTGAGGATCCTCCAGGTATTACAGCTTTGATATTTTTATCATCAATAACACCTCCAGATATTTTAATTAAGTCACTAAACGAAATACCGAGAGGCAATTCATAATTACCAGGTTTTTTAATATGTCCAGAAACAGAAAAGATAATTGTTCCTGGTGACTGCTTGGTACCCATTGATGAGTACCATTCTGGACCATTAGTCATAATTTTAGGAATTGTAGCAAGAGTTTGAGTATTATTGACAGTTGTTGGAGATCCATACAATCCATAATTTGCTGGAAATGGAGGTTTAAACCTTGGCTTTCCTTGTTTTCCTTCTAAAGATTCTAACAAGCCAGTTTCTTCACCACATATGTAGGCACCTGCTCCAAGGTAGTTGTATAAATCAAAACTAATAACAGAGTCGAGTATATTTTTTCCCAAGAAACCATATTCATATGCTTCTTTTAATGCTTTTTCTATTTGTGGGTAGCAGTCTTCTATGAATTCACCTCTAACATAGTTATATCCAACAGTAGCATTAATAGCAAAGCCAGCAATTGCCATTCCTTCAATTAGGGCATGAGGGTTACGCTGTAAAATCTCTCTATCGTGGCAAGTACCAGGTTCACTCTCATCAGAATTGCAGACTATGTATTGCTGATTCCCAGTATTAGGCATGAAACTCCATTTAAGTCCTGTAGGAAAACCGGCACCTCCTCTCCCTCTTAGTCCTGAAGCTTTGACTTGATTGATGATCGATTCTCTAGTTTTTGCAAGCTCAGCTGTTGCAACAATTTTCTTCCAAGCGCTATAACCACCATTCTTGATATAGCATTCTATTGATGCAGAATCTACATCATCATGATTTGCAAATATTACTTTATTTATTTCAGTCATTTTATTTTTTTTAATCGTTCTAATGTTTGATCAACTTTTTCTATTGTCAGATTTTCTATATAGACATGATCTACCATCATCATTGGTGCACCAGTGCATGCTGCAAGACATTCTTCTTCTTTTTTTAGGAAAATATTACCGTCGGATGTTGATTGACCTATACGGATGTTTAATTTCTTTTCAAGATGGTCAATAATTTCATTTGAACCTCTGAGCATACAAGAGATATTATTACAGACCGCTATTTCATGCCTACCTACAGGTTGTGTTTGAAACATTGAATAGAATGTAGCAACTTCATAGATATTCATTTTGGGTACATTAATATATTCAGCTACTTGATCCATTAAGTTATTGGTTAAAAAGCCATCATTGTGTTTTTGAACAGCATGAAGGGCAGCAATGATAGCTGATCTCTGCTTGCCTTGTGGGAACTTTGACATCCATTGATCAATCGTTTCAGTAATATTTTTTGGTAATGTATTTTCCATTTTATTTATCGATCGATTTCTCCAAATACTACATCTAGTGTTCCTATAATTGAAACAACATCAGCCAGCATATGTCCTTTAGACATTTCACTAATTGCAGCAAGATGAGAGAAGCTAGGAGCTCTAATTTTGAGACGATATGGTTTGTTTGCTCCATCAGACATCAAGAAAACACCAAACTCACCTTTTGGGTGTTCTATTGCACTATAAACATTACCTTCTGGTACAGAGTATCCCTCTGTAAAGAGTTTGAAGTGATAAATCAAAGATTCCATATCATGTTTCATTGCAGATCTTTTTGGGGGAGCTAATTTATTATTATCAATCATAATGGGACCAGGATTCTCTTCAAGCCATTGTATGCATTGTTGAATAATGTGGTTAGACTGTCTCATTTCTTCGATTCTTACTAAATAACGATCATAACAATCACCATTAACACCAACGGGTATTTTAAAATCAATATCGTTATAGACTTCATAAGGTTGTTTTCTCCTCAGATCCCATGCGATACCTGAACCACGAAGCATAGGTCCAGTAAAACCTAACTCTATCGCTCTTTCAGGGCTGACAATCCCAATATCGACAGTCCTTTGTTTCCAAATACGGTTGTCCGTTAGTAATGTTTCATATTCATCAATATGGCTTGGAAATCGATCTGTGAAATCTTTAATAAAATCAAGTAATGATCCATCTCTGTTGTAGTTAAGTTTTTGCACCTTCTTTTCAGAGATATATTTATTAGATTTATATTTAGGCATAGTATCTGGTAAATCTCTATAAACTCCACCTGGTCTATAGTATGTGGCATGCATTCTTGCACCTGATACAGCTTCGTAGCAATCCAAAAGATCTTCGCGTTCTCTAAAGCAATATAAAAAAAGTGCCATGGCCCCAATATCAAGTCCATGGCAACCAAGCCAAAGCAAATGATTTAGTATTCGTGTAATTTCATCAAACATAACCCTAATGTACTGAGATCTAACTGGTGGTGTGATAGCCAGTAGTTTTTCTATGGCTAGTATGTATGGATGTTCACAACACATCATAGAGATATAATCCATGCGATCCATATAACCAATGGAATGGTTAAACGGTTTAGTTTCTGCTAGTTTTTCTGTTCCTCGATGGAGTAAACCAATATGTGGGTCCATTCCAACAACAACTTCTCCATCCATTTCCATGATCAAACGCATGACTCCATGAGCAGCTGGATGTTGTGGTCCAAAGTTAAGTTTTAAATTATTCGATGTCATTATTTTTTCGTATTATTCTAGGGACACCAGGACGGGTTGTTATGGATACAGGTTTGTAAACAACTTTTTCCAAATCTTGATCATACATTACTTCTAAGTTTCCATTGGTTGGAAAATCTTTTCTAAATGGGTGACCAATAAATCCGTAGTCAGTGAGTATTCTTCTTAGATCGGGATGGCCTTTAAATTGGATACCCATAAGATCAAAAGCTTCTCGTTCAAACCAATCAGCAGCGTTCCATATTCCATGAATAGAGTCTATGGTTGGTGGATTGGTGCTACCAGTATATGTTGAGATAGACAATCTCATGTTATGATCTAGGGACAGTAGTTGATAAAAAATGCCAAATCTTTTTTCATCATAATTTTCATCAGGATCAGGAATTATTGTTTTTTTCACAGCCCTTGAAAAACCTGTATTTGTAGCATCTAGTGTTTTCCAATCTGCATCTCCATATGTAAGATAATCTACAGCACAAATATCTATCAGCATATTAAATGTAAGAGTTGATTCTGATTTTAGTGTTTTGCAAATTGGGATAAGATCATTTTTACTTATTTCAATGGCGACAGAATTTTTTACATGATGGTATTGGATATCGTAAGCAGAAAGCTTATTTTTTAGGGAATTAATTAAAGTATGATTATCCACGGACTATGGTCTCTTCTTCTTTTATTTTGTTCTTAAGTTCAATTATTCCATTAATCAATGCTTCTGCTGTGGGTGGACATCCAGGCACATAAATATCCACTGGTATAATTTGATCACAGCCTCTGACAACTGAATATGAATGGTGGTAATAGCCACCCCCATTTGCACATGATCCCATTGATATTACCCACTTAGGTTCGGGCATTTGATCGTAAACTTTTCTCAGAGCAGGAGCCATTTTATTGACAAGAGTACCAGCTACAATCATTACATCAGATTGTCTTGGGCTTGGTCTGTAAACAACACCAAATCTATCAGTATCATATCTTGATGCACCTGAATGCATCATTTCAATAGCACAACATGCTAATCCAAAAGTCACAGGCCAAACAGATCCTGATTTTGCCCAGTTAACAAGTTTATCAATTGATGTGATTACAAAACCTGGACCTTGGTCAACAATTAAATCTTTATCTTGTTTTAATCCCATTCAAGTGCACCTTTGTTCCATTCGTATATAAATCCAATGACTAAAACATTAAGAAAAACAACCATAGAGATAAGACCGCTAGGGCCAATATAGTTAAGAGCTATAGCCCAAGGAAATAAAAAAGCAATCTCTAGGTCAAAGATTATGAAGAGTATTGCAACAAGGTAATATCGAACATCAAAAGGAATTCTAGCGTTTTCGAATTCCTCAAAACCACATTCATAAGGGGACAGTTTTGCATCGGACTTTTCTCCTTTTCCAAGAAGAAAACCGAGACATAGCAATAGAATTCCTAAGGTGGCAGCTACTGCTAAAAATATTAATATTGGTAGGTAATTCTCGAGCATTTTTTTTTACAAAAGAACCTATTTAATTAATCCCCAGAAAGCAATGGTATTGTATCAGCTTTTTATAAAAATAAAATATATATAATCAATTACTTAGCATTAGATACATACTTTTAAAAACATTATTAATCAACCTGAATGTGGATATCTTGTTTATATCTTTGTTATTTGTTTTTATTTAACAATATCAGTGCCGATGGCCGGACTCGAACCGGCACAGCTTTCGCTACTGCCCCCTCAAGACAGCGTGTCTACCAGATTCCACCACATCGGCTTAATGCAAACTATTCTGGAATAATTGGTGCATTGAGTAGAGATTTTTCATCACTATCAATACTAATGCTAGTTTCATCTATTTGATCTAAGACACTGGAATTATCAACAGTCCCCTTGTTGAAATAAGCAAGTGTTAAGCTAGTTATAAAGAAAAGTGTTGCTAAGACTGCTGTTGTTCTGGATAAAAAATTAGCTGAGCCTTTGGAACCAAAGACACTGCCCGAAGCTCCTGCACCAAAAGCAGAGCCCATGTCTGCACCTTTTCCTTTTTGCATTAAAATTAAAACGACAATAAGAATAGCAACTATCACATGAAAGCTGAGTAAGATTGAATCAATATTATTCATTAGTTAGTTCTCCTGCTATGTTGTATATTTTTGAAAATTCATCACCTTTTAATGAAGCTCCTCCAATTAAAGCTCCATCTATATTTTTCATTCTGAATAGTTTATCAGCATTTTCACTATTAACACTTCCTCCGTACAGAATTGGTGTATTAATAGCTAAATCTGAATCGACACTCAATAACATATTTCTAATAAATGAGTGAACTTCTTCTGCTATTTTTGGTGTAGCAGTTTGTCCAGTCCCAATAGCCCATATAGGTTCATAGGCAATAATTAACTCTTTTAGATTTTCTAAAGTATTATTTTTAATAATGATATCGATTTGTTTATAAATATAGTCAAATGTGCTGTCGCTATTACGATGTTCAATTGTTTCTCCAACACATAGTATTGGCTTTATATTATTCTCAATGGCTTTAGTGAATTTACC
>JABHDX010000092.1 GCA_018672815.1 Gammaproteobacteria bacterium | reverse complement strand
ATAATTTTAGAAAAGTGAGTAGAGGTAATCATCCTGCAACTTTTCCCTTGATGCTACCTATCCAATGCATTAAATTTAGCGGCATCAAAAAAGGAAGTGTAGTTTATGATCCTTTTGTTGGAACAGGCACAACTGTTTTAGCGGCAACTATTTCAGAGATGAAAGGTATAGGCACTGATATTGACAAAAACTATATAGAATTTTCAAAAAAAAGGTTATTGACTGAGGCTAAGAACATACAAAAAGAGTTGGATATCTTCTAGATCTTTCTAATCCAATCAATAACTTCCTCAGTATTGCCAACAAATACTCTATTAGTATTAATAGTTTCTTTCTTAAATTTTGGAAATAAGCTTTCAATGAAATTTCCATCCAATTGAGCAATAAAGAAATTATTATTCTTGTTTTTATTAGCATAGACATCCGCATCATTTAAGAAATGTGTAGTCTCTATAGAGACATTATCCTGATGACCGCCAGATACTTTTGCATATTTTTGAAAAATCCAAAACTTATTATTTTTATAGTTTCCAAATGTATCAATATCTTTTCGTGTTTTTACTTGCGATCCTTCATGGGCTTTATAGTCCTTCTTATTTAAAAGTTTCCCGTTATATACAAACATGCTTGGTTTGCATTTGGTGAATGTATTTTCTCCAAGATATTCATTAAGCATTCTTCTTTGTACTTGCTCATCAACACTTTGTCTGGTTGAATCTTTGCAGAAATTTATTTGTAGCCAATCATCTGATTCTAAATACTTCTTTGCCATTTCTTTTATATGAACCCAAGAAATATCATTGGGGGAATCGAGACCATAATGAATAAAGTTCTTTGTTAATCTGTTTGGGATTGTCACAGAGACTTGTTGTTGAGTGTTTTTATTTGATGACTTGTAGTTCCTATAGTTGGGAAATTTTTCTTCATCAATAGTTAGTATCTCTTGCCAGCATATAATGCCTTCCTCAAGATTTGACTTATTGGTTGCTTGACGACTTGCATCAATATTCTTTGCGCCGTTTTTATTATTGGTTAGTAATACAACACTCATCAGTCTATCCTCTCATAGTTTATTCTGTTCCACTAATAGAGGTTTGTTTAGTATTTAATTTCGGATGAGTGATGCACTTTAATCTTCAACTCACCATTGATGTTTACCAATATAAAAGTAAAAGCAATTCTAGTTTTAGTTTCTGAATGTTTAGGTTTTAAATTAAGGCACCCCATCACGGCACAAAGATTATCTTCAATTATATAGTTAACTTCCGAAGCTTGGATATCTTCCCATGGCTTTAGTGCAAAACCAGAATCTTCTGAAATATCACCAGAAACAAAATAGGAGAGAGCCCCTTCAAGATTGTTTCTGAAGGCAACATTGTTGGTAAATGTCGGTTTGAATAGAACTTTACCAGCGTCAAACGCGTAATGTCTTTTTATGAAAGCTTGAGCATTCTGTCTATAATCATTACCTTCTTGGTGTGCCATTCCAATATCAATGACTCCATTTTTCCAAGAATTAAGGAAATCTTCTACTTCAGTTAAATTGATATCATTATATTTAGTCATTTGAAGCTTCTTGCTTAAATTAGAAAGTATAAACCACAATAAAATTCTTATATAGGATTAACTGTGGTACTAATATTACAAAACCTTAAAGGATGAAATATGAAATTTCATAATATTTTTATAATCTCTGTTTTTTTACTAGTAGTTTTTTCTGATACAAAGGCGGTTAATCTTAGGGATTTAAATATTCCTATACAAGAAGATTTTGTTGCAAAGATCTACCAAAAGGAATGTGCAGTTTGTCATGGCAAGACTCTTGGTGGTGCTGCCCAAGGATCACCATTGGTGGGCATGGATCTTAAGTATGGAAGTAAGGTTGACGAGATTACTAAAAGTATTACACAAGGTTTTCCTGATAAGGGAATGCCTGCTTGGTCATCAATATTAAATGAAGATAAGATTTTTGCTCTAGCAATGTATATTTCTGAGCAACGTCAAGGAACCAATCTAGATGACTTTCGCTACGATGCTCCAATAGTAGTGCCAGAGGGTATTATCACTACTCAAAAGCATGACTTTATTGTTGAAACAATTATTAGTGATTTAGATGCACTGCCATTTGGTATCGCCCCTATGCCTGATGGAACCATACTTTTAACGGAAAAGGAATTGGGTTTGACTATTGTAAACCCAGATGGAAGCCGTTCTGATTATATTAATGGTACACCCAAAGCTTATGATGATTCATTTCAATTTGTAGGACAGCCTATGGGTTTAGGTTGGATGATGGATGTCGCTCTTCACCCAGATTATGAACATAATTCTTGGATTTATCTACATTTTGGTGACCGTTGTAGCGATTGCAATGCTATGAGTCGAAAAGAAGAGCAGCCTGTGTCCATGAATAAGCTTGTTCGTGGCCGAATTAAAGATGGAGTTTGGGTTGATGAGCAAGTGATCTGGGAAGCTGATAAAGAAACCTATACCACCATGCCTGAGATTGCTGCAGGAGGCCGAATAGCTTTTGATGATAAAGGGTTTGTCTATTTTAGTGTTGGCATGAAAGGACCTATGGAGCATATTGGGGTACAAGACTTAAGCCTACCTTATGGCAAGATCATGAGAGTGCATGATGATGGTCGGATACCCATGGATAATCCATTTTTAAATAATCCAGATGCTATTAAAGCTATTTGGTCCTATGGCCATCGTAATCCACAAGGACTGGAGTTTAATGTTGAGTCAAATGAATTATGGAGTTCTGAGATGGGACCACGTGGGGGCGATGAAATAAACTTGATTCAATCAGGAATGAATTATGGTTGGCCACTGATTTCTAATGGCGTGAACTATAATGGAAGACCAATTAATTTTGCTAAATTACTTGGTATCGAGTTTGATGCCCAAGATATGGTTCAGCCATTGCTGGATTTAACACCTGCACCAGCGATTTCAAGTTTTGTTTTCTATCAGGGAAAGCAGTTTCCAGAATGGGTTGGTAATATCATTATTGGCAGCTTGAGAGCGTCTGACCTGATGCGTATGGAATTCAATCAGAGGACTTTTATAAGCACTGAATTTCTATTACAAGACATTGCTCGCTTTCGTGATATAGAGGTCGGTTATGATGGCTCAGTTTATGTCCTTCTGGAGAATGATAGCGGTGGCCAGATTCTTAAGATAAGTCGTTCAAAGAACTAGGATCGATAAGTATTTAAGTTATAAAATTATTGAATGAATAATACTATGGCAGTAATAAAATCAATTTCTGATATCAATATTAGAAACACTCACTTATTAATTGTTTTTGTAATGACAATTTTCATGTTATTTTTCTCTTAAGTTATTTAAAGAGGAAGACTCAGATTGAAAGAAATGATTATGAATCCATTTATATTATTTGATCAAGCACATTTACTAACGCTGGTATTTACATATGGTCTAATAACTTTAGTTATCATTGGGATTAAATCTCAATCAGATACAAATATAGCTCATGCAAAAATTGCAGTTGGAGTATTACTTTTAACGCATGCTTTCATGCAAATATTTAATGCTTTTAGCTATCAAATGGCTTGGCAAGAAGCAATTCCACTCCATATGTGTGATTTTTCTAAAATCGCTATTGGATTGTATCTTATAGGTTATGGAGCAAGATTTTTTCATTGTGCTTTTTTTTGGGGCATTATTCCTGCTTCAATGGCACTGATAACACCAGGATTGATGTATGCCTACCCACACCCAGAATACATCAATTTTTATTATGGCCATGGCCTGATTTTACTCGGAGTAGGTATTGGTGTTTTCGTTCTTAATGAGAGACCTTACTTTAAGGATTTTTTATTTGTAGTTCGATTGACTCTTTTGTTAACTTTAATTGTATATATCCTTAATCTAATATTGGGAGTCGATGCTAATTTTTGGTATCTTAAAGAGAAGCCAACAGGCGACACGATTATGAATCTCTTTCCAGATGCTCCATTTCATATATTTGCATTAATACCGGCAGCAATATTTGCATTTTTCTTAACTTATCTGCCATTTTTAATAAAAGATAAATCTGCATGAGTAAGGACAGTAAATGACGGCAAGAATATTAGCAGGATTAGTCGGGTTGATAATGCTTATTCAAGCATTTGGATGGCTTTTAGATCCTTCTTCAGCTGCTGCATCTCTTGGTATGATTGAATCTCTTAATGCAGAAACAGCAATAGGAAAAAATACCTTTATAGGCGATTTTACATCCTTCTTTTTTTCAGTAGGGTTATTATCCTGCATAGGAGCTTATACAAAACAGCATGAATGGCTTTATGGGCCAGTATCTTTATTGGCATTTGCAGCATTATTTAGAATTTATGCTGGGTTATTTCATGGAACAGATTTTTTAATAAGTGCTATTGCTGCAGAAATTTTAATGACATTCATGTTGCTAGTTAGTATTTATTTATTTAAGAAGCAATAATATTTATATGATACTTTCCACACCTGATATTTCTGACAACTATCCTGATCTTGATTTTCTTCCTTATCAATTTAAATCTTATGGTGCTAAGAGTAGTTTCTTTGGGCAAGTAGAAACCATAAAAGCACCAAATGATAACTCTAAAATTAAAGGCATCTTAGCAACACCTGGTGATGGAAGAGTATTAATAGTTGATGGAGGAGAAAGCAGAAAAGTTGCTTTACTTGGCGATCAAATCGCAGCCAATGCTCAGAAAAATGAGTGGGCAGGTGTCATAATCATTGGGTGCGTGAGAGATGTCGAGATACTTAATTCCATAGATATTGGCATTTTTGCATTGGGAGTGATACCAAAAAAAAGTAAAAAGTTAGATCGAGGTCTTATTGGAGAAGTGCTTGTTCTCAATGGCATTTATGTGCAACAGGGAGATTGGGTATATTGCGATAAAAATGGTGTAATAATCTCCAAACAAGAAATTAAATAATAAAAAAACGGAGCAAGAAAATGAAAAAAATATTAATAATGTTTGTCTTTATGACAAGTTCTTTTGCAGCCTATAGCCTAGATATCAGTAGGTATTGATGAATGAGAAGAATAGTTACCGGACATAACAAGGAAGGCAAATCAGTAATTACTATAGATGGCCCACCTGCTAGATCCATCGGTGAGGAAGTCGGAGGCTTATACGAATTATGGAATACCGATGGAAAAGTTATAGATTCGAAAGACTCAAATGATCGAGCTGATATTGATATTATTCTTTCGCCGCCAATCAATGGAACAAAATTTAGATATTTTGCAATCAATCCTAACCCTGAAGGAGTTCCAGCCGATATTATGGAGCAAATTGCTCATGATGCTTTTGAAAAAGTAGGCGCAGCTCATCATCGAGTTGATACCGCTAGGCATCCTGCAATGCATCAAACAGAAACCATTGATTACATTATTCTATTGAAGGGTGAGGTGACTTTATTATTGGATCAAGATGAGGTGGAGCTTCAACCCTTTGATGTTGTTGTGCAAAGAGGCACCAACCATGCTTGGGTGAATCATGGTTCTGTACCCGCACTTTTAATTGCTGTTTTGATAGATAGTGAGATTAATTGATGACAAAGTCTTACTGGTCAGTAGTGATTATTATTATCTTAGTCGGCGGTTATTTAGTTGTTGATTATTTTCTCACATCGCCATTCATTACAGAGAAAGATATCCTAGAATTGAAAGCTGAGGTTAAAGATCAAAATGAATTAGCTTTTAAACAGCCAAAACCTCAGAAAGCAGTTTATCCTGATAAAGATCCATTAAAAAATGTTTATTTTGGCGATCTTCATGGGCATTCAGACTTATCATTTGATTCCTATATTTTTGGTAATCGCCTTTCTCTTGATCAATCCTATAGGATTGCAAAAGGGGAAGCAGTTAAAAATAGCATTGGAGAGTTGATGCAATTGACAAGACCATTAGACTTTGCAGCCATGACCGATCATGCAGAAACATTTGGTTTGCATGAGGGCTGTGCAGACCCTGAAATTACATCAGGAACAAAAGATTTATGCAGAAGGTTGGAGAATCCTGATCTTAAATTCTTTTTTGAGTTAAGAGAACAAGCCGAAGTGCGACCTCCAATTTCTGCCATCGATGAGGCGATGAAAAATAAAACAAAAGCACATCATTTTGCTGATAACACCTGGAAAGAGATCGTAGAGATCGCAGAGCAACATAACGAGCCAGGAAAATTTACCACATTTGCCGCTTATGAGTATTCACCGCCATTGCCCGACTCAGGGAAAATACATCGCAATGTAATTTTCAAAAATAATCAAGTACCTAAGCATGCGGTTTCCATGTTTGATGCTCTTACTGAAATCGATCTTTGGGCAGAGTTAACATCACATTGTCAAGCGCCATGCAAATTCCTAACAATTCCACATAATCCTAATAGATCTTGGGGCCTTGCATTTGCTGGCCAAACAATAGATGGGGATTTATATTCTATCGACGACTGGAGTCAAAGGAATAAAGTGGAGCCTTTGGTTGAAATGTTTCAAGTCAAAGGAAACTCTGAATGCAGTGTAGGTTTTGGTACAACTGATGAGGAGTGTAATTTTGAACAATTTCTACCACTCTGTGAACAAGGAGAGACAACAGGATGTATCCACCCAACCTCAATGGCTCGAGATGGTTTAAAGAAGGGTATTGAATTGGAAAATAATATTGGATTCAATCCATTGGACTTTGGAATGATCGGAAGCACAGATACACATAATTCAAACCCAGGTGATACAGAAGAATGGGATTTTAGAGGTCCCACTGATGTAATTTCTGCACCAGCAAAAAAAAGATTGAAGACCAATCGATTGATGCAGTATAACCCTGGAGGACTTGCTGCTATTTGGGCTATCGAAAATACTAGGGAAGCTCTTTTTGATGCAATGTTAAGAAAAGAGGTTTATGCCACTAGTGGCACTAGGATAAAATTACGATTCTTTGGAAGTTTCCAATTCGATCAAGATTTATTAAAAACTGAAAATGCTTTGCAAATCGCATACTCAAAAGGAGTACCGATGGGTAGTAAACTCGGGTCCAGCAATAACATACCTAGTTTTTTTATATGGGCAAAGCGTGATCCTATAGATGCACCTTTGGAAAAAATACAAATGATCAAGGGTTGGACAGAGAATGGTAATACATATGAAAAAGTTATGGATATCGCATGCAGTAATGGCCCAGTGAATGAAGAAACGGGTTTTTGTAAAAAAACAGATGCGGTGGTAGATCTAAATAATTGTTCGATTTCTGAAAATATAGGCAGTGAAGAAATTAAGGTTCAATGGTCTGACCTGAACTACAATCAGGATCAAAATGCATTCTATTATATTCGTGTTATTCAAAATCCAACTTGTAGATGGTCCACTTATGACAGTCTACGAATAGGAAAAGAAGCACCAGATAACTTTGCTGCAACAGTAAATGAAATGGCATGGTCCTCACCCATTTGGATTAGCAAAAATTTACAATGAAGTATTTACATACCATGATAAGGATTAGTGATGTTGAAACATCACTCAACTTTTACTGCAATCAATTAGGGTTGAAAGAGATAAAGCGATACGAGAATGATAGTGGAAGATTTACTCTTATATTCTTAGCTGCACCTGATGATGATTCTGCTCAGATTGAATTGACTTACAATTGGGATGGTGACAATTTGGATGAAGAGGCAAGAAATTTTGGACATTTGGCTTACTCGGTTGAGAATATTTATGAAACTTGTACTCATTTAATGAATTCTGGAGTGACAATAAATCGACCACCTAGAGATGGTTATATGGCTTTCATTCGATCACCAGATAATATTTCAATTGAGCTGCTCCAACAAGGCGGTGCACTGCCATCCCAGGAACCATGGGCTTCTATGGATAACATAGGTCACTGGTAATTTAAAAATCCTATGATGAATATACAAAATATTTCCCTTGAGGAATACGATGTAATTGTTCTTGGAGCAGGAGCTGCAGGTCTGATGAGTGCAATTACAGCAGCTAAAAAAGACAAACGTATTTTAGTGTTGGAAAAATCCAATAAAGTTGGTAAAAAAATATTAATGTCAGGTGGAGGTCGTTGTAATTTTACCAATCGCTATGTTGAATCCAATCATTTCATTTCAAGTAATCCACATTTTTGTAAAAGTGCACTAAAGCGTTTTACCCCTAAAGATTTCATAAACATGGTTGAGCAACATGAAATTGATTATGAAGAAAGAAGACATCATCAATTTTTTTGCAAGAAGTCAGCCAAAGAGATAGTCAATATGTTGCTTAAAGAATGCAATGATTTGGGTGTGGAAATAAGAACTAACTATAATGTTTTTTTAGCTCAATCAATGCAAAGTGAAGCATCAACTAATGGGTGTATTTCTAATGCATCAAATTATCGTTATTCTCTTAAAGCTGTAGCTAATAGAGATCATTCAAGTAAGGCAGTAAATATTGTTTGTAAGTCTCTCATAATAGCAACAGGAGCCCTTTCCATACCTACACTTGGAGGGAGTGATTTTGGTTATCAGTTAGCAGAGCAATTTAATTTACCATTAATAGAAAGAAGAGCAGGGTTAGTTCCTTTTATGTTTTCTGATGAGATGAAAGACTTTTGCAAAGTATTATCTGGAGTATCACTACCCATCACTATTGAATGCAATCAAAAAAAGTTTAAAGAATCTTTACTCTTTACTCATAGAGGGATCAGTGGGCCAGCTGTTTTACAAATATCCAATTATTGGAAACCTGGTGATAATATTTCAATTAATTTATTGCCTGAGTTCAATGCAAAAGAAAAAATCATTGAAGCCAAAGAGAAGCATCAGAAAATAACTATCAAAAAATATTTAAATAGATTGATGCCAAAAGCTCTAGTAGAAGAATTGCAAAGAATTTGGTGGCTAGAATATGAGCATCATTTAATCTCTGAAATTAGCAATAAAGATTTAAAAATAATCGGAAGTTTATTGAATAATTGGGTGCTTAAACCATCTTCAACAGAGGGGTATAGAACTGCAGAAGTTACGCTTGGAGGAGTGAATGTAGATGCAATTGATTCCAAAACGATGGAAACTAAAAGCCACAAAGGGCTCTATTTTATTGGAGAAGTAGTGGATGTAACTGGCCATTTAGGTGGTTATAATTTCCAATGGGCATGGGCTTCTGGCTATACTGCTGGACTTTTTGCTTGAACAAACATTAAATCTAAAACTTATTCTTGAATAGATACTTGCTTAAAGAATAAACATAGAGTATTTATTACTCTATGAAAAAAACAAGCATACTTATTCTGTTTACTGTATTTTGTTCCATTCTGAACTTAAAAACCTATGCAGAAATGAACCCATTCTTTAATGAATTTAGAACTCCTTATAACATTCCTCCTTTTGAGTTAATTAAGGATGAGCATTATAGACCTGCCTTCTATAAAGGTATGGAAAGTCATTTGGAAGAAATTAATGCCATTGTAGATAGCATTGATCCTCCATCTTTCGAAAATACGATTATTGCTTTTGAAAGAGCTGGAAAAGATCTAGACATAGTATCCAGTACTTTTTTTAATTTACTAAGCTCAAATACTAATGATGAAATGGATCAGATTGCCTCTGAGATAGGTCCTATTTTATCCGGACATTACGATTCAATTTATTTAAATAAAGCATTATTTAATAGAGTTAAAAGTATTTTTGATGCTCGTAGCAAGCTAGATCTGAGTACTGAGCAGTTTAGATTAATTGCTGAAATGCATAAAGATTTCGTAAGGTCGGGAGCCCAATTAGATGATCCTTCTATGGATACCTTGACAGAAATTAACCAAGAGCTGTCATCTCTGACCATAGAGTTTGATCAAAATTTATTAAAAGAGACTAATGAGGGATATCAATTAATTATTGCTAATACTGAACAACTTGATGGCTTACCAAAAGACGTTATTAGCCAAGCAGCTAAATTAGCTCAATCAGAAGGCCATGAAGGAAAGTGGTTATTTAAGCCTACTCGCGTCAGTATGTATCCTTTTTTAACATATTCCACACAACGCAATCTTAGAGAGAAGTTATACAATTCATACATCAAAAGAGGAGACAATGATAATGAGTATGATAATAAAGCCAATGCCATTAAGATTGCAAAACTTCGATTAAAGAGAGCAAATATTCTTGGTTATGATACCCATGCAGATTTTGTGTTAGATAATACCATGGCTCAATCAACTGATAGGGTTAAAGATCTACTCGATCGTGTTTGGGAGCCCGGTTTAGCAACGGCAAAAAGAGAAGTTGCAGAAATGCAGAAAATGATAGAAAGCGAAGGCAATACATTTGATTTAGCTGCTTGGGATTGGTGGTACTATTCTGAGAAAATCAGACAGTTAAAATATGATTTTTCTGAAGAAGAAGTGAAGCCTTATTTTAGCCAATCTAGAGTATTGCAAGGAGCATTTGATGTTGCAACAAAGCTGTTTGATATTACTTTCGAAGAACGTTTTGATTTACCAAAATACAGAGAAAACATAAGAACATTTGAAGTGAAGGATCTCAATGGATCTCCCATAGGAGTTTTTTATACTGATTACACACTAAGATCTAATAAAGGTGGCGGTGCTTGGATGAATAGCTTTGTAGATCAGAGTAAATTTGATGGCATTATATTGCCTGTTGTTATGAATACTTGTAATTTTCCTCCGCCTAATGAAGATGGAATTTCATTATTGTCTTTTGAGCAAGTGGAAACACTGTTTCATGAGTTTGGACACGCATTACATGGGTTATTATCAGATGTAAATTACCCTAGTTTATCTGGAACTAGTGTCAAAAGAGACTATGTAGAATTTCCATCTCAAATGATGGAGAATTGGGCTATTGAACCTGAAGTGCTAGCGACCTATGCAAGGCATTATAAGACTGATGAAATTATTCCACAGGAATTAATTAACAAAATTACTAATGCATCAAAATTCAATCAAGGTTTTGCAACTACAGAATATGTAGCCGCTTCTTATTTAGATATGGCTTGGCATATGGAAAAACAAGAGATAAAAGATGCTAATCTTTTTGAGCAAAAAACATTGAGTGCCCTAGGGTTGATTGATCAGATAACTACTCGTTATAGGAGTACATATTTTTCACATATTTTTGCTGGTGGTTATTCAATGGGTTATTACAGTTATTTGTGGACTGAGGTTTTAGAGGCTGATGCATTTGTACCCTTCAGTGAGAAAGGGATATTTGATAAGAAAACAGCAAATAAGCTTAAGAAATATATCTATTCTGCGGGCAATTCAGATGATCTTATGACTCAATATATTCGATACCGAGGAAGTGAGCCAAAAATTGAAGCTTTATTAAAGAAACGAGGCTTTGATGAATGATATTTTAAAGAGGTTTGATAACCTTTTTTCAATTCTGGAAAAGCATGATATGTATAGGTTTTGGACAGTTAAAGTAATTCGATTGATTCCAATATTTTTTATTTGCGGTGTGATTATTGCAATGTATTTCTATCCAGGAGGCAATATTCATCATCCTGAGCAAATAGGATATTCTTTTACCGATAACTTTTTGAGTGATTTAGGAGGGATAAATGCTCGTTCAGGACAAGCAAATACAATTTCTTTTATATTCTTTAATCTTTCAATGCTTATTTTTGCTCTAGGTGGAATAGGATTTTTATTTGTACCAAGATTATTTAAAGAAGATTCTACTAGTTATTTTCTGGCATTAATTGGATCAGTTTTTTTCTTTTTTGGCTCTTTATTTTTTGCTGGAGTAGGGTTGACTCCCCATGATCTATATCTTGAAGAACATATTTTTTTTGCACTTAATGGATTTAGGTTATTAGTGCCTGCCGCCATATGTTATTTTTTTGTTTTACTTCGAAGTCCAATAAAAAATAGTTACTCATTGCTAACATTCTTTTTTTTAGTTAGCACATTTGCTTATGTTATTTTTCAGATTATTGGCGAGAGCCCGTTACTAAATCCTGAAGCTATGTCAACACAAGCAACAATGCAAAAATTGATTACATTGATACATTTGATTAGTATTTATTCATTGAGCTTTGCATTCAGTTCTCAGTTAAAAAATCTAGATATTTCTTGAGGATTGAGAATAAGTCATTTAGGTATTTTTAGACATAGATTCGTTTTTTTTATTTAAAAGATAATTACTTTCTTAAAAATATCTCTATTTTAGCCTTGATTACTTCCATTTCTGGTATCATTCTATTCTTCACAGTAAAGAAAAGAAATTATTAGAAAAAGGTTGAAAATATGAAAAATCTTGATGAAAAACTAGTCTGTGACATCCTTAATTCTATTATGGAATATGAACTGGCAGGTGTAGTTAGATATACCCATTCTTCAATTATGGTGACTGGCCCCTATCGAATACCTATTGTTGAATTTCTGCAAGCACAAGCTGTAGAGTCACTGGCTCACGCTCAAGAAGCTGGAGAATTCTTAACAGGCTTAAATGGCCATCCAAGCCAGAAAATATCACCAATAGAGGAAACGCATAAGCATTCAATACAAGATATTCTAGAAGAAAGCTTACATCATGAATTATATGCACTTGGCTTATACAAATCTCTTCTTGAAGCTGTTGAAGATGCTTCAGTGTATCTTGAAGAGTATGCAAGAACTAAGATCGGTCAAGAAGAACAGCATTCTCTCGAATTAAAAAAAATGTTGAGAGATTTTTCCAGTAGTTAAATTTTAATATCAATTCAACTTTAGTTTTAAGTCAAATTCAGAATTTATACAATGAGCAAGGTTAGACCAGAATTAATTGAGCTTTATAATAGATTAGATAAAACACTGGATGACAGTCGCCTACAAGCCCAAGATAAAAGACATTCAAAAGGAAATAGAACTGCTAGGGAAAACCTTAGTGATCTCATAGATAAAAATTCATTTATTGAGTTTGGACAATTAGCAGTCGCAGCACAAAGAAATAGACGGAATTATGAGGAACTTCAAGATGCTACAGCAGCAGATGGAGTTTTGACAGGTTTGTGTACTATCAATAAGGATAACATAGGCCTTAATAATGCACATGCAATTGCAATTATAAATGACTACTCAGTCTTAGCTGGAACTCAAGGCTTTTTTCATCATAAGAAGTTGGATCGAATGCTTGAGTTAGCTGATAGATATTTATTACCAGTGATTATGTATACAGAGGGAGGAGGAGGTAGACCTGGTGATACTGATGTCAAAACTCAAATTGCAGGTTTGAATATCACTTCATTTGCCAGTTGGGCAAGATTGAAAGGTAAAGTACCAAGAATTAGTGTCAATAATGGGTATTGTTTTGCTGGTAATGCAGCCTTATTTGGCTCCGCTGATTTTTGCATTGCCACGAAAAATTCTTGGATTGGTATGGCTGGCCCTGCAATGATTGAAGGAGGAGGACTAGGTCTCTTCAAGCCAAGTGAGATAGGTCCATCAGATCTACAAGAAAAAAATGGTGTTATAGACTTTGTTGCAAAAGATGAAGAGCATGCCACTCAAGTTGCAAAAAAACTTTTGTCTTATTTTCAAGGTAAGCAGGAGCATTGGAGCATAGTAGATCAAGAAAGCTTAAATAATTCTATTCCTGAGAATAGGAGAATGGCTTATCCAGTAAGAAGAATTATTGAAACTTTAGCAGATGAAGATTCTTTTTTGGAGCTTAGGAAAGTGTATGGTCGATCTATCATTACTGGTTTCATGAGATTAGCAGGAAATCCAGTAGCATTAATTGCCAATGATTGCCAACAAATGGGAGGCGCTATCGATGCTATTGCTGCAGAGAAAGCAGGTGAATTCTTAACAATCTGCGATGCTCATAATATCCCAATAGTATCACTGATAGATACACCTGGTTTTATGGTAGGTCCTGAAAGTGAAGAACAAGGAGCAGTGAAGAAAATGTCTTCTTTGTTTGGCTATGGTACTAATTTAAGTGTCCCTATTATTGCCATAGTACTTAGAAAGGCATATGGATTAGGTGCAATGGCAATGGTGGGTGGTAGCTTTTTGGAACCAGTATATATTGCATCATGGCCAATGGGAGAATTCGGAGCAATGGGCTTAGAAGGTGCAGTTAAGCTTGGTTTTAAAAAAGAACTCGATGCTGAGAATGATGATGTAAAAAAAGAGCACTTATACAATAATTTAGTGGCAAAAATGTATCAAGCAGGTAAAGCAACTGAGGCAGCATCTCATCTTGAAATAGATGCTGTTATCGATCCAAGTCATACTAGAGATGTCATTTTAAGAATATTAAATTCATCAATGATTTCGTTGGATAGAGATTAAAAAGACTCAATACAAAAAGCACTTATTTTATACTCTAGCCCATAGAGCTATACTGTTGTAGAACGAAGTAAAAAATTTCATATTTATTCTTAGTATTTTTAAAACTTTATGAGATGCTATTGATCATATGGAATAACTTTTAACAAGGAAAAATAATATGTCTCAATCAATATTAGGTACTCCACTTTCAAAAACAGCAAAAAAAATTATGATGCTTGGTTGTGGAGAGTTGGGCAAAGAAGTTGTCATAGAGTTACAGAGAATGGGTGTCGAGGTTATTGGTGTGGATCGATACGATAATGCTCCTGGGATGCAAGTCGCTCATAGGTCTCATACCATTAATATGCTGGATGGTGATGCTTTAAGAGAAGTTATAGAATTGGAGAAACCAGATCTAATTGTTCCAGAGATAGAAGCTATTGCGACAGCAACTTTGCTGGAATTAGAAAGTGAAGGGTTTAGAGTGATTCCAACTGCTAGAGCGGCTAGATTGACTATGGATAGAGAAGGCATAAGGCTACTTGCAGCTGAGTCATTAAACGTCAGAACATCACCATATAGATTTGCAGAGAATCAATCTGAATATGAAGAAGCCATCAAAGTGATCGGCATACCATGTGTGGTTAAACCTACCATGTCAAGTTCTGGAAAAGGTCAATCCACAGTTCGATCAGAGCAAGATTCACTGACTTCATGGGAGTATGCCAAAAGTGGTGCAAGAGGCGATGCTAATAAGGTTATTGTAGAGGGATTTGTAGATTTTGATTATGAAATTACCTTGCTAACTGTTCAGCATATCAACGGATGCTCTTTTTGTGAGCCTATTGGACATAGGCAAGAAGGTGGAGACTATCAAGAATCATGGCAACCACAGCCTATGTCAGATAATGCCCTTGCAGAATGTCAACGTATTGCAAATTTGGTGACGTCAGAACTTGGAGGACAAGGAATATTCGGTGTAGAATTTTTCATTAAAGGAGATGATGTTTATTTTAGTGAGGTCAGTCCAAGACCACACGATACAGGCATGGTCACTTTGATTAGCCAAGATCTCAGTCAATTTGCATTGCACGCTAGGGCTATTCTCGGCCTTCCAATTTCTAACATAAGGACAAGAGGACCTGCAGCTTCAGCCGTTATTTTAGTTGAAGGTGTATCAAATTCTGTCACATTCAAAAATTTTGAAAATGCACTCATAGAAGAAGACACTCAAATACGATTATTTGGTAAACCTGAGGTCAATGGAGAAAGGCGAATGGGAGTTGCTTTAGCCCTTTCTGATACTGTTGAAAATGCCAGAGCAAAAGCATTGAAGGTCACAGAATTTATAGAGTATGAACTTTAGTTTATACTCTAAAAAGCTGTACAAGTGAAAATACCTATTTACCAAGTCGATGCTTTTACTGATAAATTATTCGGTGGCAATCCAGCTGCTGTTTGTTTACTTGAGGATTGGTTGCCCGATGATCTTATGCAATCCATCGCATTAGAAAATAACTTATCAGAAACTGCATTCATTGTGGATAGCGATAATAAATATAGTATTCGTTGGTTTACTCCTCAAGCTGAAGTAGATTTATGCGGTCATGCAACACTGGCTTCTGCAAGAGTACTCTTTGATGAATTTAGTTCTGATGGGGATAATGTGATAACTTTTCATTCTAAAAGTGGCGAGCTAAAAGCAAGAAGAGAGAAACAAATAATTTATTTAGATTTTCCTACAGATAACCCTAAACCCATTGATAATATTGATTTAGTCTCAATGATTTTAGGGAAAGAACCCATTGAATATTTTATGGGGAGAGATGATTATTTAGCCGTCTTTAATGTTGAGGAAGATATTCAAGCTATGAATCCAAATTTTGAAATGCTTAAAAATTTAGATTCGAGAGGTTTGATTATCTCAGCTCCAGGGAGAGAAGTTGATTTTGTCTCCAGATGTTTTTTCCCAGAAATCGGCCTAAATGAAGATCCTGTGACTGGCTCTGCACATACTTTAATGATTCCTTATTGGGCTAAAAAAATGAAAAAAAATCGCTTAAAAGCCCATCAAATATCAATAAGAGGAGGATTTTTAGATTGTGAATTAAAAGGCGACAGAGTTATGATTGGTGGCTTTACAACTCGTTATTTAAAAGGAATTATCTCAGTTTAAAACGATAAATATTTTTATATTTGATTTTTATTTTTTTCCCCATTATCTTTAATGCAACAGAAAACTACTTCAATAGGAGAATTATTTATGAAAATTTCACAGAGCTTTTTAGCTTTTCTTTTTATCTTGAGTCCGAGCCTTTTTGCAAACTCCCACTCTCATGATTCTGATCACTCTCATTATACTAGTCAAGAAATTATTGATATAGCAATGTCTGCTGCTCCTAAAAATGTTAGTAATAAAGCCACAATAATGGGATCTGATAGAAAGATATTAAAAGAGGGTAGCAATGGATGGGTATGCATGCCAGGCACTCCACCGAATGAGAATGTAAATCCAATGTGTGTTGATCCAGCATGGCAAAATTGGCTACAAGAATATATGAAAGGTTCGTTAGGTGAAGACTATCAATATAATTCAGAAACAGCTGCTTTTGGAGTTTCATATATGTTGGTCGGTGATATACCAGTAGATAATGATGAAGCATTTAATCTTGATAAATCTAAAGGAACTTGGGTAGCAGAAGGACCGCATCTTATGCTTTTACTGCCAGAAAGCTTAATGGAAAGTTTACCTAAAGATCCTTATTCAGGTGGTCCATATGTGATGTGGGAGGGTAGTGAATTTGTTCATGTTATGGTACCTCTACAAGTCACTGAACCTTTGAAATAGATAAATCATTTGACTGAAAATAACTTTAAACCTCAATTGACTCCCAAGGAAATGCTTGAACTGGGGGTCTTTGGTGGTTGGTATTTCAAAGGTGATATTTTAGAGTATCCAAAAGCATGGTTTCATAATGCAAAATTAAGTGAGGATGGTTTTAACAAGAAGCTAAATTACTTCAAGATCGAATCTGGGCAACCCATGTCTGTTTGGATTGAGAAAAATTGGATTACTGCAGATGATCCTCTGGGTTGGTTTCAATGGTATTGTCGTTATTTCATAGGTAGAAGATTGGATGATGTTGATAATTTTCAAATTAAAAGATGGAAAGCATTTGGACCAAGACATATTGGTGGCATTAAAGCTAACTGCGAACCAAATGATCTGTGTTGTAGACCTAGACAGAGACAAGCACTACTTCAATGGGCATATGATCCCTTCATATAAAATCTAGATTAGTTCAAAAATTTATGTTTTATTATTGATTAGATATAACTAATCAATAATTTTTTTTAGGGAGTTCATTAAATGTTTTTTAATCTCAAATATATAACTTTTGTCTATTTTTATTTAATGATTTTAATGGTCTCATCCCCTTTGCATTCAGAAATTACAATCATTCATGCGGGTACTCTAATTGATGGTCAATCTAATCAAGCATATAAGAAAAGGACTATTATTATTGAAGATACATTAATTGTATCTGTTATTAATGGTTATCAAGAGCCTCAAAAGAATGACATTTATTTAGATTTAAAAAAATACACAGTATTACCTGGTTTGATGGATATGCATGTACATTTGGATGGTGAGTATAATAAGAATTCATATTCAGAGAGGTTTTCATTTGAGGCTGCTGATCGGGCAATTCGAGCAGTAGTGAATGCAAAAAAAACTCTCATGGCTGGATTTACGACTGTAAGAAATTTAGGTGATTCAGATAATGTGACCATTAGTTTACGCAATGCAATTAATCAGGGTATTATTTCAGGGCCAAGAATATTTTCTGCTGGAAAGTCTTTAGCAACAACAGGAGGTCATGCAGACCCAACCAATGGAGTCAGAGAAGATATTTTTCATATTCCAACTCCAGTAGATGGAGTAATTGATGGCCGAGATGGAGCTTTTAAAGGTGTGCGATCTCGATATCAATCGGGTGCAGATTTGATTAAGATTACAGCTACTGGTGGGGTGCTGAGTGTTGCTAAAAATGGTCAGAACCCACAATTCACAGAAGACGAGATTCTAGCTATAGTAGAGGCAGCAAAAGATTATGATTTTACAGTTGCAGCTCATGCTCATGGAGCTGAAGGAATAAAGAGAGCTGTTAGAGCAGGTGTCAATTCTATTGAGCATGGAAGCTTAATGGATGAAGAAGGAATGTCACTTATGGTTAAATACGGAACTTATTATGTACCAACAATCATGGCTGGTTATTGGGTGGCAGAAAAAGCTCAACAACGAGGTTTCTTTCCAGAGATAGTTAGACCGAAAGCATTAGCTATAGGACCTGCAATACAAGAAACATTTAGGAAAGCTTATGAAAGAGGTGTAAAAATAGCCTTCGGCACTGATTCTGGTGTTTCAGCTCATGGCGAAAATGCCCAAGAGTTTATCTATATGGTGCAAGCGGGTATGAGTGAAATGGAAGCCATTAAGTCAGCCACATCAATTGCATCAGAGCTTATAGGTATGAGTGATTTAATGGGAAGCATTCAAAGTGGTAAGTTAGCAGATATTATTGCTGTCTCTGGAAATCCTTTAGAGGATATTTCTACTCTTAAAAAGGTAGAAGTTGTGATCAAAGAGGGTGTGATCTATAAAAACTAAAAATTGATATTTTTTACCAAGAAAAGAAAATTTGAGTATTTTATATTGGTAATATTTATACTATAATATTACCATTAGTGTTTTTTTGATTTCAAAAAAGGTAAATGATGGAAATTAGTTTTACAGAGAAAGATATTCAGTTTAGAAATGAAGTCAGGAGTTGGATTGAAAACCTATATCCAGAAAATATAAAACAAAAACAAAATAATGGAGAACGTTTATCCAAGCAGGATATTATTGATTTTCATAAAGCATTATCACTCCAAGGTTGGATGGGCTATAACTGGCCAGAAGAATATGGTGGAACAGGATGGTCTTCAACTCAAATTTATATTTTTCAAAAAGAATTTGGTCTAGCTGGATGTCCTAACATACTGCCTTTTGGGGTGGGTATGGTTGGACCTGTAATTTATACTTTTGGAACTGATCAACAAAAAACTCGTTTTCTTCCTGATATATTGAATTTTGACACTTGGTGGTGTCAGGGTTATTCAGAACCTGGCTCCGGCTCTGATCTTGCATCTCTTAAAACTAAAGCAGTTAAAGATGGTGATCATTACATAGTAAATGGTTCAAAAACATGGACTACATTAGCTCAACATGCCGATTGGATATTCTGCTTGGTTCGAACATCAACAACTGAGAAAAAACAAGAAGGTATTTCTTTTATTCTTATTGATATGAAAACACCTGGTGTAGAAGTTGAACCGATTATTACGATTGATGGAGAACATGAAGTCAATTCTGTTTTTTTAACAGACGTAAAAGTACCAACAGAGAATCTAATTGGTGAAGAAGGCAAAGGATGGACCTATGCTAAATTTTTATTGGCCCATGAAAGATTCGGAATTGCTGTTGTTGGTGCTTCCATTCGACAGTTGAATCAACTGAAAGCAGTCACATCAGAGCTTAATAATCCCGATCTTGAGACTAAAATCAATGAGCTAGAAATAAACTTAAATGCATTGGAAATGCTAGAGTTAAGACTACTCTCTGATCTTGAAAATGGAAGTCATCCAGGAGCAGAGTCTTCAATTTTAAAAATTCGAGGTACAGAAATACAACAAAGGCTTACTGAGCTATTTGTTGAAGCTTCAGGAGAATATGCAATTATGTATCCAGGACCTCATGGCCATCTAGAGAATGAACCTGCAGGACCAGAGCATGCAGCCAAGTCAGTTTCTAAGTTTTTAAATTATAGAAAAACATCTATCTATGGTGGCAGTAATGAGATACAAAAAAATATTATTTCAAAATACATTTTAGGCTTATAACAATGAATTTAAATTATTCAGATGAGCAACAAATGCTTCGTGATCAAATACAAAAGTTCTGCGAGTCAGATTATTCATTTAAAAAAAGAGAAGAAATTATAAATTCAGAAAGTGGTTATGATGAAGATTTATGGAAAATGTTTTCAGAACTTGGATGGCTTTCTGTACCGTTTAAAGAAGAGTCAGGTGGGTTTGGTTATGGACCAGTTGAGCTGGCTATTCTTTTCGAAGAGTTTGGCAAAGTTTTAGTTGTAGAGCCATACTTAAGCACTGTTGTTATTGCTGGAAGCATTTTAGATAAATCAAATTTTTCTATGAAAGCAAACCTTATTGATTCCATTACTAAGGGGGAGAAGCATATTTCTTTGGCTTATATAGAGTCGAATCAAAAATTTGATCATTCAATTCCCTCTACAACAGCAATTAGTGATGGCGATACTCTTGTTATTAATGGAATGAAATCACTTGTTTTGAATGGTGGTAATGCTGACTATATTATTTCATCTGTTATGCTTGATGGAGACTTCGCTTTGGTATTAATTGATCAAAGTCTTAGTGGTAATTCTTCAAGAGCATACCCCACGGTTGATGGGCAAACTTGTGCAGAAATACGCTTGGATAATGTTAGTGTTCATTCTGACTGCCTTGTAGCTAAAGGAGAAGAAGCTATTAGTCTAATGCAAGAAGCCATTAATTTAGCAACATTATGCATTAGTGCTGAAAGTATTGGATGTATGACAGCTTGCTACTTAAAAACAGTTGAATACACTAAAGGCAGACAGCAGTTTGATCAACCAATCAGTAATTTTCAAGTTCTTCAACATAGAATGGTTGATATGTTCATTGAAACTGAAATGTGTAAATCTCTCCTCTATAAAGCTATGTTGGAATGTGATGCTAATGAACATACAAAATTCAAATCTGTTTCTGGTCTCAAGTATCAAATAGGAATTTCTGGAAAATTTGTATCACAACAAGCAATACAACTGCATGGAGGAATGGGAGTTAGTGAAGAATTACTAATAGGCCATTACCTAAAGAAATTAGTAGCCATAGATTCACTTTTTGGTAATTCAAATTATCATCTAAATAAGTATTCTTCGGGTTGATAAGCAATATTGATTATCTTTTTTTCTTTAAAGATAAGACAAGCATAAGTATTAAAAAGACTATAACGTATGGTGTACCTATTTTTCCAGGCGTTGAACCTGTAAAGAATTCTTCACTAAGTGGGTATAGATTAGCGACTACTATAGGTCTGAATGTCCATTCAATAATCCAAAGAGTAAGGTGTAGCGGAATTAAATTACGATATTGAATCAAAACAATAGAGCTAAACAGAGTAAGTATCATTTGTTCAAGACCCCATAGGCCAAACAATAAGTAAACAAGGGAATTGGGGTTGGGTTGGGTTTCTTCAAAAACAATGAAATGAGCTATAAAATTTGCAGCATATTCAGCTTCAAATAAATGCATATAGCTCCTGAAAAGCATTAATGCTGTAAATAATATTGAGCCATAGATTGCAATTTTACTGCCTTGATAATTGTTATTTGCCTCTTTAGGCAATATGTTTAATATCTTATTCATAAATTTAGTTAATAGTATTTAGACTTATTTGCTCCACAAATAACCTATTGATACTCTATAACTGTAAACTTCTAAAAGAAAGTATCTTTATGAAAATATTAAGAACACCAGACGATTGCTTTGCTGGTTTGAAAGATTATCCTTTTGAACCTCATTATACGATTATTCAAGCAGACGATAGTTTTGATTTGAGGATACATCACATTGATGAGGGGCCCAAGGATGGTCCAATCCTATTATGTATGCATGGCCAACCAGTTTGGAGCTATTTATATCGAAAAATGATACCTTTTCTAACGCAAGCTGGAATCAGAGTTCTAGCTCCAGATTTACCTGGCTATGGAAAATCAGATAAACCAGCTTCTAGAAAAGACTACTCGTATCAAAGGCAAGTTGATTGGATGGGTCAGTGGCTGGAAATCAATGAGTTTAAAAATCTTAATTTTTTTGGACAAGATTGGGGTGGTTTGATTGGTTTGAGAATGATTGCAGATCATCCAGAACGTTTTGATCGTGTCATTATTTCAAATACCGGTCTACCCTATAGACCAGATGTTCCAGAAGAGATTGTTCAAAAGGTTAAAAATTTTAGAAAAAACGCTAAAACGCCAACTCTAAGTGAAATGTCTAGAAAATTAAGAACAACCGATAAAGATCAAGGATTAAGTTTTGCTTATTGGCAGAAGTATTGTTGGGAAACCAAGGATATTCCTATAGGATTCATGATGTCTTCTATGTTAGAGCGAAAAAGAAACAAATTTTCTAGAATCTTGGATTTGTTATTTATTAATCTAGGCTTAAGAAAGATATCACCTTTTCAAACAGAACTAGGAAAAGCATATGCATCTCCTTTCCCTGATCAATCCTATAAAATGGGACCTAGGGCTATGCCAAGCCAAGTTCCAACCATGCCAGATGATTCATCGCTAGAAGCACAAAAAAAAGCATGGGAGTTTTTTGCAAACTTTTCTAAACCTTTTCTTTGTGCTTTCTCAGATAACGACCCTGTTACAAGAGGAGCAGATAAGCAGTTTTTGAAAGTCGTTCCAGGAGCTCAAGGACAAGCTCATATAACTGTTGAACGAGGGGGTCATTTCATTCAAGAAGAGAAGCCTGAAGAGATTTCATCAATAATCACAACATTTATTAAATCAACTAATCTAGGTGATTAAATCTATCAAAAGGAAAATAATTTATGAAAGTCGAAAACAAATTAAGACCAAATGCAAAGCAAATGGCTGGATTTCTAATAGGTGACACAAAGACAACCATCCATATGGTCAATTTATTAAAATTTAAGAATAAAGCCAAATATAAAGATGGAAGACAAACTAATTTGACTGGACAAGAAGCCTACCAGATATATGCCAAGGAGGTGCAAGAGCATCTTCGAAGAGTAGGTGGAAGAATTTTATTTAGCGGGGATGTGAGCCGATTAGTTCTTGGAGAGGTTGAGGAGCTTTGGGATATGGTTGCGATAGCAGAATACCCAAGTAAAAAAGCCATGCGATCTATGGTTATGAATAAGGACTATCAAAAAAGCGAAGAGCACCGAAATGCAGGTTTGGAAGGCCAATTAAATATAGAAACCAAGCCACACCAATGAGATTGGAACCAACTCACGAATATTTTATGAAGCTTGCTCTTGAGCAGGCTGAAAAAGCTGTGAATATTGGAGAGGTTCCTGTTGGAGCAGTTTTTGTTGATAATCATAAAGTATTAGCTGCTTCAGGGAATCAACCCATAGGATTTAATGACCCAACTGCTCATGCAGAAATATTAGCAATTAGACAAGCTGCTGAAATAAAAGGGAATTATAGAATCGGGGGTTCGCTTTATGTCACTCTCGAGCCTTGTATTATGTGCATGGGAGCTTTAATACAGGCAAGGATAGAGTATTTAATATTTGGTGCTTATGATCATAGAGCAGGAGCTGCCGGAACAGTTTATGACTTTTCTAATTCGTCACACCAGAATCATGCATTTGAAGTTGTTGGCGGCATCTTAGAAAAAAAGTGTCAAAGCTTGATTAAAGGTTTTTTTCAGGCTCGACGATAAAATTCTAGCTATGAGTCACTAAACTTTTTGAGGAAAGACAAGAATGAAGTAGCATTTCCGTTTGTGTTAACCTTGCCAGAAGTCACAGTAAATATTGGATTTCTAATACCCGCTAGCATTTCTTTAAATACTTGGTCATCTGTTTCTACTTGAATATCGCAATCAGAAGTTAATGTTGATATTTCAGCAATACTGTTCCGGAGTGTCATGGATCTTTTTAGTCCAGAAGTAAAGCTAAAGCAGACTCGAAATTCTCCAGGTTCAACTTTTTCTGGGTTTAATCTAACCGCTAATATATCAAAAAACATATCTACCGAAATTTCCTTTAAAACAGCTTCTGTTTGTGGAAGAAGTGAGCTTTGTTTATAGTTAGGATCTAATTCATAGGCAGCACTTAAAAAATAATTTCTTTTATTAGGATTGGAAGATTCACCCGCTATAGACTTAGCTGCTTGTGCTCTGAGTTTGTTTGTTTTCTTAGTTTTATAATCAAGAGCGATCAGTTGGTCACTGATTTGAAGAGCCCATTGCATATCTTTATTCTTAATAGCTTTTTCTAATTCTAGAAATAATGCTTCCTTTCCCCCAACCATTGCTGAAAATCTTTTTGCTTCTTCAAATCTTGATAGTGGGTCCAAATCTGAAATATTGCCATTGAACCATCCTAGATAACCATTAAAGATACTTTTTACTGACCATCTCACAGTTCCATAGAACTCATTTATAAATGGCGAGCTAGACAAATTTTCTGGCAATTGAATCATCTCGATAATCTGATCAGGGTAAAATCCTTTATTTATTAATCTTATAGTTTGATCATGAACATATTGTATGGCATCTCTATAAATAGTCAGTGTTTCCAGTACCTGTGGTCCTGATAAGGGCTTAGTGTGACTGGGAAAAAGATACTGAGGATTAAATGAACGCATATGATCTAAACTTTCAACCCATCCTTTAACATCCCTATGTGTGGTTCCCCTTATGGTATATAAATTTGGAAATGTCTTGTATAAGTTATCTCCTGGCATTAGAGCTTTTTTCTGGGGCAACCAAACAAATAACTGGTCATTGGTTTCACCAGGGGCATGATAGAGCTCAATATCTATACCTGCAATGTTTAACTTGAGTTCTTTTTTGAAGGTAATGTTTGGTTTGATATAGCCAACAGGGCTCTGTGAGACCCCTAGGTAAGGGCCAATACCAACATTGATAACATCCTCATCGGGTAGCTCAGTACCAAACATTCTCGTACTTCTTTTAGAAATGATTGGATTGAGTATTCCAATGATTCGTTCCACATAATAATCCGTTGATTCATGTGCAATGACATCAGGTTTCTCATCAAATAAATTGTAATAATAAGAAGTCCCAAAAGTGTGATCTCCATGGTTATGAGTGTAGATAATAGCTTTAATAGGATTTGAATTTATTTCTTTAAACTGTTTATAAATAATTTCAGCTTCAAAAGTACTGTCTGATGCATCAATGATTATGTTTCCGCCAATGCCTTCAACCATTATTGAGTTAGCTATACCATAGCCAACGGCAACATGAATTCCATTGCCAAAAGAGTATATTTCTTTTTTGAATTCTTGAGTGTGGTTAATTAACTCTTTAACGGATGAGTTTAGTACTATTGCATTATTCGAATCCGTTTCATCTGAGCATGAAAAAGTCAGAGACAATAAAAGGATGGAAAAGAAGTATTTTTGATAACGCATGTATACACAAATAAATTAATTACTTTAATTCTATCTTCAAAAAATCATGATTTAAACTTTATCATCTAAAATCAGTAACAGCTCACTTCTAATTACTAGGAATGAAGTTTATAGATCAAGTAAGATATTCATCGTCTTGAAGAGTTTGCAACTTCTTCAAAATTAAGATTAGTAAAGGTGAAGTTTCCTCCAGAACTAATTACATCGGACACTTCATTTAGCCAGTCATAATGCATACCTATAGTACCTGGGATTGGCGATTTTATTATAAATCTTACTGTATACTTTTCATCGGTGTTGCCTGGGAGTTTGATATTCTGTGCATAATGCAAATTATCAGACATATTTAAGTGAGGTGTTAATTTAACTGAATTATAAGCACCTGTTTTTTCATTTCTAATTATTGCTTCGACTTCGAGGTAGGCCACATGCCCACCTTTTGGAGCTCCTTTTGGTGCTTCATTAGACCAGTTGGCCAGTATTTCAAGGTGAACATCAGTTTCTATTTCATTTAAATAAACATTTGTTGGTGTGATTTCATCTTTGATGCCACCTTCAAAGATTAACTTAATACCAGGCTCTATTTCAGCTTCACCAATTATCATTTCAGGCTTTGAGAAGGTAGAGAAAGATATAAAAAAAACTAGGGTTGCTGTAGCAATAGATACTTTCTTATTACTCATTTGATTGAAGTCCTTATTGTGCGATAAAAAAAATTCCAGTGAGAATTAATATTGTTGAAATTGTTCCTTTAATAATAAAAAAAAGAACTGAACCTTTGATGGTATTGTTCAAGATTCTTGACTTATTCTTATTTATTTTTTCTATAATATTCAAAAATATTTAGTCCTTCATTCTGTATCATTAATATGATAGTGATTATCATTAACATTTGAAAGAGATTATTATCTTAATTATTTTTTTGTAGAAATATCACACCAAATAAAATCAATAAAGATCCAAATATTTGATCAATTGTCATAGTTTCATTCAGTACAAGCCAAGCAATTAGAATAGTCGAAGCCGGTCCAACTGTAGTTCCAATGGAAGAAATTTCAGCACCTGCCTTATTGATACCTTCAGCAACCATAAATAGAGGGATAGTAGTTGATATGATCACCAAAAGAAACATAGTTTGCCACATGTTAAAAGTCCAATTCAGCCACCAGTAATTATTAGTTATTAGCAAATGAATAACCAATCCAAAGGTAGCGGCTGACATCGCAATCGTTGTAAAAGCAATGCTTCCTATAGCTTTCCCAAATTTTTCATTGAATAAAAAATAAATAGCAATAGATACCGCTGATAACATTACTAGACTAACTCCATAAATATTACCCAGAAAAAGATCTTTATTTATGCCTCCAATTGCTAAGAATAAACCACCGTAAATAATGATTAGAGAAGTAATGATGATCATTGAAGGAATTTTCCTTTGAATCAGTGATGATAAAATAACAACAATCGCAGGAAAACTATAAAGTATTAATCTCTCGAGATTTGCATCAATGAGTGTTAATGCATAGAAATTAATCATTGCTCCAATGTAATAGCATAAGTAACCAGCAAAAAATGCACCCCAAAAAGGTTTTTTGGGTATATTTTTTATATTAATCTCTTGCTTTAAAATAAACCAAAACCAAAATAAAGGTAAGCTCAAGACAGACCTGATCATGGTCACACTTTGATAATCTGCTCCTTGGGCATATAAAATTTTTGCAAATATTCCTTTCATAGATAGAAGCACAGCACCAAATATTGATAATAGAATACCAATTTTAATATTTCTTGATTTTGATTGATTGTGAATCATTTGATGTGAAAAGAATAAGAGTTATGGATTGTTCAATGTTTAGGAGTGAAACATAATTTCTAATGAATTAATAATTAATTTTGATCCATTTCAATTACAAACTTAAAAGGAACTGAGTTATAATCTTCTTTCTAATTGTTGAAGACTAACAATCAATGCCATCTAAAAAATTATATAAAATTATCTTTACAAACCAAGGCAAAGTCTATGAGGTCTATGCCAATAACGTTTCCAATAGTAATCTTTTAGGATTTATTGAAATTGAAGACTTAATTTTTGGAGAAAAATCCAAAGTTGTCATTGACCCTTCAGAAGAAAAAATACAATCGGAGTTCAAAGGAGTCAAGCGTACTTATATACCAATGCATTCTGTACTCAGAGTTGATGAAGTAGATAAACAAGGTGTCAGTAAGATCAGTAAAGCTGAAGTTGATAATGTTACACAATTGCCCAATCAAGTTTTTACACCCGATGACACTCCAAACAAATAATATTTAATTAGGCAGCTTCATCATGATTGAAATTAATGGTCCTGCTTCCCATTCACCGTTCAGACTCAATCAACTATTAGTATCACTGCAAAAAATAGATCCTAATATTAATTCCTTGGGCGCAAGGTATGTTCATTTTCTTGACGCTTCTGAATCGCTTGACAAGCAAGAAGAACAAACTTTGAATACCCTTCTATCGTATGGACCTGATTGGCAAGCAGGACCCAATAATGGACAAAAAATTATTGTAATTCCAAGATTAGGAACCACGTCTCCTTGGTCAAGTAAAGCTTCTGATATAGCTCGAATCTCTGGTTTAAAAAAGATTAGAAGAATAGAGCGAGGACTAATCTATACGATTGTTTTTAAAGATAATAAAGAATCCAATAAATTGAATGAACTCTTGGATCAATTGCATGATCGAATGACACAGACTATTTTATTGGATGAAAAAAAATTACAGTCGCTATTTAATGTTAATGAGCCTAAACCATTGTCTAGTATTCCTATTTTATCAAAAGGAATAGACGCTTTAATGCAGAGTAATATTGATTTGGGTTTGGCATTGAATGACCAAGAAATGGATTATTTATTAGGTAAGTTTGTAGAGTTAGATAGAGATCCAACTGATGCAGAGCTTATGATGTTTGCCCAGGCTAATTCTGAACATTGTAGGCATAAAGTTTTCAATGCCGATTGGACTATTAATGGACTGAAGAAAGAATATAGTCTGTTTGCAATGATTAAGGATACTTATCGATCACATCCTCATGGAGTGCTTTCAGCTTATGAAGACAATGCAGCAGTAATGAAAGGGGGTCGAGGTTGCTGGTTTTCTCCAAATCAAAATAATGATGGCTCCTATCGCAAGATTGAAGATGAAATTCATAATATGATGAAGGTTGAAACACATAATCATCCTACTGCTATTTCTCCTTATCCTGGTGCTGCCACTGGTTCAGGCGGAGAAATAAGGGATGAATCAGCTACAGGTAGAGGTGGAATGCCAAAAGCAGGCTTGACTGGGTTTGCTGTTTCTCACTTAAGGATGCCAAATCATAAGCAACCCTGGGAGAAAACAATTGGCAAACCTGATCGTATTGCTTCTTCAATGAATATCATGACAGAGGGACCAATTGGAGGAGCATCATTTAATAATGAATTTGGCAGACCAAATATTCTTGGTTTTTTTAGAACTTTCGAATCCACACAAGATGCTAAATCTGAATTATCATGGGGTTATCATAAACCGATTATGATTGTTGGTGGTGTGGGAAATATCTCAAGTTCATCTGTTGATAAGCGGGATACACAGAAGGGATCACTTCTTATAGTTCTTGGAGGCCCTGCTATGTTGATTGGGTTGGGGGGAGGCTCTGCCTCGTCAGTTGTATCAGGTAAAACCAAGGAAGAATTAGACTTTGCTTCAGTCCAACGCGGCAATGCTGAAATGGAAAGAAGAGCCCAAGAGGTAATCAATTCTTGTTTTAGTTTGGGTATTGATAATGAGGGTGATAATCCGATTATACTTATTCATGATGTGGGAGCTGGAGGGTTATCGAATGCTATACCTGAAATTGTGGATCACAGTCATATGTCTGCAGATCTTAAATTGCGGGACATTCAAAATTCTGAATTAGGCATGACTCCACTTGAAATCTGGTGCAATGAATCTCAAGAGCGTTATGTATTATCAATACATTCAGATGATCTTGATTTGTTCAATAGTCTTTGTAAAAGAGAGAGATGCCCTTATTCTGTAGTCGGTAAAATTGCTACTCATGGCAATTTGAAATTAGAGGATGACCATTTTAATAATTACCCCATCGATATGCCGATGGATGTTTTATTCGGCAATCCACCAAAAACTCAAATCCATATTAGTACTTCGGAAATTGATATTATTGAAGATTCTTTAGAAGGTATAGAAATAGAACAAGCTTGCGAATATATTTTGAGATTTCCAACCGTTTCAGATAAAACGTTTTTAATTCATATTGGTGATCGTTCAGTTGGAGGATTGATTTCTCAGGACCAATTTGTTGGTCCATGGCAAGTTCCAGTGAGTAATGTTGGAGTGACGATACGAGACCATTTCTCTAATCATGGTGAAGCAATGTCTATGGGGGAGAGAACACCAGTAGCTATACTAAATCCAAGTGCATCAGGCCGTTTAGCTGTAGCCGAAGCAGTCACAAATGCTTTATCTGCAGATATAAAGAGCATCACTGATATTAAATTGTCTGCTAATTGGATGTCATCAATACAAACTGATCCTCAAAAACAAGCCTTATTTGAAACCGTTGAAGCCATAACATTAAATCTGTGCAGTCAGATTGGTTTGACTATTCCTGTAGGTAAAGATTCACTCTCCATGCAAACTGCATGGAATGAAGGAGGAAAGAAAAAGCAGGTTAATTCACCTTTATCTTTGGTGATTTCTGCTTTTGCTCCAGTTGAAGATGTCAGAAATACCATCACACCTCAGCTGCAACCAAAAGAAAGTTCATCAATTATTTTGATCGATCTTGGCGGAGGAAAAAATAGGTTAGGGGCTTCATGCCTGTCTCAGGTATATAACATAGAGATGGGATTGCCTCCTGATTTAGATGATTCTGATTTACTTGTTAAGTTCTTTGAAGCGATAACACAATTAAAAAAAGATAAAAAAATCCTTGCTTATCATGATCGATCCGATGGCGGACTCTTTGCAAGTCTTTGCGAAATGTCTTTTGCTGGAAATATAGGTATGGACATTCACCTCAATTCAAATACTAAAGATGAAACACTTAGATTGTTATTTACTGAGGAGCTTGGTGGTTTGCTTCAAGTTGAAAACAATAATTTAGATGAAGTGATGGCTGTTCTGAACAAATATTCTCTTGCAAAAAATAGTTTAAAAATAGCTGAAGTTATAAAAAGAAAGACAATTAGACTTAGAGCAGATTATGGGTATGAAAAAACTTATGATTTAAATGAGCTACGAAAAATGTGGTCAGAATTATCCTATAAAATGCAAGCTCATCGCGATAATCCAATAACAGCTAAGGAAGGTTTTGAAAGCATTTTTGTAGAAGATCCAGGGCTTTGTCCATCCATTAGTTTTGAACCAGTTAATATTCAGAATGAATCCTTAAGAGATACCAATAGGCCTAAGGTTGCAATACTTCGTGATCAAGGAGTGAATAGTCATATTGAGATGGCTATTGCTTTTCATACTGTTGGTTTTGATACCTATGATATTCATATGACTGATTTACTTGAGGGTAAAAGAACTCTTAATGATTTCGTTGGTCTTATTGCCTGTGGTGGATTCTCATATGGAGATGTATTGGGTGCAGGAGGAGGTTGGGCTAAATCGATTTTATTCAATGAATTTGCAAATGAGGAGTTTAAAGAGTTTTTTAATAGATCTAATACATTTAGTTTGGGGGTATGTAATGGCTGTCAAATGTTATCGCAACTCAAAGATATTATTCCCGGTGCAGGACATTGGCCAAGATTTGTAACTAATTTATCTGAACAATTTGAAGCAAGACTCAATATGGTTGAAGTATTGGATAATAAATCACTATTCTTGTCAGAGATGCAGGGAAGTATTATTCCCATAGTGACTTCACATGGGGAGGGAAGGGTTGAATATCACAATAATTCTGATGAATCAATATTAACAAAACAGCAACAGATAGCGATCAGATATGTTGATAATCATGGCCAACCAGCAGTAAAATATCCTTCAAATCCTAATGGGTCTAATTTGGGTACAGCAGGATTTACTTCAGTTGATGGCAGATCAACCATAATCATGCCTCATCCTGAAAGAGTTCTGCGGACTGTGCAACATTCCTGGGCGCCAAAAGATTGGGGTACATACGGGCCTTGGTTGAAAATGTTCAGTAATGTTAGGGAATGGGTTGACTAGATAAATAAAGATTTAATAATTGATCGAACAATAGAGATGAAGTGAGTAGAATTTAAATGCATCTCTTAATATAAGGATAATCATGAGTACTAGTGAAATAATCAACACTTTGGATAATGAACTTCGTTCTGCTGTTCTAGCTGAGGAACAAAGACAAGAAGAACATATTGAGCTCATTGCTTCAGAGAATTATGCAAGCTCATCTGTTATGGCCTTACAAGGTTCTGTTTTAACTAATAAGTATGCAGAAGGCTATCCGAATAGAAGGTATTATGGTGGTTGTGAACATGTTGATGTTGCAGAGTCTTTAGCCATTGATAGGGCAAAAGAATTGTTTAAAGCAGATTTTGCAAACGTTCAACCTCATTCTGGGTCTCAGGCTAATATGGCAGTCTACATGTCTTTACTAAATCCTGGAGATACTATTTTAGGTATGAGCTTATCCGAAGGTGGGCATTTAACTCATGGGGCGAAAGTAAATTTTTCTGGCAAGCTTTATAATTTTATTTCATATGGGTTGAGCGATAAAACTGGAGAGATTGACTATAATCAGCTGGAAAGACTGGCTCTAGAACACAAACCGAAGATGATTGTAGGTGGTTTTTCAGCTTACTCAAGAATAGCAGATTGGCAGAAATTTAGAGAAATATCAGATTCTGTGGGGGCATACCTATTAGTGGATATGGCCCATATTGCAGGTTTAGTTGCAGCTGGGTGTTATCCAAATCCTGTTCCTATTGCCGATGTTACAACTTCCACTACTCATAAAACATTACGAGGTCCAAGAGGAGGAATTATTCTTGCAAGAAAAAATGATGAGATAGAGAAAGCCATTAATAAGCAGGTTTTTCCTGGTACGCAAGGTGGTCCACTAATGCATGTAATAGCCGCTAAAGCCCATGCCTTTAAAGAAGCAATGGCTCCTGAATTTAAAAATTATCAAAAACAAGTTATTTCCAATGCTCAACTGATGGCTTCTTTATTTCAAAAAAATGGCTATCAGATTGTTTCTGGGGGTACCGATTGTCATTTATTTTTAGTTGATTTAATGGACAAAGATATAACAGGAGCAGATGCAGAGTTCGCATTAGGGCAATCAAATATTACATTGAATAAGAATTCAGTTCCTAATGATAAAAGATCTCCTATGGTAACGAGTGGATTAAGAATAGGAACACCTGCTATTACTACCAGAGGCTTTAGAGAGGAAGAAATCAAGATGCTAGTTAAGATGATGATTGCTGTTCTTAGTAATATTGAGGATAAAGCAGTACAACTTACAATAAGAAAACAAGTTCTAGAACTCTGCGAAAAATTTCCAGTCTATACTTCAAGATAAAGAGAATGCATTGTCCATATTGTGGTAATCAAGAAACCAAAGTAGTCGACTCTAGACTTGCTGGCGATGGCTATCAAATCAGAAGAAGAAGGGAGTGTATTCAATGCAAGGATAGATTCACTACTTTTGAGTCAGCTGAGTTTGTCCTTCCTAAGTTAGTAAAACGAGATCAGTCCAGAGAGCCTTTTAATGAGAGTAAATTGAGAAATGGAATTTTAATAGCAACAGAAAAAAGACCACTGAGTATTGAACTCATTGAAGAGTTAATATCCAGAGTTGTTCGTAAAGTACAAAAAATGGGCGAGAGAGAGATCCAGTCTAGAATGTTAGGCGAAATAGTTATGGACGAATTAAAACAAGTTGATGAAGTTGCCTTTGTAAGGTACGCCTCAGTTTATAGGAGATTTCAAGATATTGAAGAGTTTGAAAAAGAAATTGAATCGTTAAGGGATACTCCTAACTCAGAGGAAAGAAAATCACAAATATCTATCTTCCCAGAAGAAGAAAGAAAAGATGAAAAAAAATGATATTAAGTATATGAGTCTATCTCTTGATCTTGCAAAAAAAGGAATCAATACTTGCATGCCAAATCCTAGAGTAGGATGTGTAATTGTAAAAGATGATAAAGTTATTGGTCAAGGCTGGCATAATCAAACAGGCCAGTCACATGCAGAAGTTATGGCTTTAAATGATGCTGGAGAAAACGCTGTTAATTCAACAGTCTATATAACATTAGAACCCTGTACCCATACTGGCAATACACCACCATGTGTGAATGCTTTAATAGAAGCTAAAGTGAAAAAAGTTTTTTTTGCAATGAATGATCCAAATCCAAAAGTTTTTGGCAATAGTAAAGAGTTATTACAGTCCTCTGGAATTGAGGTTGAGAATGGCCTTTTGGAGAATGAATCAAAAGAGATTAATCTTGGTTTTTTAAAGAGAATGAATAAAGGACTTCCTTTTATAAGAACCAAGATTGCAGCAAGCCTAGATGGAAGAACGGCTTTGAAAAATGGAAAAAGTCAATGGATTACATCTGAGGAATCAAGAAAAGATGTGCAAAAATATAGAGCACGAAGTTGCGGCATTTTAACTTCTATTTCGACTATTTTGGCTGATAATCCATCATTGAATGTAAGGCTTAATAATTTTAAAAATGAGCATCAACCAAAAAGGATTATTCTGGATTCGAATCTTAGAATAGTGGGTGATGAAAATATCTTAAAATTACCGGGCGAAAAATACATTTATTCTTTGAAAAAAGATCATAATGAATCACAAATCAGAAATATCATAAGAACAACAAAAGAAATAGAGGGCAGAGTTTCTTTATTGGATGTTATAAAAGATCTTGGCGTAGAAGAAATGAATGAAATTTTGATTGAGGCAGGCTCAATTCTCAATGGCGCATTTCTTAAACAGAATTTAATAGATGAAATAGTTCTTTATCTAGCGCCATGTTTCTTAGGCGATAAAGCTCGAGGAATTTTTGATTTACCTATTCTTCATGAGATGTCAGAGAAATATAATTTTAAAATTAACGATATCGATCAGATTGGACCAGATATCAAAGTTATTCTGAGAAAAATAGAAAATGTTTAGTGGAATTATTGAAGGCAAAGCACAACTTATAGAGTTAAGTTCTAAAGGTAATGATTATAGAATGGTCTTCAATTCTGAAGAACTAACTTTTACTGATGTTGCTATTGGGGGCAGTATTGCAGTTAATGGCGTCTGCTTAACTGCTATTGAACTCAGTACTAATAGCTTTACTGTCGATGTTTCAAGAGAAACTATCACCTGTAGTAATTTAGGCTTATTGGAGCAAGGTTCATGGGCTAATATTGAAAAATCATTAGCTCTGGGAGACACAATTAATGGTCATTTTGTGTTTGGGCATGTTGACCACATGGCTGAAGTAACTCAAGTCATTCCTGATGGAAATTCCACCATTATGCAATTTGAGACTAAATCAGAATGTCATTTGATTGCTAAAAAAGGTTCAATTTCAATCAATGGAGTCAGTCTGACCGTTAATAAATTAATCGATAAAGGATTTGAAGTGGCAATCATACCCCATACAAAAGAAACAACAATAATGAGCGAATATAAAGAAGGGACGATTGTTAATATAGAATTTGATATGCTAGCGCGCTATGTTGAGAGAATAATTACCCAATAGTAAGGATTTATGAGCATTAAAGATAAGATAGAATTCACCCCTATTGAAGTCATACTTGATGACTTGAGGTCGGGTAAGATGGTCATCATTGTTGATGATGAAGATCGTGAAAATGAAGGTGATTTAATTATTGCGGCCGATAAAGTAACACCTGAAGATATTAATTTTATGGCTAAAAACGGCCGAGGTTTGATATGTCTTACACTCACACAAAGCAGATGCAATATGCTTCGTTTGCCTTTAATGTCCACACAAAATAATGGATTAGAGGCCACTAACTTCACAGTCTCTATTGAAGCTTCTGAAGGAGTGACGACTGGTATATCCGCTCAAGATAGAGCTCGAACAGTGAAAGTTGCAACTGCTCCAAATGCAAAACCAGAAGATCTTGTACAGCCAGGCCATATTTTTCCTTTAATGGCTAAACCAGGCGGAGTATTAACTAGAGCAGGCCATACTGAAGCCGGTTGTGATTTAGCTAGACTTGCTGGGTTGACAGCTGCATCAGTTATTGTTGAGATTCTTAATGAAGATGGAAGCATGGCAAGAAGATCAGATTTGGTTGAATTTGGCAAAAAACATGGAATAAATATAGGCACTATTGCAGATTTAATTCGCTATAGAATGTCTAACGAGCAATCTATCGAAAAAATTCATGAAGAAAAAATTAATACAGAATATGGAAAATTTAATCTAATAACATTTCAAGATCACATTAATAAAGAAATTCACTTTGCATTAACTAAGGGCACTATTCACGAAAGTTCTATTCCACTCGTCAGAGTCCATGTTAGTAATACGATAAGAGATTCAATTGGAATCGATAATGATAATTTAGGCTGGCCATTAAAATCTGCTATGAAACAAATTGCTCAATCGGACACAGCTGTTTTGGTTGTATTATGCTACCAAGAACTACCAAAAGACTTGATAAATGCTGTTAAGAATTTATCAAAAAGTAAAGAAAATAAGATCAGTAATAACAACAACTCAATTTTAAGAAATTATGGTACTGGTTCACAAATATTAAGAGAAATAGGAATTAAAAAAATGAGAGTCGTGAGTGAACCAAAACAAATGCAAGCAATATCTGGATTTGATCTTGAAATATTAGAATATATAGATAAAGAAGGAATCTAGGTTATGCACTCGAATGCAAAAAAAATCTCTATCATTGCTTCAACATTCAATGAGTTTTTAGTGAATTCTATGATAGAGAGCTCAATGAAAACACTTAATAATAATGGTTATAATGAGGAAATAATTGATATTGTTAGAGTGCCAGGTGCTTTTGAAATACCTCTTATGGCAAAAAAAATTGCACTATCTGGAGATTATGAAGCCATCATAGCTCTAGGTGTAATCATCAGAGGTGCAACACCTCATTTTGATTTTATCGCAGCTGAGACAACATCAGGAATAATGACAGTTGCTTTAGATAATATGATTCCTATTGGTTTTGGAGTATTGACTTGCGACACAATGGAGCAAGCAATAGAAAGGTCAGGAAGTGACACTGGCAATAAAGGTCATGAAGCCGCTCTTGCCGTAGTTGGTATGATCAATGTACTGACAAAAAGCTAAATCTTTTTGTTTATCTCTAGTAATAACTGAAACTATGAAATTTATTAGACGACCTGAGAATAATAATCCATTATTTAAGAATGGATCAGTTGCCACAATTGGTATTTTTGATGGAATACATTTAGGCCATCAAGCATTAATTAATGAATTAATAAAAAAATCAAAAGAGATCAATTTACCCTCAGTATTCTTTACATTTGAGCCCACTCCCAATGAATACTTTTCTAAAAAAAGGCACAAACAAAGATTGACTTCGTTAAGAGATAAATTTCTCTTGGTCAATCAATATCAACTAGACTATTTTTATGCCCCACCTTTTGATGAGACTATGGAAAACTTGTCTCCAAGTGAATTTATAAGTAAGCATCTAATTAATTTATTTAATATTAAATATTTAATTATTGGTGATGATTTTAAATTTGCAAAAAATCGATCCGGTTCAGTAATAGATTTAATAGAGTCTGGTAAGACTAATAATTTTAAAGTCTTACAGTTAAGCAGCATTATTAATAATAACTCTCGAGTATCCAGCAGTTTGGTTAGAGAATATTTGATGAAAAATCATTTACCTAGAGCCAATAAAATATTAGGTAGAAACTACTCCATAACTGGCCGAGTTATTCGTGGCAAGTCTCTTGGAAAAACAATTGGATTTCCAACAGCAAATATCAATCTTAGTAGATTAGATTCAGCACTTAGAGGTGTTTTCTATGTCAAAGTAAGGATTGAGAGTATGAATAAAGAAATTCCAGGGATTGCAAATATTGGTTTTAAACCTACTGTGGGAGGAGAGGAACTTTGTTTAGAAATCCATTTATTAAATTTTGATCAAGATATCTATTTGAAATATATCAATGTAGAATTTTTAGATTATTTGAGAGATGAACAGAAATTTAATGATCTTAGTGAACTGAAGAATCAACTCAAAGTGGATCGAGAGAAAGCTATACAATATTTTAGTAATATTTAAATTTTAAGAACACAGTATCAGAATGACTCAGAATGAAGAAAAAGAAAAAAGATTTTCTGGAAGAGGTAGAACTGGATCCAGGGAATTGCTTGTGCAAGCTCTTTATCAATATCAGATTAATGCTGATAATTTGCAATCTCTTCTAAAGCAAGCAAAGACTCTGAGTGAATATAAGAGGATTGACCAAAAATATTTCAAGTTTCTATTGGAGCATATTCTTAAAAATACAAATCAATTAAGTGAGGACATAACTCCTTTTTTAGATCGAAAAATTAAACAGATTGATCCTATTGAACTCAGTATTTTATGGATAGGCTCTTATGAAATGCTCTACTGTGAAGACATTCCAGAAACCGTTATTATGAACGAAGCCATTGAGCTCGCTAAAACTTTTGGAGCCGATGGTAGTTTTCAATATGTTAATGCTATTCTAGATTCAGTGAGTAAGAATAAAAATAAAGAATTTGGATTGAGTTAATGACTCCAGTTTCAGAAATAGAAATCATTGATGCATTAAAACAAAAAACCTCTACTAATCATTATAAAAAAATCATTCAGGGTATCGGCGATGATGGAGCTGTTACATGCATAGATTCTAATTATCACTTAGTGACTACAACTGATGCGATTGCAGAAGGTATTCATTATCCCAAAGGGATTGAAGCACAAGCCATAGGCCATCGTTGCTTAGCTATTAATTTAAGTGATATGGCTGCAATGGGAGCAAAACCATTATGGGCAAGTTTAGTATTTAGTAGGCCTTCAATTAATCAATTATGGTTAGATCAATTTATAACAGGATTTTCACAGTTAGCTAATGAGTATAATGTCTCACTTATTGGTGGAGACACCATTTCTGGTCCAGAGCTATTTTCTGTAACATTGCAAGGCTCCGTTCCTAAAAATAAATTTATTCAAAGAAGCACTGCTAAAATTGGGGACTTAGTTTATGTCACTGGTTTTTTAGGAAATGCATCACAAGGCTTAAAAAATATACAACAGGGCAACAAAAATAGTTCATCTATACAACTTATTCAAGATTTTTTATATCCCAATCCTAGACTCGAAGAATCGAAAGTGATTAGTCGGTTTGCTAGTTCCATGATTGATATTTCGGATGGTTTTTACTCAGATCTACAGAAGATTATTAAAGCCAGTAATGTTGGTGCTGAGATTAAGGTTTCAAATTTACCAATAGCTGAATTATTATCAAATAATATAGAACGAGAAGAAGCTATCAATGCAGCGCTCCTTGGAGGTGATGATTATGAATTATGCTTTACTATACCAAGAGAGTTAAAAAAAGATTTTCACAAAGAGTATGAATCAACAAATAAAGTTTTCGTGACTTGTGTTGGAGAAATAAAAGAAAAAAATCTCAAACTATTGGATGATAACGGTACTGATTTTAAGTTATCAGGTGGAGCGTTTGAACATTTTTAAATGAAAGAAAAATCAAATTAATGTTGGATTACACTAATAGGGCTGCTACTTATGATAAAAGATGGCGAACTTATTGTCTGGCTTCTTTTTCTAGGTCATTAGATTTGATTCATGTAGAGAGAGAAACAGAGTTATTGGATATAGCTTGTGGTACTGGTATTTTTTTAGACATAATGGAGAGAAAATATCCTCATATTTCTTTAACAGGTATCGATTCTAATCAAGCCATGCTCAATGAAGCTGCAACAAAAGTTTCTGAGAAAGTTAACCTTAAAAAAGAAAGAGCCGACCAATTGTCTTTTGATACTGAGAAATTTGATTGGGTGATCTTATCTAATTGTATTGGACACTTTGATAATCAGGAACAATGTTTAAAAGAAGCTTATCGAGTGTTAAAAAAATCTGGCAAAATAATCATTACTGATTGGACTCAGGATTCTATAATGATGAGGTTGGCTAACTTTTATACAAAAACTTTTGATTATAAGCCATACAACAGCTTGTACAGTTATGAGATAGAATCAATGTTAAAATCTTTAAATATTTGTATTCAAAGTGCAGACAATTTTAGAATTAATTGGTTTTGGTCTGCTTCAACAATAATGGGAGTTAAATTATAAAATTAACATTTAAACTTGTTATAACTAATCCTTTTCTATTTATTTCAACTGGTGGTGGCATTGGTTTAATCCCTTTTGCACCTGGGACTTTTGGAAGCGCTCTAGGACTTTGTTTATATATATTTTATGCTCATCTATCTTATCCCAATATAAGCAGTCTTCTCTTTTTTATAGCATTAACACTTATAAGTTTTATTGCTATCTATAAATCTATGGAAGTAATTGGTTTTGAGGATCATAAAGAAATTGTTGTTGATGAAATATTAGCTATGATGTTAGTTGCTCACTTTATACCACCAGATCCAATTTGGGCAATTGGTGCATTTTGTATATTTCGTCTTTTTGATATAGCTAAACCATATCCTATTAATTTAATCGATAATAATATGAAGAATCCTGTTGGTGTTATATTCGATGATTTGATTGCAGCAGGGTACTCAATAATCTTGATACTATTGGTAAAGTATTTATTGATCTAGATTTTGATCCGTATTTTTGAGTTTACCATCCATAAGAATTTTTATTTTCATCTCAGCTTCTTCCAATGTTTGTTGACATTCCCTGGATAATTTTATGCCTTCTTCAAATTTTTTCATAGCTTCATCCAATTCCAACTCACCGTTTTCAAGCTCCTCTAAGATATGTTCAAGTTTACTAAGATTTTGCTCAATGCTTTGTTTTTCTTTTTTTGTTTTTGTCATTATTTAATTATAAAAGAACACCGAATAAATAAACACTCTAATTATTTACTTTTGGTATTTGAAAATAGTTGTCGCTAGACGCAGACTGATGTAAAATTAGAATCATTCTAAAAATAAACAATTGTTAAGGAGAGTAAAATGAGTTTGAAAGGAAGTGAAACTGAAGAAAATCTAAAGGCTGCATTTGCAGGAGAATCTCAAGCTAACAGAAGGTACCTTTATTTCGCAGCTAAAGCAGATGTAGAAGGTTACAACGATGTAGCAACAGTATTTAGATCCACAGGTGAAGGAGAAACAGGACATGCCCATGGCCATCTAGAATATCTAGAAGAAACAGGTGATCCTGCTACAGGACTTCCTATGGGGGCTACATCTGATAATCTTAAAGCTGCTATTGAAGGCGAGACACATGAGTATACGGACATGTATCCTGGAATGGCTTCAACTGCAAGAGATGAGGGATTTGATGAAATAGCAGATTGGTTTGAGACACTAGCAAAGGCAGAAAGATCGCACGCTAATAGATTTCAACAAGCCTTAGATAATCTAGACGCATAATCGAGAATTTCTAAAGAATAAATAATACATAAGGTATTAAAAAAAGGGGAGGGCTCAGTCAGTCCTCCTTTTTTGATAAAAATATGAGTGAATACAAAGAAGGGAGCCTAGAAGCACCTATTAGACATCCAATTGAATGGGAGAATGATAATTTCTCAAATCCAAAAGAGCTCTTCGATGAATTAAAAAGGGTTTTCGATGTCTGCAATGGTTGCAGACGTTGTTTTAATTTATGTGATTCTTTCCCTAAATTATTTGATTTGATTGATGATACTCCAACAGGAGATATACATGATGTTGAAGAAGAAAAATTTTGGGATGTTATAGACAACTGTTATTTGTGCGATATTTGCTTTAAAACAAAGTGCCCATATGTACCACCACATGAATTTAATATTGATTTTCCTCATTTAATGCTTAGAGCTAAGGCTCTTAAATTTAAAGAAAAAGGAGCAAATACCCAAGAAAAAATTCTTAGTAATCCTGAGAAACTAGGTGCTTTTTTAGGTATTCCAATAGTCGCTGGAACTATCAATGCTATAAACAACACTAAGGTAGGTCGAATAGCAGCAGAAAAAATGATAGGTATAGATCGCAAAGCTCCAAGACCTAAATTTTATAGTCAGTCAGCTCGTAAAAAATTATCCAGTTACAAAAAACAAAATAAAGTTATTCAATCTGAGAGTAATAAGCCAGGCGTTGTATTATTTGCCACTTGTTATGGCAATAAGAATAATCCGGAGATTATTGAAGATACAATTGCTTGTTATGAAAAGAACAATATTCCTATCGTTTTTGCAGATACGGAAAAATGTTGTGGCATGCCTAAATTGGAACTAGGCGATATTGAATCAGTTGCTAAAGCTAAAGATATCAATATACCCCAACTCTATCCTTGGGCAGTTGCGGGATGGAAAATTATTTCCCCTATACCCTCTTGTGTCTTGATGTTTAAACAAGAATTGCCTTTGTTATTTCCTGATAATGAAGAAGTTTCTTTGGTCTCAGAAGCATTTACAGATCCATTTGATTATTTATTTCAGATGGAAAAGGCAGGAAAACTGAATAAGGAATTTAATACTTCACTTGGTTCTATTTTTTATCAAGTACCATGCCATTTAAGAGTTCAAAGTATTGGCCTCAAAACTAGGGATATACTGCAGTTAATACCTGAAACTAGAGTGACTCCTCTAGAGAAATGCTCTGGACATGATGGAACTTATGGCGTCAAAAAACAATATAGGCAATCCTCAGTGAAGATAGCAAAACCCATAATTAGAAAAATTGAGCAAGGTGATTATGATGTTTTTACATCAGATTGTCCTATGGCGGGAGCGCAAATAGATTCAATTAAAGATAAAGAACTCAATTACTTGCATCCAATGTCACTTTTAAGAAAGGCTTATGGTATATAACAATGAATAAAAACTTAAAAATTAAAGATTTGATGAGCCTAGAAGAATACTCCAAGCAAAGAGATGAAATTAGAGAGAAAGTTCTTAATCATAAAAAGAGTAGAAAGATCGATATTGGAATGCATGTGTCATTGCTATTCGAAGACAAGCTAACCATTACATATCAGATACAAGAGATGCTTAGAATAGAAAAGATTTTTGAACAAGATGGTATCTATGAAGAGTTAAATGCATATAACCCATTGATTCCTAATGGCGATAATTGGAAAGCAACCATGCTTATTCAATACCCAGATGAAGAAGAAAGAAAAGAAGCGCTTGCATTATTAGTTGGAATTGAAAATAAAGTATGGGTCAAAGTAGGGGATGCAAAAAAGATCTATGCCATCTCAGATGAAGATTTGGATCGGACAAGATCGGATAAAACATCATCAGTGCATTTTCTAAGATTTCAGATGCAACAAACAGAGATAAGGAACATAGATCATTCAACACCAATAGAATTCGGTATAGATCATGAGCATTATTCTTTTAATACAGGGGATATTGATGAAGCCATAAAAACTTCTTTAATTAATGATCTTGATTGAAACACCATTCTCAAGAATAATGAAGAACCATGGCAAAGGAATATAATGCTTCAGACATTGAAGTCCTCAGTGGGCTAGAACCGGTTCAAAAAAGACCCGGTATGTATACCGATACAGATTCACCTAATCATCTTGCATATGAAGTAATTGATAATAGTGTAGATGAAGCTATAGCTGGGTATTGCAAATCAATTTCTGTGACTTTATACAAAGATCAATCCATTGAAGTTTCTGATGATGGAAGAGGAATGCCCGTTGATGATCATCCGGAAGAAAAAATACCAGCTGTTGAATTAATATTAACTCGTTTGCATGCCGGAGCTAAGTTCTCAAATAAAAGCTATAAGTTTTCAGGAGGTCTTCATGGTGTTGGTGTTTCTGTTGTTAATGCGCTGTCAAAAAATCTTGAAGTCTGGATAAAAAGAAATAGCCATGAATATAATCTTAGTTTTAAAAATGGTGAAAGAGCATCTGAATTAGAGATTGTAGATAAGGTTGGTAAAGCAAATACTGGAACAACTATTCGGTTCTGGCCTAATAAAAAATATTTTGATACCAATAAAATTCATACAAAAGATTTGACGCATAGCTTGAGAGCTAAAGCAGTTCTTTGTCCAGGTTTAAAAATGAAATTCCAAAATGAAGAAACTGGAGAAAAAAAAGAATGGTTATATGAGGGTGGGCCAAACGAATATTTAATTGAAGAATTAAAAGGACAAGAGTGCATACCATCAGTTCCTTTCGAAGGTAAGAATATTACAAATAATGAAGAGGTTGAATGGAGTCTGACATGGCCCATAGAAGGCGAGGATGGGATTCAAGAATCATATGTTAATTTAATTCCTACAAAACAAGGCGGGACACATGTTTCAGGTTTCAGATCGGGTCTCTCTGATTCATTAAAAGAATTTGCTGAATATAGAAACTTAATGCCTAGAGGAGTCAAGTTATCTCCTGAAGACGTTTGGCTAGGTATTAATTATATTTTATCTATTCGATTGGAGGACCCACAGTTTTCAGGCCAAACAAAGCAAAAACTGAGCTCTAGGTCTACCACTGGCTTTGTTTCAGGCGTCATCAAGGATGCATTTACACTTTGGCTTAATCAACACCCTGAAGCAGGCGATCTAATAACCTCTAGAGCTATTGAAAATGCTCAGAAGAGAGCAAAGAAGAATAATAAAGTACAAAGAAAAAAACCTACTGGTGGACCAACATTACCTGGTAAATTAGCAGATTGTTCCAGCGATGCTCCTGATACTTCAGAATTATTTATTGTTGAAGGCGATTCAGCAGGAGGCTCTGCTAAACAAGCAAGAGATAGAGTACATCAAGCTATATTGCCTTTGAGAGGAAAAATACTTAACAGCTGGGAAGTTGAAGAATCAAATCTTCTTTCTTCATTAGAAATTAGTAATATCTCACAAGCAATAGGAGTAGAACCAGGCTCAGAAAGTTTTGAATCTCTTAGATATCATAAAATCTGTATCTTAGCAGACGCAGATTCAGACGGTCTTCATATAGCAACATTAATTTGTGCTCTTTTTTTAAAACATTTCCCAACATTGGTTTATGAAGGTTTTGTTTATGTTTCAATGCCACCATTATTCAGAATCGATGCAGGTAAAGAGGTTTTTTATGCTTTGGATGATGAGGAAAGAAAAAAAATCTTAAAACAGATTGAGAAGAAGAAACCAAATCTGAAAGTTACAGTCACTCGATTTAAGGGTTTGGGAGAAATGAGCCCACTGCAATTAAGAGAAACCACTATGAAAAAAGAGACTAGAAGATTGGTACAGTTATCAATAGACGATGAAGAAGAAACAATAGAGATGATGGATATGTTGATGGCAAAAAAAAGGTATTCTCATCGAAGAGAATGGCTCGAAGAAAAAGGAAATTTAGCTGAAGTATAAAATGGGTAAGCAAACAGAAATGAATTTTAATAAAACATCTGGAAAAAATAAAACAGATGTTCAACCATTAAAAGACTTTGTTGAAAAAGCATATCTTGATTATTCAATGTATGTAATCCTTGATAGAGCATTGCCTTTTATTGGCGATGGCTTGAAGCCAGTTCAGCGAAGAATTATTTATGCTATGTCTGAATTGGGTTTGTCTGCACAGTCCAAGCCAAAAAAATCTGCAAGAACAGTTGGTGATGTTCTTGGGAAATACCACCCTCATGGAGATTCAGCATGTTATGAAGCAATGGTGAGTATGGCTCAAGATTTTTCATACCGTTATCCAATGATCATCGGTCAAGGCAATTGGGGTTCTTATGATGATCCTAAATCATTTGCAGCCATGCGTTATACAGAAGCTAAATTAAGTGCTTATACAAAAATGATGCTTAGCGAATTGGGCCAAGGAACAGTGGATTGGAAACTAAATTTTGATGGAACTTTAAAAGAACCTCAGTATTTACCTGCAAGATTACCCAACCTTATACTGAATGGAGTCACTGGTATAGCTGTTGGGATGTCAACGGATATTCCTCCTCACAATATAAAAGAGATCGCATATTTGTTAAGTAAAATAATTAAAAATCCAGATATTTCAATTGGCCAGCTCATTAGATTAGGAAAAAATTTCCAAGGTCCTGATTTTCCTTCAGGAGGTGAAATGATCAGCTCAGAGGAGGAAATTAAAAATATTTATAAAACTGGTAATGGATCATTAAAAATAAGAGCTTCTTACAAAAAAGAAAAAGAATTGATTGTCATTAATGAACTGCCTTATCAGATATCAGGCAATAAAATCATAGAACAAATTGCGTCACAAATGAAAGATAAAAAGCTTCCACTACTGACAGATATTAATGATGAGTCTGATCATGAAACACCAATAAGAATAGTGCTTACACCAAAATCAAATAGAGTGAATACAGAAGAATTAATGAGTCATTTATTTGCAACAACTGATTTAGAAAAAAATATCAGAGTTAACATGAATGTCATTGATCTGGATGGCAAGCCAAAAATCTGTGATTTAAAACAGTTATTGTCAGAATGGATTGAGTTTAGAAGACAGACCATTGTTAAGCGATTGGAATTCAGACTGAATGAAGTTCAATCAAGACTTCATATTCTCGAAGGATTGATGATTATTTACCTCAATATAGATGAAGTCATACGTATTATTAGAGAAGAGGATAGGCCAAAAGAAAAATTGATTAAAAAATTTAAGCTTTCTGATATCCAGGCTGAGTCTATACTCAATTTGAGGCTTAGAAATCTAGCGAAGTTAGAAGAAGAAAAAATTACTATTGAAAAACAAGAGTTAGAAAATGAAGAGCAATATTTATTAAAACTTCTGAAAAGTAAAAAGAAGATTAATCAACTTATTCAAGATGAAATAGATACTGATGTTAAGGAGTATGGTGATGACAGAAGAACTCAGCTGAATCAGTCTGCTGTGACTTCACAAGCGTTAGATCAGACACAACTAGCTAGTAGTGATCCAGTCACAATAATATTATCTCAAAGTGGATGGGTAAGAGCAGCAAAAGGGTCTATTGAAGAACCTGAGTCTCTTAATTATAAAGCAGGGGATGAATATCTAACTTCAGTCTCTGGAAGAAGCAACCAGTTCGCAGTCTTCATCGACAGTACAGGCAGAGTCTATAGTATCGTTGCTGATTCATTACCCTCTGCAAGAAGCCAAGGAGAACCTTTATCGAGTCGTCTTAATCCTCCCGATGGAGCAACTTTTGCAGGTGTAATGTCAGGTCGTCCAAAAACTAAATGGCTGGTGGCTGCAAGCAATGGTTATGGGTTTTTTGTTACATTAGAAAATTTATATTCAAAAAATAGAAAAGGAAAAGTATGTTTAAAAGTTTCTAATGAGGCTAAGGTCTTAATTCCTAGCAATGCCACTCAAGCAGGATATCCAGATCCTGCTTATATAGCTGCAGCAAATTCAGCTGGTAAGCTCTTAATATTTCCAGCCAATCAATTAATGGAAATGAACAAAGGTAAGGGCTTAAAAATTATTGGTATTCCTCCAAAAAAATTTAAATCAGGTGTCGAAAAATTGGTTTCAGTATTGGTATTGGGAATGGATGATGCTATTCGTGTATACAGTGGTAAAAAACCAAAAATTATCAGACCCGATGATTTTCCACATTATATGAGTGATAGAGGAAAACGTGGCAGATCAGTTCCACCATTTAAGAAAATTGATTATCTAGAAATTGAACCAAAATAATTTTGATTGAGGAGTTTTAATGGCATCTTATAGCAGCAGTGATTTTAAAAATGGTTTAAAAGTTCTTATTGACGGCGAACCGTTTAATATTATTGATACAGAGTTTCATAAACCTGGAAAAGGACAAGCATTCAATAAGCTCAAACTCAAAAATCTTAAGAATGGTAAGGTTTTAGAGAAAACTATTAAAATAGGAAACAGTCTTGAAAAAGCCGATGTTCAAACACGTGACATGCAATTTCTCTATAGTGATGGAGAGCAATATCACTTTATGGACTCTGAATCTTATGAGCAAATTGCAATATCAAAAGACACAATCGGTGAAGTCAAAATCTGGTTAAAGGAAGAGTCAGTCTGTAATATAACTCTATGGAATGATGGAGCAATCGGTGTAGAGCCTCCAAATTTTATTGAGTCCAGAATAATAAAGACAGACCCAGGTTTGAAAGGAGATACTGCACAAGGTGGCGTCAAACCTGCTGAAATAGAAACAGGAGCAAACATAAAGGTTCCACTTTTTATTGATGAAGGAGAAATTATCAAAGTGGATACTAGAACGGGAGACTATGTTTCTAGGGTTAAAGGAGACTAACTAATGCATCAAAAAATTATTTATTACTTTATTGTAATTCTTTTTTGTATTTTTATAGCCTATGGCATTAAAAATATTTTCATGCCATTTTAATAAGATTTAAATTTTCTTATTGTCCTCATTCTGTTTTTTTTCTGGTTCCGATGGAGATACTCTTTTACTAAAATGTTTGAAAGATTTCACCATGAACACCAAGACAAGAATTAGAACTATAATCATGGCTTCCATTAACTATTCCTTTTTTTATTATTATTTAGTGTAGCAAGGAGTTGTCCCAATTGAATGTTTTGATTTTTATTCAAGCTTTGACTCCATTGCAACTTACATTCTTCTGGGAAGATCAATATCACAGTAGAACCTAAATTGAAACGACTGTACTCTTCTCCTTGTTTTATATTGATTAGTTGATTTGCAATTTCAGAATTACTCCATTTTTTCTCAATATCAGCTACATTCAGAGCAGCCACCATAATCATTGAAAATTCATAATCTAAATATTGAAAGAAGCTTATCATTCTTTGATTTCTAGAGTATAAGTCTGGAATGTTTTTTAATGCTTTCTCATTAACAGGATGTAACTCTCCTGGAATGATTGTATTTTCTTGGAGTATTCCTTCAACTGGCATATGAACTCTGTGATAGTTGAAAGGTGCTAAATATATAGTAATGTATGAGCCATTCTTATAGGTTTGAGTCTTTTTGGAATTAAAGTTTAGTAATTCATCCAAGTTGTATTTGGAGTGTTTGATTTGAATCATTTTTTTATCAGCTAACTTTCCAAACTCAATAACTTTGCCATCAACAGGTGAAACAATATTATTTTCACCAATCATTATTGGTCTGGCATCATCTTTAAGCTCTCTGGTAAAAAAATCATTGAAATGTTTAAAATCCTGAATGGATGTTTTTTTATATTCTGATAATTCAATTTTATAGAAAAATTTGAATGAGGCAATTAGGATAAATTTAATAATTGGATTTGATACTTTTGAGATTGATAACAGAAACATTCCAAATCTCTTTTTGGTATTGAATAGAATAGAATTACTATTTAAAGAATTAATGTTTCCCCCTTTTTATTTGAGTGTTAATGTAACATCGACGAACAAACAATAGTATTAATTTGAATATAAAAAGCCACAATTTGAGTATTGATAATGCAATCCAAGAAATTGCTGAATTATTTAATGAAAATAATATATTTTTTGGTCATGGTACAGATAATGCCCTAGATGAAGCAGCTGAACTGGTGACTTTCATTTTGAATATTAATTTCTCATCTTCTGATGATATAAGTAAAAGAGTAATTACAAATCATCAATGGGAAGAAATCAATAAGCTTGCTTTACGAAGAATTGAAACTAGAAAACCACTTCCTTACCTCACAAATCAAGCTTATTTTTGCCATGAGAAATTTTATGTTGATGAAAGGGTTTTAATTCCAAGATCACCTATATCAGAAATGATTCAAAATTATTTTAAGCCTTGGTTAAATAATAAAACAGCTGAAAGGATTTTAGAAATAGGTACAGGGTCTGGGTGTATTGCTATTGCTATAGCCAAGTATTTTGAAAACTCATTGATTACTGCTACTGATGTGTCTAGAAGTGCTCTTGAGGTAGCGAGTATAAATGTAAAGAATTTTTCATTTGAAAAACAAATAGAACTTATTCAATCTGACTTATTTGAAAATATTCAAGGCAAATACAACCTTATTGTCTCAAATCCACCGTATGTTCCCAGAATAATTATGAATAATTTACCTCAAGAGTATGCCTTTGAGCCGACTAAAGCCTTGTTAGCAGGTGACAATGGACTAGATTTTATTGCTAGAATACTGCATGATGCTCCTCTTTTTCTTGAAGACGATGGAATCTTAGTTATTGAAGCAGGTGTAGCTTCTATAGAAATGGAGAGACAATTTAAATTACCCTTTAAATGGATTGATTTTGAATTGGGAGGTGAGGGTGTTGCGGTTATAGAAGCAAAACATCTTCAATAAAATTTGGTTACAATGATAAATGTGAAGAGATAAATCATGGCAGGAAATACAATAGGTAAAATATTTACAGTGACAACCTCTGGGGAGAGTCATGGTCCTGGTATGTCTGCTATTATTGATGGTTGTCCGCCAGGAATGAATTTATCAGAAGACGATATTCAGCAAGATCTAGAGAGAAGAAGACCTGGAACATCTCGCTTTACCTCTCAGCGAAAAGAACCCGATCAAGTTAAGATAATGTCAGGAGTTTTCGAAGGAAAGACGACAGGAACTCCAATTAATCTTGTAATAAAAAATGTAGATCAGAAGTCAAAAGATTATTCAGCTATTAAAGATAAGTTTCGTCCTGGACATGCAGATTATTCCTATTATCACAAATATGGGATAAGAGATTACAGAGGCGGTGGAAGGTCATCGGCTAGAGAAACTGTAATGAGAGTCGCAGCTGGAGCAATTGCTAAGAAGTACCTCAAAGAGCGTTTAGGAATGAATATATTTGGATATTTGAGCCAATTAGGACCAATTATAAGTGAATTGAAAGACAAGAATTTTATTTATACCAATCCATTTTTTTCAGGAGATCCTGACACAATTGATGAGTTAGAAAAATTTATGGATCAACTAAGAAGGGAAGGTGATTCAATTGGTGCCAAAATAAATATTTTAGCCACAGATGTTCCAGTTGGTTTGGGCGAACCTGTTTTTGATAAACTTGAAGCCGATATAGCACATGCATTAATGAGTATTAACGCAGTTAAGGGTGTTGAGATTGGCGCTGGTTTTTCAGTTGTGACCCAAAGGGGTAGTGAACACAGAGATGAAATTGATGCCACTGGATTTAAACAGAATAACTCTGGAGGAACTTTGGGTGGAATTTCATCAGGGCAAGATATCCTTGCTAGTATTGCATTAAAGCCAACTTCTAGTATTACTAAATCAGCTGAGACTATCAATAAAATGGGTGATGAGACTGAGATTATAACCAAAGGAAGACATGATCCATGTGTTGGTTTAAGGGCTACACCCATTGCTGAAGCAATGCTTGCAATTGTTTTAATGGATCATTATTTACGTCATAGAGCACAAAATATAGACGTTAATATTACCAATTAATTATTAGCGATGAAAAAATATAATGTAGCTATAATTGGTGCAACAGGATTGGTAGGGGAATCATTAATTTCTATACTGCAAGAGAGGAAATTCCCTGTAAATAAACTTTATCCTTTAGCAAGTAAAAGATCATTGGGATTGAAGGTCAAATTCAATTCCGATGACATTGGGGTAATGGATCTCGATGAATTTAATTTTGACGGTATTGATTTTTGTTTTTTCTCTGCTGGATCAAAAGTATCGGATCGATATGCTCCCATTGCCGCTAATGCAGGTGCTATTGTAATTGATAATACGTCTAGATATAGATATGAAGACGATATTCCTTTAGTTGTTCCTGAAGTTAATCCATCTTTTCTAAAGAACTACAAAAATCGTAATATTATTGCTAATCCAAATTGCTCAACCATACAATTAATGGTTGTATTAGCACCCATACATTTTCATACGCCTATCAAGAGAATCAATATTGCTACCTATCAGTCCATATCTGGAGCAGGTCGAAGTGCCGTTGATTCACTGGACAGTCAATTAGTGAGTTCAAATTATCCAGAAGAGGATAATACTCCAAACTTTGCTCACAATGTGATTCCTCAAATAGGTGATTTTCAAAACAATGGCTATACTTTGGAGGAAATGAAATTAGTTTGGGAAACGAAAAAAATACTCGGATCGGATAATATTAAGGTGAATGCAACTGCTGTAAGAGTTCCTGTGAGAGTTGGTCATGCTGAAGCAGTCACAATTGAAACTGAAACAGAGCTAAGCCTCTCTTTGATAAAAGACTTATTAAAGAAAGCACCAAATGTTGAGCTTTTTGATGATGAGACTTATCCAATATCTATTATTCATGGCGATGGGACTGATCAAGTTTTTGTAGGCAGACTTCGTAAAGATCTTTCGGATAGGAAATCTATCAATCTTTGGATTGTTGCCGATAATATCAGAAAAGGGGCAGCGCTAAATTCAATTCAAATTGCTGAAACAATTATCAAATCTGATTTCTAAGGCATGCCTACCTCAGCAATGAAGTTAGCTTGCGGGGTAGAGTATATTGGCACCGAATATTGCGGTTGGCAGTCGCAAAGAGAACAAATTACAATTCAGGGTCATATAGAAAAAGCCATAAGTAGTGTTGCGAACGAATCCATTAGAATTCATGGTTCAGGAAGAACTGATAGTGGCGTTCATGCAATTGAACAAGTTTTTCATTTTACCTCTAATGCAAAAAGGGAGCCAAGGCAATGGATAGATGGAATTAATTCTAATTTACCCAAAGATATACTGATTCGTTGGATTAAAGAGGTTTCTATTGAATTTGATGCTAGAAGATCAGCACTGTTGCGTCGATATGACTACTTAATACAGCATTATAGGCCAGATGTATTTTTAAACGGGAGAGCTTTATTTGTTTATAAGAAGCTTGATCTTGTGGCTATGGAAAAAGCAGCCAAACATTTAATTGGAGAGAATGACTTTTCTTCATTTAGAGCTGCCAGCTGTCAGTCTAATAACCCTATTCGTGAGATGAAATCAATATCCTTCAGTGAAGGAAATCAGTTAAGGGTTGAATTTATAGCTAATGCTTATTTGCATCATATGATTAGAAATATAATGGGGACTTTAATAGATGTTGGACATGGAAAAATAGAGGTGGATAAGATGAAAGAAATATTAGATGCAAAAGACAGACAAATGGCTTCTAAAAAAGTAACAGCAGAAGGGCTATATCTTTTTGGCGTCAAGTACCCTGATAAATATCAATTGCCTACCATTGATATTTAGATAAGATAAGTCACATATATTTTTAAAATAATTTTTACAAAAAATACAGGAAGACATTAAGCAATGAGTTGGTTCGAAAAAATAGTTCCCTCCATGATCAAGACCAAGAAAAAGCAGAGGTCTAAATCAGTTCCTGAAGGCGTTTGGGTAACATGCGATAAATGTAAAGCTCAATTATATAGAGCTGAGCTAGAAAGAAATTTATATGTATGTAATCAGTGTGATCACCATATGAGAATAGGAGCCAGATATCGTCTTGATAGTTTTTTTGATGAAGGTTCAACTCAAGAGTATTTTAGTAATCTGATTTCCACAGATCCATTAAAGTTCAAAGACACAAAAAAATATAAAGACCGATTAACTGAATCTAGGAAGAAGTCGGGAGAAAATGATGCTTTGATAGTCATGAAAGGTTCTTTAAAGGGTATAGACATGGTTGCATGCGCTTTTGAATTTAATTTTCTAGGTGGTTCTATGGGTTCGGTAGTTGGTGAGAAATTTATTCGAGGGGTAAACCTAAGTATAGAAAATAAAATACCTTTCATTTGTTTTTCTGCAAGCGGTGGAGCTAGAATGCAGGAAGCTTTTCTTTCATTAATGCAGCTTGCTAAAACAACTTCAGCATTAGTTGAGTTGGACTATGAGAAATTACCATATATTTCTGTTATGACTGATCCTACTACAGGAGGAGTATCTGCAAGCATCGCAATGCTTGGCGATATTAATATTGCAGAACCAGGTGCTTTAATTGGATTTGCTGGTCCCAGAGTAATCGAGCAGACAGTAGGAGAGAAACTACCAGAAGGATTTCAAAGAAGTAATTTTCTTATGGAAAAAGGCGTTCTTGATATGATCGTTGATCGGAGAGAAATGAGAAATACTATTGCACAGTTAATCTCTACCTTGACACAACAGGTTATGCAACAGGATTAGTATTAACAAAAAGGAGTCTTAAATGGAAAGCTGGGGGCTCCATGAATGGTTGGAGTATCAAGAAACTTTGAATCCTAATTCAATTGATCTTGATCTATCTCGAATAGAAAAGATTTTTAAGAAATTAGATATATTACCCCCCAAAGATAAGAAATTTTTAATTGCAGGAACGAATGGTAAAGGAACAACTGTTGCATTTATTGAAGATATTTTAATTAGAAGAGATTTGAAAGTAGGGTCTTATACCTCTCCACATTTAATAAGCTATAACGAAAGAATTGCCATTAATAAAGAAATGGTACCAGACTCTGTTTTAATTAAAGCATTCAAAACTATAGAATCAGTCAGGGACAATGTACCTCTGACTTATTTTGAATTTGGAACATTGGCTGCTTTTTTAGTATTGACTCAAGCAAAGTGTGATGCATGGGTAGTTGAAGTAGGATTAGGCGGCAGATTGGATGCTACGAATATACTTGAGCCGACAATGTCTATTATTACTAATATTGCATTGGATCATCAAGAATGGCTGGGAGATACTCTAGAAGATATTGCTAAAGAGAAGGCAGGAATTATCAAACCATTAATACCAGTTATTTATGGAGATGATTTAATGGAGGAGATGATTAGAAGAATTGCTATAGCTCAAGAGTCTGATTTGTATGTAGCGAGTATTGATTTTTCATTAGTCAATCAAGATGAATATTCAACCTGGAATGGATTATACAATAGTATTGATAATATCAATGCACCTAAGACTTGGGGTTTCGCAGAGTATAAAAACTTATCTACAGCTCTGACTGCCATTGAATTGGAAGACAAAAATCTTTTACCTAGTGAGGCTGAACTTAATCTTATTTTGAAAAATTTTTATTTACCAGGAAGGTTTGAAAAAATAGTGAAAAATTTAACATGGATTTTAGATGTTGCTCACAATCCAGATGCTGCTGAAAATTTATTGAACCGCTTGGAAATATTGCCAGAAAAAGGCAGTAAGTATATGATTATCAGTATGATGAAAGATAAGGATATTTCTGGTTTTATCGATATTTTTTCAGGTATTATTTCAAAATGGGTTGTCTGTAAAATGGATACAGAAAGATCATTAACATCCGTAGAATTATCTGAGAAACTCGTTACATTTGGGGCGTCTGATGTTACTGTACTGGATAGCCCCAAAAAGGCTTTTAATTACGTTAATGAAATTGCATCAAAGGATGATACAGCGATTGTGACTGGATCCTTTCAATTAGTAGGTCCAGCAAAAAGTTGGCTAAAATCCGTATAAAAAAGATTATGAAAGAAAAATTAATCGGTTCTATAACATTAGTAATAATTATAGTAATGCTTTTATTTACATTATTGCAGGGTGAAGGAATGGAAAACCTTGATCAATATAGAGATAAACAAAAAAATATCATTTCTCAAGAGGATTATACGAAGGAACAATTTGTTCCACAATGGACAATTCAAATAGCAGCATATAGTGATTATCAAGAGGCATTGAGTCTTGCTAAGAAACTAGAAAAAATAAGAATGAAAGTCCTTATTAGCGAAAGAAAAGTAGAGAATATTGTTATTTATAGAGTCAGAATTCTACAAAAAAATAAGAATGATAAAATTAAAAAGACAGTTAAAAGATTGGAAAAATATGATTACAAATATCAAATATTAAAACCTAGTCAACAATGATTTATCATTTTGTTATTCCTAACTTTTATATACCTTTGAATTTTTTTGGTTCCGATCAATCCATAGCAATGCTGGATTTTATTTTTATAGCTATTCTAGTTATTTCTTTAATTATTGGTATCTATAGAGGTTTTATTAAAGAAATCTTATCTCTACTAACATGGATAATAGCTTTTTGGGCTACCTTTAGCTTTGATTCATATCTCGAAGTTTATTTTATTTCAACAGTCACTTCAGAAATGTCAAGAATTTGGTTTTCTAGACTTATTATATTAGTGATTGTTCTGCTTCTTGGAGCTTATATTAATAAGCTTTGCTCTAAGATAAGTTCGAAATTTGCGGGTAATATATTTTTTGGTTTATTATTTGGTCTTTTAAGAGGATTTATTTTAATTGCAATCCTTATTTTATTTCTTGAAGACAGTGGGCAATACAATGAAGCTTGGGTTCAGAATGCAATATTACTGGAATACGCTGAAAATATTTCTGATTTTTTTAGTAATATTTTTATTGAACACTATGGCTAATATGACATGATAACTTTGAATTATGAATAGGAAGTAATTTGAATGTGTGGATTAGTTGGAATTGTATCTAACCATCCTGTTAATCAGGAAATTTATGATGCTTTAACTGTTCTGCAGCATAGAGGCCAAGATTCATCTGGTATTATGACTGACGATAGCGGGGTCTTGTGTTTAAGGAAAAGTAATGGTCTGGTTAGTGATGTTTTTTCTCAAGAAGACATGGCTACACTCAGAGGTAATGTTGGAATTGGCCATGTCAGATACCCTACAGCTGGTTCATTAAGTTCAATGGAAGCACAACCCTTCTATGTTAATTCACCCTTTGGAATAGCCTTAGCACACAATGGTAACTTGGTTAATACTAATGAATTGAGAGATCATCTTAAGAATGTTGATAAAAGGCATTTGAATACAGAATCAGATACAGAAGCTCTTCTTAATCTTTTTGCTCACGAGATACAAATTCAAAACCTTGATGTGGTGACTCCAGAATCAATATTTGATGCAGCTGAGCAAGTCTTTAATAGATGCTCAGGAGGATATGCTGTAGTAGCAATGATATTGAATCATGGGTTGGTTGCATTTAGAGACCCTAATGCTATTAGACCCCTTGTTATAGGTATTCGAGAATCTGATGAAGCAACAGAGTATATGGTAGCTTCTGAAAGTGTTGCACTAGATGTAGCAGGGTTTACTTTATTGCGTGATGTTTTGCCAGGAGAAGCTATATTTGTTGATTCTAATAGTAATTTTTATTCAAAGCAATGCGTTGAAGCTAAGAGCTACACTCCTTGTATTTTTGAGTTTGTTTATTTCGCAAGACCAGACTCTATCATCGACGGAATGTCAGTTTATAAATCAAGATTAAAAATGGGAGAATATTTAGCTCAAAGTATTATAGAAAAGGGTTTGCATCATGAAGTTGATGTTGTTATTCCAATACCAGATACCAGTAGAACCAGTGCACTCCAAGTAGCACATCATCTCGGGGTTAAATATAGAGAGGGTTTTATCAAAAATAGATATATTGGAAGAACATTTATTATGCCGGGACAAGATAAAAGAAAAAAATCAGTTAGGCAAAAACTCAATCCAATTGAACTTGAACTAAAAGATAAGAATGTACTGCTTGTCGATGATTCTATAGTCAGGGGCACAACATCTAAGAGAATCATAGAAATGACAAGAAAAATAGGAGCAAAAAAAGTATTTTTTGCATCCGCAGCACCTCCAGTAAAATTTCCTAATGTTTATGGTATTGATATGCCAGCATCCAATGAATTAATAGCAAGTGGAAAGAGTGAAGAAGAGTTAGCAGAGTTTATTGGTGCCGATTGGTTAATCTATCAAACTCTTGGCAATTTAATTGAAGCAGTAAAATTTGAAGAAACAGGAGTCCAAGGTTTTGATACCTCATGTTTTTCAGGAGAGTACGTAACCAATGATATTAATCAAAAGTACCTGAAAGCAATTGAATTAAAGAGAAGCGATGAAGCGATTAAAGAATCTGAGCAGCTAAGAAAGCAAATTGAAATTAATGATCCTTTAATTTCTGCTAATTAATAAGATCGATTAATATTGGATCTTCATTAGACCAATCTAGGATAATTGCACTCTCATCTGTCCAATCTCCAAGAACAAATCGTTCACAATGTTGATTATTTCTTTCAATACTATGTTTGGCAGGTCTATGAGTATGGCCGTGGATAATTAAATCAACTTGATAGTCACTCATCATTGTTTTTATTGCATCCTGATTAACATCCATGATATTTATCGATTTATTTTCTTTAGAATTTCGACTCGCATCTTGGGCTTCACCTGCAATCTTTAATCTTTTACTTATAGGGAAACTCAAGAAGTCTTTTTGCCAATCTTTGTTTCTGACAATTTTTCTAAACATCTGATATTCAGTATCATCTGTGCAGAATTCATCCCCATGAGAAATCAGAACTTTTTTGTTCTTATAAGTAAAAATATGTGGATCAGGAATTAATGTCATATTAGTCTCTTTTAGAAACTTGTCTCCAATCAAGAAATCTCGATTACCGTATAAAAAATAAGTTTTTATATTATTGGATGCAAGTTTTATCAGTGTATTCTTAATCTCTAGATATAATTGGGTTTCATGATCATCACCAACCCAAGATTCAAATAAATCTCCAATGATATAGAGCTCAGTGTTGTCTTTATTTTTTTTTATAAGTCTCTCTAGAAAAGACTTAAACATCATTATAATATGAGGATGATCATCGCTTAGATGAAGGTCAGAGATAAAAATTTTGTTCATCTATTAAACTCTCTAGGTCAGAGTATCATTTAATTGATGCGAGAAGCTTCTAAAATAATTACTGGAGAGACCGGTACATCTTGCATGCCATTCATTGATTGTGTTGCACTACCAGCAATTGAATTAATCACACTGAATCCTTCAATGACTTCACCAAAAACAGCATAACCCCATCTGGTTGCCATCGGGTCTAATGTAAAATTATCTACTAAGTTTATATAAAACTGAGAGCTTGCTGTATGAGGATCGGTTTCTCTCGCCATTGCTATTGTCATTCTTCTATTACTGAGGCCATTTCCTGATTCATTGATAATATTAGGATAAGTTTCCTTTGATTCTAAGTCCGGTGTATAGCCTCCACCTTGAATAACAAAACCTTGAATAACTCTATGGAAAACAGTGTTTTCAAAAAAATCATCTTCTATATATCTAAGAAAATTTTCCACTGAAATCGGAGATCTATTTCTATCAAGTTCAATTATAAATGACCCTGAAGTAGTCTTTACTTCGATTTGAGGATAACTCTCAGATGCAATATTTTGATTGATTGTAAATAAAAATGCATATGCTATTAACAATATATTTCTTAGGTATTTTTTCATAATTATCATTTTTTAATTAAATATTAATCCACTTATCGGATGAAATCTTTCTTTCTTTTTTTGAGACACTTGTATTCATGTTTGATGCTATGAGTGTATTTTTTAGAAGCATGGCCACTGTCATTGGTCCAACTCCACCTGGGACTGGAGAGATCCATGATGCTTTTTCTTTTGCAACTTCAAAATCAACATCACCAGTAACTTTTCCATTTTTATCTCTGTTGATACCGATATCAAAGACAACTGCACCATTCTTAACCCAATGACCAGGTATAATACCTGCTTTGCCAACTGCAACAGCTAGAATATCTGCTTGATTGACAAAACTTTCTAAATCTTTTGTAAACTTATGACAGACCGTTGTGGTAGCTCCTTTAAGTAATAATTCCAAAGCAAGTGGTCTTCCTACTAAATTAGATGCGCCTACAATTACAGCATGTTTTCCCATTGGATTTACTCCAATGGAGTCAAGCATTGTAATTACACCAATGGATGTGCAAGGCCTCAAGACTGGGATTCTTTGCATCAACCTTCCTATAGTGTATGGATGAAATCCATCAACATCTTTTATGGGCTCTATTGATTCTATGATTTTTGTTTCATTGATATGATCCGGAAGAGGGAGTTGTACTAAAATTCCATGGATATTAGGATTAGTATTAAGTGCCTGTATTAATTCTATTAATTCTTTTTCAGAAATATTTTTAGGCAAATCATGATCATAAGATTTGATACCGGCTTCTTTACAAGCAGTTCTTTTGTTTCTGACATAAATAGATGAGGCTGGATTATCTCCAACTATAATTACGGCTAGACCAGGAGGACTTAGTCCTTCTTCAATATTTACAGCAATACTATTTTTAATTTCAGAAATAGTTTCTTGGGCTATTTTTTTTCCATCAATTATATTTGCTGTCATTATTGTTCCTAAAAATGGTAGTTCATCATATCAGAGAGCAAGTATTTTTAAAAAATAACAATTTTTTTTTAAAAGCTGTCTGATTTTTTTTAAATATCAGTATAATAGCCAAACTTGATACTTATAAATCAAATCGGGGCATAGCGCAGCCTGGTAGCGCATCTGCTTTGGGAGCAGAGGGTCGGGGGTTCGAATCCCTCTGCCCCGACCATCAAATTTATTGACTAGAGAAAATAACTGAATTATGTTTAGAATACATTATGGGCAGAGTTCATGATTTTAAACCCGATATTTATCTTACTAAGAAGGATTTCAAAGAAATAAGAGAAATCTTTCATACCCCTTTGACCGGCTCCTATAACTGGGATTATACAGCAGCAGACGATAAAATTAATCGACTCTATCAGCTTGCTAAAAAAAGACAGTGGGATGTGGAGATTGATCTTGATTGGTCTCAAAAATGGGAAAAGAATAAAGCAACACTTGAAGAGGATTTTATTGTTAATCATCAATCTTTTCTTGGCTACCAACCTTATCTAGATTTGAGTGATGATAAGAAGCTTGAAATACAAAAGAAATTATCAGCCTGGACATTGAGCCAGTTCCTTCATGGAGAGCAGGGCGCTTTACTGGTAGCTAGTCAATTGTGCTCATGTGCTCCAACCTATAATGCAAAACT
>JABHDX010000091.1 GCA_018672815.1 Gammaproteobacteria bacterium | reverse complement strand
CATCTTCTTTTTTTAATTTTTTAGACAATTCAAATAATTGGGGTAATAGATGAAGGTGACCAAGGTTTGATACTTTAGAAAGATTTTTATAATGTTCAATAGCAGAAGTTAGATTATTATCATTAATTGCAATTATTACTTCCAAGAAATATGCCCTTATTGAATCTTTATTTTGGTCTTTTGCTTTGTTGATATATTCTTTAGTAAGTACTATGTTTTCTGACTTTAGGTAATCATCAGCTATTTGGCACATATAATGAGGGATCATTGTTTTATATTCATTATTTGGATCGTAAGTAATTAATTCTTGAAGAGAATTGAGAGCTTCATTCCATTCGGATGTGTATTCATATATCTTGATAAGTTTTTCCAATGAGTTAGCTTCATGGGACACTACCTTTTTTAGCTTTTGTAAAATAGCTTCTGATTTATCATAAATTCCAGCTGCAAAGTAATCTTCAGCTAGTTCTCCTAATGTTTGGTAGTAATGATATTCATTTAATTTGTCTTTTTTTAATATCATTTCATGAAGTTTTATGGCTTTATCAATATTGCCTTGTCGTCTGAATAAAACGCCTAAGGCTAAATGGGTTTCAATTGTATCGTCATCAATATTGATGATATTAGAGAAAAGATTTATAGCTTTATCTGATTTTTCATCCAGAAGATATTTAAGCCCAATTAAATAATCCTGGTTAATTATCTTTTCATCGTCTTTATCAATGAATTTAAAATAAATGTAGCTGAGAAGGCCAAACAGTATAAAGATAGCTGATAAATAGATTGTATTTTCTGATGGCATTTTATTTGCTATTACCAAAGAAAACTATTTAGCATTATTAACTATTTTCTTTAATTCTTTTCCTGGTTTAAAGTGTGGAACATATCGTTCTGCTATTTCAACGGATTCTCCTGATTTAGGATTTCTACCAATTCTTGATTTTCTATATCTAAGTGAGAAACTACCAAAGCCCCTTATTTCAATTCTCTTACCAGATGAGAGAGATTCAAGCATCGAATTAATAATTGTTTTTATTGCTAAATCAATGTCGCGTTGTGGCAATTGATCTTGATCTTTTGATATTAATTCTATTAAGTCTTTTTTATTAATGTTCATCTAATTAATTACATCAAAAAAAAATTAAAAATGGAAATATATTCAATAATTAATCTTTTTTAAATTTTGATTTTAAGAGTTCCCCTAGACTTGTTTTAGAAATAGATTCTTTTTCATCAGCTTTATAAGAATCAATAGCTTCTCTTTCTTCTTTTTCTTCTTTTGCTTTAATAGACAGTTTTAGAGTTCTATTTTTCTTATCGGATCCTATGATCTTAGCTTCAATTTCATCATTTTGTTTAAATACAGTTCTCATATCCTCTACTTTATCTCTTGATACTTCGGAGATATTAAGGATTCCTTTGATTTCATTTTCTATTAATACTAAAGCATTTTTTTCATCCACTTCACTTATAATTCCTTTGACAATTGAACCTTTTGAGTTGGACTGATTGAATTCCATAAATACATCTTTATTTAATTGTTTTATACCTAAAGAGATTCTTTGTCTTTTGGCTTCAATTGCAAGTATTGATGATTCTATTTCATCAGATTTTTTATATTGTGAAAGATCTATATTGTCTTCATTGTTCCATGAAATATCTGAAATATGTATTAAACCATCTATTTCTCCATCAAGTTCAACAAAAATTCCAAAATCTGTAATTGATTTAATTTTACCTGTTATTTTATCGCCAATATTATTATTATTAGCAAAACTGTCCCAGGGATTATCTTTGCATTGTTTGATTCCAAGCGAAACTCTTCGTTTTTCATTATCAATATCAAGAATCATCACAGTTACCTGATCACCAATGTTGGCAATTTTATATGGGTTAGGATTACTGTTTGTCCAATTTATTTCAGAAACATGGACCAAGCCTTCAATGCCTTCTTCAATTTCAACAAATAGGCCATAATCAGTAATGTTTGAGATCATGCAATCTATTTTGTTTCCAATTTCATAGTTACTTATAATTTTTTTCCATGGGTCTTCATCAAGTTGTTTTAGTCCTAAAGAAACTCTAAATTTTTCTCTGTCTATAGATATGATCTTAACCTTGACTTTATCCGCCATGGAAAGTATTTCAGATGGATGTTTGATTTTTTTCCAAGCTATATCTGTAATGTGAAGTAGCCCATCTAAGCCACCCAAATCTATAAATGCTCCATAATCAGTTAAATTCTTTACTATACCTTCTATAATTTGGCCTTCAGTTAATTTTGAAATAATTTCTGATTTATTTTCTAAGCTATCTCCTTGTAAAGCTCCTTTTCTTGAAACAACAATATTATTTGTTTTTCTTTCAGCTTTAATGATTTTGAATTCTGAAACTGTTCCTTCTAGGTATTGCGTGTCTCTTACTGGTCTTACATCAACAAGTGAGCCTGGTAAGAATGCATTGATTTGATCAATTAATACTGTGAATCCTCCCTTAACTCTGGTTTGAATATGACCTTCAATAATTTCATCTTCATTCATAGCTCTGATAATATTTGACCAAGTTGTTTCGTTCTTTGCTTTTTGCCTTGATAACCGAGTAGTTCCATCACCGTTTTCAATTTCTTCAATAACGACTTTTACGCTATCTCCTACTTCGATTTCTATTTCACCACCTGGATTTTTAAATTGATTAAGACCAACAAATGATTCTGACTTTAGTCCTGCATTTAGTACTGCATGATCATCAGTTATCTCAATTACAGACGCTTCTATTAATTGCCCTTTTTTTATGGTTTTACTGTATTCACTGTTCTCAAACAAGTTTTCAAAATTATCGTTCATTTTTATTTATTTATATATTTTAATGTTTTATCAAATACTTCATTAATTGTTAATTTATCTGTATCAATTACATATGCATCATTAGGTATAACTAATGGAGATATTTTTCTAGATACATCCCTTCTGTCTCTACTGTCTAACTCTTCAATTAGATGCGGAAGGCTAACATTAATTCCCTTCTGCTTCAACTGCTTATGCCTTCTTTGTGCTTTAATTATATTAGAAGCAGTTAAAAATATTTTAATTTTTGAGGCTTTAAATATAACACTTCCCATATCTCTACCTTCTGCTACTAAGCCAGGCTCCTGAAAAAAAGATCTTTGCAGGCTTACCAAAGACTTTCTAACATATGTATTGGATGAAATGATTGATGCTCTTGTTGCACAATTTTCATTATTTATATCATTAGTAATATCTTTTTTATTGCAAATAATTCTATAGTTATTCTTTTCTATAGGGAATTGTATTTGCAATGTTGTAATTAGAGATATGATATCTTCAGTGTCAGATACTTCTATGTTATTTATTTCAGAGAGATAGGCAATAGCTCTATAAATAGATCCACTGTTCAGATAATTAAGTTTAAAATAATTAGCTAATAACAATGCAAGTGTTCCTTTTCCAACTCCACTAGGGCCATCTATTGTAATTAACTGTAGTTTCATATTTCTTTGTTATATATATCCAAACCTATTGAGTTCATAAGACTTATAAATGTAGGAAATGAAGTATTAATATTTTCACAATTACTTACTATTATTTTTTCTTTTGAAGCACATGAAGCAATTAATGCCGACATAGCTATTCGGTGATCTCCAAATGAATTTATTTCACCTCCTTCGATACTCCCACCTCTAATATCTAAACCATCGTGATACTCCGTGACATCTATATTTAGAATCTTTAGTAGTGAAACCATAGATTTAATTCTATCTGATTCTTTAAAGCGTAATTCTTCTGCATTTCTTATTATCGTTTGACCTTTTGCATTTGCTGCAGCGATAAATATTAATGGCAATTCATCAATAGCTAATGATATAAGTTCTTTGGGTACTCTAATTCCATGTAGATTTGATGATTGGATAGTTATATCACCTACTATTTCATAAGAATCATGTTTTGTGATATTGATAGTGATATCTGCTCCCATCAATTTTAGAATTCGCAGTAATCCTGTTCTAGTATCATTGAGGCCAACATTGCAGATAGTTACTTTTGACTTTTTAGCAATTAGAGTTGCAACAATAAAAAAAGATGCAGATGAAAAATCACCAGGAATATCAATCTGTCGCGGGGTTTCTAACTTACCAGCATGAATCTTAATAGTATTTTTTTTGCTAATGATCGGGTAATTGAAGAGTTGTAACATTCTTTCAGTATGATCTCTTGTTATTGAGTTAAAACTTATAGATGAATCATTTTTGCAAAATAATGAGGCAAATATGATGGCTGATTTAATTTGTGCACTTGGTATATCAAGTTGATAATTGATGCCCTGGAGTCTTTTTTTTGGAGGTTTGATTGTAATTGGAGCTTTTCCATCAATCATTGATATTCTTGCTCCCATCTGCTTTAGCGGAATAGCAACTCTCTCCATAGGCCTATTTAATAATGATTCATCACCAGTTAATATGGAAGTAAAGTTTTGAGAAGATAAAATTCCCATGAATAATCTCAAAGATGTTCCTGAATTACCAAAATCTAGATTACCACTTGGTTTTGATAGTCCATTTAGTCCTAAACCATTAATCTCTATAAATTCTTGATGTTTGATTATGGTTAATCCAAGTAATTTACTAATTTTAATGGTATTTTTAATATCCTCCGCTTCCAGTAAATTATGAATATATGTTTTACCAGTGCATAACATAGATAATATTATTGCTCTATGAGAAATTGATTTATCCCCTGGTATATTGATTTTTCCAGAAACAGTTTTGCAGGGATTAGCAATTAAGGATAAATTACTCATACAGTCGAGAGCTTAATGCATTCATAATGAAGGTTTGTATGAACCTAGGAATTTCAGTTCATTATTATTATTTTTAATAGTATCAATAGCATTTATAACGTTTTTATCTTTATAGCTACCTTCAAAATCAATAAAAAATGAATACTTCCAATTGTGTGTTTTGAGTGGTCTAGACTCTATTCTAGTTAAATTTACATTGTTATCAGAAAATGGCTTGAGTAAATTATAAAGAGACCCTGACCTACTTTCCGTTTGAGGGATTATAATTATCGATGTTTTAGATTCATTTAAAGAATAATGAATTGATTTTCCAAGGATTAAAAATCTTGTTTGATTATTTTCAAAATCCTGAATATTTGATTCAACTAAAGTTAAATCATAATAATCTGATAGTGTATTAGGTCCAATACAAGCATCATTATTAGTTTTTACTTGAATCGCACCTTCAGAATTACTTAGCATTGGTATTAGTTTTGAATTAGGGATATTGTTATTAATCCATTTTCTACATTGTGCAAGCGATTGAGGGTGTGAAAATAAATTCTTAATATTATTTTTATTAGTGCTTTTGGAGAGCAAGCATTGATTTATGGGTATTGTGATTTCTCCAATTATATATACATCGTTTTCCATAAGTTGATCAAGTGTATTATTGACAGCTCCTTCAATAGAATTCTCCACAGGCACTACGCCAAAATTAGCTTCTTTATCATCCACTGATTTAAAAACATCATTGATGGATTGTTTTACAACTTTCTGATGTTTTTTCTGAAAATAGGTATTCAAAGCTATTTCTGTAAATGTACCTTTAGGACCGAGATAAGATATATTCATTGTATTAGCCAATACTAGTGATTTTAATTACACCTTCAATATTTGATATTTCATCAATTATATTTTGTTCAGGAGGTTTATCAATAATTAATATTGTGTAGCCTATTTGATCTAAATTTTTATGGGAAAGATCATTTATATTGATACCGGATTTACCAAGGCATGTTGTGAATTGACCAACAATATTTGGTATATTTTTATTTGTAATGCACAGTCTTTTTTCATTGTTGTAAGGAATATAAACATTTGGGAAGTTAACTGCATTTATGATGTTTCCATATTCTAGAAATGATTTGATGCTTTCCGCTGCCATTACAGCACATTTAACTTCTGCTTCATTAGTAGAAGCTCCTAAATGAGGCATATTAATAACATTTGGGTTGTCAATTAGTTCTTTGGAGGGAAAATCCGTGACATAATTTTTTAAATCATTGCTATTCAAAGCATTAAGAATGGCTTCTGTGTTTACAATACCTTCTCTAGATAAATTAATTATGACAGAATCTTTTTTCATAAATGAAATTTCATCTGAGTCTATAAATTTTTCTGTAGAGGTTGTCATTGGTATATGAAGGGTAATAATGTCAACAACCTTTAGAATGTCTTTAATTGAATTAGCTTTTTCTATGCCTGGTTTCAGTTCCCAAGCATTTTCTACTGTCATCATTGGGTCAAAGCCAATTACATTCATTCCTAGATCCAAGCATGTGTTAGCTACTTTTACGCCAATAGCCCCTAAGCCTATTACTCCTATAGTTTTATTAGGTAATTCATATCCAACGTATTGTTTTTTTCCTTTCTCAATATCTGATTTTAAGCTTGCCGAATTTTTAATATCATCAACGTAATTAATCGCTTTATTAATATTCCTCGCAGCAATTAATATTGAAGCTATGACTAATTCTTTGACAGCATTTGCATTTGCTCCTGGAGCATTGAAAACAGGTATGGCTTTATTAGCCATTTCTTCGATGGGTATATTATTTACTCCTGATCCTGCTCTACCAATGCACTTTAATGAATTTGAAATATTCATTTCATGCATGTTGTGTGATCTTAGTATAATTCCATCAGGATTATCAACGGATAATCCAATATGGTAATTACTACCCGAAAATGCATTAATGCCTTCTTCTGCGATATTATTCAATTGTAATATTTTATACATATTTTAGTTTTTACTTTGAAAGTAATCCATAAAGTCTATTAATTTTTTAACCCCTTCAATCGGCATAGCATTGTACACACTCGCTCTCATTCCACCAACTGTTCTGTGTCCTTTAAGATTCAAAAGCCCCTCTTTATTTGCTTCATTAAGAAATCTTTCATCCAATGCAGCATCAGAAAGGATAAACGGTATATTCATCCATGACCTATATTTTTTTGCAACTGGGTTCGAATATAGATTAGATTTATCAATATATTCATAAAGTAGTTTTGCTTTCTTTTGGTTCGCCTTACCCATAGCACTCACCCCACCTTTATCTAAAATCCATTTAAAAACTAATCCAGCTACATACCATGCAAAAACAGGAGATGTATTGAGCATTGATTTAGCATCTGAGTGACATTGGTATCTTAAAAGTGGAGGTAGATCTTTTCCTTTATCTTTTATCAAATCGTTTCTGACGATAACAACAGTCAAGCCAGCAATACCAAGATTCTTTTGAGCTCCTGCAAATATGAGGCCATATTTATTAATATCTATAGGTCTGGAACAAATTGTAGAGGACATATCATTTACTATAGGAGTATTAATATTAGGAACTTCATGAATTTCAAGTCCATGAATTGTTTCATTTGATGAGTAGTAAAAATAATCAGCATCATCTGTTAATTTCCAGTGACTGATATCACTGACAGTCGTATAATTATTGTCTACTGAATTAGAAACAATATTGGTCTTTGTATGATATTTGGCATAATTTGCAGCTTTAGCAGTCCAAGCACCTGTCACTAAATAATCAGCTTTATTATTGATTGAAAGATTTTGTGGGATCATTGAAAACTGATAAGTTGCTCCACCTTGTAAAAATAGTACTGAGTAATCAGAGTTTATGTTCAACAAGCTTCTTAAATTATCTTCAGAGTTCTCTGCATATGTTTTGAAAGCAGAACTTCTATGACTCACCTCCATAACAGACATACCTTGGTCAAAATCACTAATTTCTGATTTTATGGTATCCACAACTTCATCAGGAAGTACTGCTGGTCCAGCACTAAAATTGTATACAGTTTTTGACATTGATTTATTCTTCTTCGTTTTCACTTTCATCATTGATAATTCTTTCCATTCCTAGGAGTTTATTACCATCTGATAAGCGAATGAGAGTGACCCCTTGGGTATTTCTACCGATTAAGGATATGCTACTAATTTTTGTCCTTATGAGATTTCCAGAGGAGCTGATAAACATAACTTCATCGTTTTCTTCTACTTGGTTCGCACCAATTAATTTGCCATTTCTCTTAGAGGTTTTAATTGCTATAACACCCTTACCTCCTCTTTTTTGTATAGAGAATTCTGAGGTTTTTGTTTGTTTTCCGTATCCATTTTCAGTAGCTGTAATTATATTACCTTCATCAAGAACTAGTAATGAGATTACTTTTTGACCTTTATCGAGTTTCATTCCTCTTACCCCTTGTGATACTCTTCCCATAGGTCTAGCATCTTTTTCTGAGAAACGAATTGATTTACCTGAGTCTGCAAAAAGCATTATGTCTTTATTGCCATCTGTTATCTCAACATTAACAACTTTATCATTATCTTTAAGTTTTATTGCTTTGATACCATTTTTCATCGGTCTAGAGTAAGCAGATAAGCTTGTTTTCTTTATGGTACCTGATTGAGTAGCCATAAACACAAAACTATTATCATTGAATTCTTTTACAGGAAGAACTGCTTGAATTCTTTCGTCTTGTTCCAATGGTAAAAGATTAACTATTGGCCGCCCTTTAGCATTTCTCCCTCCTTTTGGAAGTCGATATACTTTTATCCAATATACTTTTCCATAGCTAGAAAAACAAAGAAGTGTGTCATGAGTATTTGCAACAAAAAGTTTAGAAATAAAATCTTCTTCTTTGAATGATGTAGCTCTTTTTCCTGTTCCGCCTCTATTTTGTGATTGATAGACATCTAATTGTTGAGTTTTTGCATATCCTTCTCTAGATAAGGTAACAATTAGATCTTCTTCAGGAATTAAATCTTCGTCAGTCAGGTCTGAATAAAATTCAACAATTTGTGTTTTTCTTTCATCACCATATTTATCTTTTGATTCTATAAGTTCATTCTTAATAACATCTCTAAGGGTATTGGGATCTGAAAGTATTTTTGTAAACCTTTTAATGTCTTCTAGAAGTTCTGTGTATTCATTGTATATATTGTCTTGTTCCAAACCTGTTAGACGATTTAATTTAAGGTCTAAAATTGCTCGAGCCTGATCTGTGGATAACCTATATCCTTTTTTTTCAATACCAAAACTTTCATTACTATCAAGTGTTTTAGGTATTGTTGATACATTTCCTGCTTTTTTAAGCATCTCTTTAACTTTTCCAATTTTCCATAGTTTTGAGATTAGTGCTTTTTGGGCATCTGCTGGCGTTTTAGATTTTTTTATCACTGCAATCATTTGATCAATATTGGTGAGAGCAATAGTCTGACCTTCTAAGATATGTGCTCTATTAATTGATTTATTAAGATTGTAAATTGTTCTTCGGGTAACAACATCTCTTCTGTGTGCTAAAAATGAGTCTAGAATATCTTTAAGATTCATTAGTTTTGGTTGGCCGTTAGTTAAAGCCACCATATTTATAGAGAATGTTGTTTCTAGCAGAGTTTGTTTATATAGGTTATTTAGTAAGACATCAGTAACTTGTCCTCTTTTAAGCTCTATTGCAATTCTCATTCCATCTTTATCAGATTCATCTCTTAATTCAGAGATGCCTTCTATTTTTTTATCCCTAACTAACTCTGCGATTTTTTCAATTAATTTAGCTTTATTAACTTGGTATGGTAATTCAGTGACAATAATTGCTTCTCTATCTGTGCCTTTTATTGCTTCAATTTCGGTTTTTGCCCTGATATGAACCTTTCCTCTTCCTGTTTCATAAGCTGTTTTTATACCATCTATGCCATGTATGGTTGCTGCAGTTGGAAAGTCAGGAGCCGGCATTTCTTTAATTAGATTAATAATATCCGTTTCTGGATTCTCAAGTAATAATAGTGTTGCGTTTATGACTTCAGTTAAATTATGAGGAGGTATATTTGTAGCCATACCTACCGCTATTCCTGCTGAACCGTTGATTAGAAGATTAGGTATTCTTGCTGGTAGAACAGCCGGCTCACTCTCAGACTCGTCATAGTTAGGTATAAAATCAACAGTTTCTTTATCTAAATCAGAAAGCATTTCTTGAGTGATCTTTTGCATTCTAATTTCTGTATATCTCATTGCTGCTGCTCTATCACCATCGATAGAACCAAAATTACCTTGTCCATCAACAAGTGTATATCTCAAAGAAAAGTCTTGAGCCATTCTGACAATTGTTTCGTATACAGCGCTATCTCCGTGAGGGTGATACTTACCAATAACATCTCCTACAATACGTGCAGATTTTTTATAAGGTTTTGTATGATCATTACCTAAAACTTTCATTGCATACAAGACTCTTCTATGAACCGGTTTAAGCCCATCTCTTACGTCTGGAAGTGCTCTACCTACGATTACACTCATAGCATAATCGAGGTAAGATTTTCTCATTTCGTCTTCTAATTTAATTTGAGATATCTTATCGTTCATTTGTATATTATTTGGTAGGATTTTTTTAAGCACTCAATTAGTAATCTATTTATATTTATAATGATTAATAATTAATAACATTTTATCATAATGTGATTAAATCAAGAACTAATATAGTTCTAAATATGGATAAATATGAAAGAAAATAATAACACTAATATTGACACTTCTGAAATTGAGAAATTCAATAAGTTGGCTGAAGATTGGTGGAATCCTAATGGTGATTTTGCACCGCTGCACCAACTAAATCCATTGCGTTTTGAATATATTAAAACTAATAGCGTACTCAAAAAAAGTAAGTGTATCGATATTGGTTGTGGCGGAGGAATACTGACAGAATCAATTGCTAGTTTAGCTGATAATATATTAGGTATAGATTTAGCTACTAAAGCTTTGTCAGTTGCAAGAAGTCATCAAGAGTTAAACTCATTAACTAATATAGAATATCAACAAATATCAATTGAAGATCATGCGAAAGACAAGCAAAATTATTACAATGTATTAACCTGTATGGAAATGCTAGAACACGTGCCATTTCCTGAAAAAACGATTGAGGCTTGCTCCAGTGTAGTTAAGAAAGGAGGCCAATTATATTTTTCTACAATTAACCGTAATCCAAAATCTTTTATGATGGCAATATTAGGAGCTGAATATTTCTTAAAGCTTTTGCCAAAAGGCACTCATGAATATGATTGTTTTATAAAACCATCTGAGTTGGAAAAATGGGCAAGAAAATATAACTTACATCTCGATGAACTCATTGGTGTTGAATACAATCCTTTTAGTAAATCATTTAGTTTAACGGAGGATGTTTCAGTGAATTACATGATGAAATATACAAAAGTATAATTATAAATATGAGCCAATATAAAATTAAAACTATACTCTTTGATTTAGATGGTACCTTAGTAGATACAGCACCAGAAATGTATGCAGCTCTTAATATTTTATTAGATGAAGAAAAAATTGAAAAAAAGCCATTCAAGTTAATCAGACCTCAGATTTCTAATGGTGTTAAAGGAATATTTAGTATTGCGTTTGACGATATTTCAGACCCTAATAATAAAATACTTAATAGGTATTTAGATATCTATGAAAACTTGCTTGGAACAAGTGCATATTTGTTTGAAGGCATAATCGAAGTTATTCAATTAATTGAAGAAAGAAATTATCATTGGGGTATTGTGACTAATAAATCAAAACGTTTTGCAATTCCATTGATAAAGAAACTAGACTTATTTGATCGAATTGATTGCTTGGTTTGTGGAGATACAACTGATTATTTAAAACCTAATCCTGAACCCATATTGCATGCATTAAACAAAATTAATGATAATGAAAATGGTATTGCATATTATATTGGCGATTCTAAAAAGGATATTGAAGCAGCTAAGTCTGCAAAAATACAATCCATTGCTTGTTCGTATGGATATATTTCTGAAAATGAGAATATACAATCATGGAATGCAGACAGTTATGTCTCTACTCCAATGGAGATAATAGATGTTATCGGGTAATTGTTTAGAAAATAAGGTAATTCTAATTACAGGAGCTGGTAGTGGTGTTGGTAAAGCTGCAGCAATAAGTTATGCATCTCATGGTGCAAAGGTAATCCTATTAGGAAAAACATTATCTAAATTAGAGAAAACTTATGATCAAATTATAAGCAAAGGCTATAAGGATCCTTCTATTTCACTATTAGATTTATCTAAAGCAGATGGAAATGATTATAGTGATCTTAAGAATAATTTAGTAAGTAATTATAATCATCTAGACGGTTTGTTATTGAATGCGTCTGTTTTGGGTGATAGATCTCCAATAGAAGATTATGATATTTCAGTATGGGTACAGACATTACATATCAATTTGACAGCACAATTTATTCTCGTTCAAACATTATTACCGGCTCTACATTTATCAAATAATGCATCCGTGGTATTTACTTCCAGTGGAGTTGGTAAAGTTGGAAAAGCTTATTGGGGTGCTTATGCTGTTTCTAAATTTGGTATTGAGGGGCTTACACAAATATTATCCAATGAACACAGTAATGATAAAAGCATTCGGTTTAATTGTATTAATCCAGGTGCTGTTGCAACAAATATGAGGAAGGCTGCCTATCCATTAGAGAACCCAAAAAATCTTTTAAAGCCTGAAGATATTATGGAAAGATATTTATGGTTAATGTCAGATGAAAGCATTAATGTTTGTGGTGAAAGCTTAGATTGCCAGTAATTAGAATCCTGAAACTATTTTATAACTACCTTTCTTTAAATCTTTTGGAAGGCTAATATCGCCATAACGTATTCTAATAAGTCTGCTAACTTTGATTTTATGGTACTCAAACATTCTTCTTATAAATCTATTTCTACCTTCTTCAACAGTAACTTTAAACCATTTATTATTACTGTCTTTAGTTTGAGATATGTCCTTGAATTTAGCGATACCATCACTTAACCTAATCCCATCTAGCATTGATTTTCTAATACTGTTTGTAAAGATACCAAAGGTTCGAACCATATATTCTCTTTCATATCCATTGGATGGATGCATCCAATTATTAGCAATAGTTCCGTCCGTTGTAAAAAGTAGTAAGCCAGAAGTATTAATATCCAATCTACCAATTGATATCCACCTTTGGTTATCTAATTTTGGTAGTGCTGAAAAAGTAGTTTTTCTTGATTTTGGGTCATATCTAGAGCAGATTTCTCCTTCAGGTTTATTATATATTAGATGCTGATGATCAATTTTGGACAAAGCATTAACAATAATAGTCTTCTGATCTATCTTTATAGTGTCACCAATTATTACTTTTTGTCCTAAAATTGCTATTTGATCATTAACCTTGATTTTTTTATTTGTAATTAGTTTTTCAATGGATCTTCTTGATCCAAAATCCTTTTCTGCAAGATATTTATGTAATCTAATTTTTATAGTTATTAATCAGAACTTAGTTAATTGTTTCTGGAAGTATTGGAGAATGGTTATTTTCTGTTGTTTCTTCTAATGCTAGATCTAAGTTTTTTGGTTCTTTGGATTCTGGTAGTTCTGGTAATTGGCTTAAAGATTCAAGTCCAAAGTAGTCTAAAAACTCTGGACTCGTGGCAAACATAGCAGGCTTACCAGGAACTTCCCGATAACCTATAATTCTAATCCAATTTCTATCAGTAAGTGTTTTCATTATACTTGTACTAACTGTAACACCTCGAATAGATTCTATATCACCTCTAGTAACAGGCTGTCTATAAGCTATAATGGATAGTGTTTCAAGCAAAGCTCTTGAGTACCTGGGTATTCTTTCTGAAAAGATAATACTTAAATAATCTGTTAAAGTGCTTTTTGCTTGTATTCTATAGCCGCTAGCAACATTAACAATTTCAATTTCTTTAATAGAGTAATCTTCTTTCAGCTCCTCAATAGCATCTAGGATATCCGCTTTTGTAGTTTGGTTAGTTTTTGATATTACTTTATACAGTTTATCTGCTGATATAGGCTCGAACGATGACAATAGTATTCCTTCAATGATATTTTTGAGTGAAGTCTTATTCATTGTATTAATCTTTGTTTTCGCTTAATAATGCTTTTATATGAATTGTACCGTATGGATTAGTTTGTACAATTTCAATCAATGATTCTTTCATTAATTCCAATATAGCTAAGAAAGTAACAACTAACCCCATTTTTTCTTCTTCCAGGTTAAAAAGAGAGAAAAATTCAACAAATTCTTTATTTTTGAGTTTTTCTAGAACAGTTGCCATTCTTTCTCTTACAGACAGAGGTTCTTTAGTAAAATGAAGTGTTGAGAACATATCAGCTCTTTTTAGAACATCTTGAAAAGAAAATACTAAGTCTTTTAAGTCAATATTGGGTAGTTCTATTGGTTTTGACAAATGGTCAGAATTTACGTTTGATATAAAGACATCTCTATCGACTCTTCCTAGCGAATTAATTTTTTCACTAACTGATCTAAATCTTTCATATTCTAATAACCTTCTTACTAATTCTGCCCGAGGGTCATCTTCTTCTTCAATTTCTTCGAAAAGAGGTAACAACATCCTCGATTTAATTTCAGCCAGCATCGCTGCCATCAAAAGATATTCTCCTGCAAGCTCAAGGACAAGGTCATTCATTAAGTTAATATAGTCAACATACTGTTCAGTAATTTTTGCAATAGGTATATCTAAAATATCTAGATTTTGTTTTCTTATTAAATAAAGTAATAAATCTAGTGGTCCTTCAAAGGTGTCTAAAAAAACTTTGAGTGCAACTGGTGGAATGTATAAATCTTTTGGAAGCTCTGTAAAAGATTCACCATCTACGATGGCAAATGGCATTTCATTTTGAGTAGGATTATTTTTTATAAATTCTTTTGTCATTTATTATTTTTTCTAATTGTTTGTCACGTTTATAGCTATGTATTTAGTTTTGAGTATTGTGTTGTCCAAGCATTTCTTGATAGTTCATCTCATTAAGTATTTTTCCCTGCTCACTATAAATTTTACCATTAATCTTTCTGTTTATTTTATTTGCAAGCCTAAACATGATACTCAGTGTTTTTTTACTATCTATAGGGTTTGATGTGATGAAAAAAAAAGTTAAGCCTTTAATATTGAGAGCATCTTTAAAATAACCAGGTTCATATAGATTAGCAATAGTGAACATTACTTTGTTATTATTTATTTTTTCAAATACACCTTTTTTATTTAAGTGAATATTATTATTTTTAAATTCGTTGATCAGGAAGTCTAAGTTTGTTTTTTCATTCTCAAGATAAAGTCTAATTGATATAATTTCTTTTTTGTTGTCATGAAATGAAAAATCACTATCAATTTTCAATGGATGTTTTTTTAACCTGGTTGGTTTATTGCTAACCATTAAGATAATGATGAGGCAAAGAAATAAGAGGCTAATAATAATCCATGTAATATCCATTAGGAGGGTTTAATATCTTCTGTCAATGCTACTGCCTCATCAAGATCTACAGACACTAATCTAGAAACACCAGGTTCACTCATAGTAACTCCTATCAGTTGTTTGGTCAGTTCCATTGTTGTTTTATTATGAGTTATTACTACAAACTGAACATTGCTGCTCATTTCTTTTACTATTTCGCAGAATCTGCCAACATTGTTATCATCTAATGGCGCATCAACTTCATCGAGTAAACAAAATGGTGCAGGATTTAATTCAAAGATTGAAAATAGTAATGCTACTGCAGTTAGTGCTTTCTCTCCACCGGATAGAAGATGAATATTGCTATTTCTTTTACCAGGCGGTCTTGCCATAACAAAGACTCCTCCATCTAACGCATCATTGTTTTCGAGTTCAAGGTAAGCCTTACCTCCTTCAAATAGTTTAGGGAAGTGTTTTTGTAATCCTGAGTTTACTTTATTAAAGGTTTCACTGAATCTAACCCTAGATTCATCATCGATTTGTTTGATCGCACCTTCGAGTGTTTCTAATGCTCTATTGAGATCATCAAATTGAGAATCAAGTTTATTTTTTCTCTCAGATTCAATTTCATATTCAGATGATGCAGCCAAATTAATTGGCCCTAGTCGATCAATAGAGTTTAATATTTTTTCAAGTTCAATATTTAAGTCTTTTTCATTTTTTATATTTTCAGATAGTTTTTCAATATCTTCTTTTGAATATTTAGTATTTTGGAGTTGTTCAGTTAGAGATTCAGATCTTACATCAAGTTCTTTTTGTTTTAATTTGTATTGATCTAGGTCCTCTCTTGATTGATTTACTTTTGAATTAATATTTGTTCTATCTATTTCAAGATTTCTAAGGTGAGATTGACTAGCTTCATTATTTTTTCTAAGAGTATTTAGTTCTGATTCAGAACTTAAGCTATTGTTCAGTAATGTTTCTAAATTTTTTCTTATTTCATCTTCATTTGTATCTT
>JABHDX010000090.1 GCA_018672815.1 Gammaproteobacteria bacterium | reverse complement strand
TATTGTAAGACGTGCGTGTTTTCATAACGATCTGCAGTGGTTTGCTGAATCTATAGAAGCTTGGGCAAGTTATTTTCCTGATGATAAACCTGCATCAACCACAATTGGATTGAATCATTCATTAGGCATTGAAGGAGCTAATACTTCATTGGATTTGATAGCTTATGTGCCAGATAGTAATTAATACTTTTAAATTATCATGAAAAAAACAATTAGCTTTCTTGGCTTGGGTAAAATGGGTATAGTGATGGCTCCTTTATTTCTACAAGCAGGTCATCAGCTTACTGTATATAATCGTAATGCAAAAAAGACCATCGCTTTGGTTGATGACGGTGCTCATTTAGCATCAACTCCACAAGAGGCATGTGATTCTTCCGAATTTATTTTCACCATGCTCAGCAATGATAAAGCCATACAATCTGTTTTTTTTGATGACAAAGGTTTGCTAAGTACTAATGTAGAAGGAAAAATATTTATCGATATGAGTACTTTGCAAGTTGAAACAGTAAAAATACTCTCCAACGCAGCCATTAAGCAAGGAGCTGATTTCATAGATGCCCCTGTATCTGGGACAGTTGCTCCTGCCGCCGAAGGCAAATTAATGTTTTTCTGTGGTGGGGAAGCTGCAGTGATTGAGCGGGTAAGACCATTGTTAGAAATTCTCTCTAGAAGAATTATCCATGCTGGTGATGTTGGTTCTGGTGCTTTATTAAAGCTTGTTGTAAATTTACCTTTAGCGGTTTACTGGCAGTCCCTTGCAGAAGCAATCAGTTTAGGAGCATCAGGGGGGTTGGATGAAGATTTAATGCTTGATGCTATTGCTGATAGTTCTGCAGCATTAGCAGTGCTATCTATGAAAATACCCACCATTTTAGGAGTTGATCTTCCTGTGGCTTTTGATATGAAAAGCATGGAAAAAGATATAAATTCTATATTGGCTACAGCACAAACCTTAGATCTTGATTTACCGACAACAGCATCCACATTGAGAAGTTATTCTGAAGCTATTGAAAAGGGTAATATGGGAGATAAAGATGCTGTGGCTGTAGTGAATTATTTAAACAATAAATTAAAATCAAAAAAAGGCAAATAGTAAATGAAGCAGAAATCAGAAATAAGAGATGGTATGCAAATTGAATGGAATCATCCAATTAAGATGGACGATGGTTTAATATTACGAGCAGATATTTTTAGACCTATCGGAACTGGACAATATCCTGTCTTAATGACTTATGGCCCTTATGCAAAAGGCCTTCCTTTTCAGCAAGGTTATCCTAGTGCTTGGGATAGAATGGCAGAGAAACATCCTGATGTCACTCATGGTTCAACCAATAAGTATCAAAACTGGGAAGTTGTGGATCCCGAGAAATGGGTACCTGATGGTTATATTTGTATCAGAGTTGATTCTAGGGGCTGTGGTTGTTCTCCAGGCTATGTTGATCACTTTTCACCTAGAGAAACATTGGATTTCTCCAATTGCATTGAATGGGCAGGCGAACAGGAATGGAGTAATGGAAAAGTAGGTCTAAATGGTGTTTCCTATTTTGGTATCAATCAATGGCTGGTGGCTTCAAAACAGCCTAAGTATTTAGAGGCGATTTGTATTTGGGAAGGGGCAAGCGACTGGTACAGAGACATGACACACCACGGTGGTATTTTGAGTACTTTTTGGGCTAATTGGTTCGATATGCAAGTAAAAACAGTTCAATATGGCTTAGGTGAAAATGGACCTAGAAACGAGTTAACTGGCGAATTAATTTGTGGAAATGAAACACTAACAGAAGAAGAATTGATTTTAAATAGATGTCAGTTTGGTGATGAAATTAGAGATCATCCATTGGAAGATGATTATCATCATGAGCGATCAGCAGTTTGGGAGAATATCAAAGTTCCTCTTTTGTCAGCAGCCAATTGGGGTGGGCAAGGACTTCATTTAAGAGGAAATACTGAAGGTTATTTAAGAGCAGCATCCAATCAGAAATGGCTTGAAATTCATGGGTTAGAGCATTGGACTGAATTTTATACTGACTATGGGGTTAAATTACAAAAAAGATTTTTTGGTCATTTTCTTAAAGGCGAGAATAATGATTGGGTTAATCAACCAAAAGTTCAATTACAGGTTAGGCATTTGAATGGTTTTCAGCAAAGAAATGAAGAGCAGTGGCCCATTGAAAGAACTCAGTGGAAGAAATTATATTTAAGTTCAGATAAAAAAATATCAGCAGAATATGAAGAAAAAGAGTCAAATAGTTTAGTTTTCAATGCAATGGGAGAAGGGATTGATTTTCGTTCAGAACCATTCAAAAAAGAAACTGAGATTACAGGACCACTGGCACTAAAAATATTTGTCTCTTCTTCAACTAACGATGCTGATATCTTTGTAGTGCTTCGTTTATTTGGGCCTACAGATAATGAAATTGTTTACCAGGGGGCTGTGGACCCTAATACTCCTATTGCACAAGGCTGGCTTAGAGCTTCCCATCGAAAATTAGATCGAGTGGAGTCTAAACCTTGGAGACCTTTTCATACACACGATGAATCATGGCCTTTGGAGCCGAATGAAACTGTAGAGATGGATATCGAAATATGGCCAACATCTATAGTAATACCAGAAAATTATTATTTAGTTTTATCCATACAAGGTAAAGACTATGAATATCCTTTAGCTGAGAATCAAACTTTATCTAATTTTAAAAATCAACTCACTGGATGCGGACCCTTTCTGCATAATGATCCAATAGACAGAAATGCTACTTTTGATGGGAAAACAACAATTCAATTTAATCCAGATCAGGCTCCTTATCTTTTAGTACCTATTATTCCTCAGAAGTGAACAAATGAAGGGTGCCAAAAAAATAGCTCTTATTCATGCATTAGAAGAATCTAAAGAACCTATTTGGAAATCTTTTCAACATCTTTGGCCTGATGCAGTTTTAAGTAATTATTCTGATCTATCTTTGTCAATAGATCGTAATCTTGGTCAAAATGAACATACAATTAGTCAAAGAATTAGTGAGTTAGCAAAAATAGCTGTGACTGAGAATACTGATGCCATTTTATATACTTGCTCTGCATTTGGCGATGAAATCAACCTAGTAAAAGAACAATATAATATTCCAATTTTTAGACCCAATGAAGCCGCATTTTATGAGGCCATACAATTGAAGCAAAAAATAAAGTTATTGGTCACATTCTTACCTTCATTAGATTTATTGACTAAAGAAATAAAAACTATGATGAAAGAGTCTAATATTGAAATAGAGGTTGAAGGACTTTACGTAAAAGAAGCTCTAAATTTACTACAAAGTGGTTTATTAGATAAGCACAACAAATTGATTTCAAGTATTGCATTGAATCAGAAAGATGACAGCACAATTATTTTGGGTCAATTTTCTATGGCTTCTGCATTGCCAAGTATCAAAGCAGAAAATCCTGAGTTGAAAGTTCTTACAACACCTGACTCATCTGTATTAGGACTGAAAAGGTTGTTAGACAGTTAATTATCTTAGTCAATCCAAGTAAAACGACTTCTCTTTCTTAGATACTGTCTTGCATTGGTTTCGTCTAGAAGTATTTCTTGTACTTGGTCTGATTTCTCAACTATTCTTTGGTGATTTAAAGATTGGTGTTGTCCTTTTTTTACTATGACTTCCCCATGAACCATAACCGCTTCTATTGCATTTTGATTTGGACCATTGCCATAAACTAAACTAGCAATTAATGAGCCCATAGGGGTGAGATGACTTTCTTCTGTACGGTCGATTAAAACAAGGTCAGCTTCTTTTCCAGCTTCAATTGAGCCTATTTGATCATCCATCATCAGAGCTTTAGCACCATCAATAGTAGCCAGTTCTAGAGCTTGTTCAGCACTGCCATAGAGTATTTCCTCTCCAGTCCACTTAATGTCCGTCTCAGACATCATTAATCTATGCTGATCACCCATTCTTTGAGCAGTTAGATAACCTCGCATTGCGGTCCAAATATTATGCCCATAAGCTACAACAGCTCCATCAAGACCGATACCGCAAGTTATATTAGAATCTAAAAATGGTCTAGCATTGAAATTCACCAGGCCTAACACTTGTTCCATGTCAGGAACTAAAGCAATCGAGGCACCTGCATTAGCTATTAGCTTTTCTTCCCCAGGTCTTAAGTTTTGAGCATGTGCTGCAATTAGATTGGGACCGAGTATTCCAACATGGTCCAACCACTCAAAAGACCCACCTTCCCAACCTCTTCTTGCTGCTAGATATTTCTGATCAAACACTGCAGGAGCATGAATATCAAACTGTCGATCATTTTCATCAGTCCATTTCCATAACTCTATTAACTGATCAGGTTCACAGTAGGTAATACCGATAGTGGAAGCTGTCACTGAGATTTTTTCATTTTCCCATTTTGACTTAACTCTCTCTGTTTCAGCTATACCTGCATCAAGTGTTTCCCCAAATCCTTCAGGAACTGCATCTTTATCATTGATTGTTAATCTAGCCATTCGACACCGAATACCAGAATCATTAACCGCCGCTAAAACTCCATCAATGGATTTTTTATGCAAATGGGTAAAATGATCATCGGCAGTAGTTGTTACTCCTCTTAAGGCTAAATCCATGATAGAGGGCATCGCTGCATCGTAAGATCTTTCTTCATCGCAAGCACCCGTCATTGGATAATAGAATCCAAACAGACGTTCCTCAAAAGTGGTGCCTTCCGCCATTCCTCTCATGCATCCTTGAATCAGATGAGAATGCACATTGACTAGACCAGGTAGAATAACAAAATTTTCCCCTCCTAAGTTAGTATCAGATTGATAGATGCATTCGCTGTAAGCTCCTACAGATTCTATTTTGCCATTATTAATTGCTACATAACCGTCCATAAATACTCGACGGTTTTCATCCATAGAGATTACTATTCCTCTCATTAATTTATCACATGTTTTCATTGGATTCCTTTGGGCTAAATATTATCTATTAATTCTCTTTCAATGTATCTTGATCCACATTATAGAGAAACATTAAGAGACAACTAATAATTAATGTTATGACAGGAAAGCCTGCAGCTGAAAAATATATCATGCTAATTACATTATCAGATTGTGTTATTTCACTGGCATTATAGCCAGAAGAACCTAGTATCAACCCTAAAATAGAAGGACCTATAGCAAATGAAAGTTTTTCAACTGTTGTGTATACTCCAGCTAAAATACCTTCTCTGCGTTGACCGCTATTTTGAAAATCGTATTGCATGGTGTCAGGCAGCATTGATTGTCCTACCAATAATAAACCACCAGCTCCAGTACCTAAAAATATACCCCTCGCTATAATCTCAATATTAGTTTCGCCTTCACCTGCTAGTATCCAAGATAATGCTCCTAGACCCCATAATAATGAAGCAAGATAATATGCATTTTTCTTACCAATTCTAGAAACAACACGAACCCAAATAGGTTGAGAGATAAACATCACACTTCCTTGGATGAGAAAATAGAAGCCAATATAACTAAGAGAGAGCCCCATAACTCTTGTAAAAAGGTAGGGGAGTGAGCCTAGAAAAATAGCGAAACCGGTCAGTTGAGTAACTTTGATACCTAATAATATTGCAAACGGTTTGATTTGAAATGCAGTTTTAAATTGTTTAAAAAAAGAAGAGGTATTTTGTTGAATTGCAGTTGTTTTTGTATACGAAGCACTTTTAGTTAATTGGAAACAAATCATTCCTGCAAAAATCATAATGATTGCCAATGAGTTTGCCATCCCAGTATGTCCAGTGACACCACTTCCAAAATAAACAACTAAAGCTGGACCTAGAGCAGATCCTCCCAGTTGTCCAGCAGCCACTGCCATAACACGATAGGACATCAAATCTGTTCTAGCATTATAGTCCGTTGTTATTTCTGATGGCATTGCCAAGTAGGGCACATTGAAAACAGTATAACCAGTTGCATTAAGGATGAGTGCAAATAATGTAATCATTACAATATTAGGGGAATCAGAAAATGCTGCTAAGTTAAAAAGCAAAATAAAAGATCCAGCACACATAAGCGTACCAAGAAAAACATAAGGCCTTCTTTTACCCCAAGGACTCTTAGTTCGATCACTGATTCTCCCCATAATGGGATCCGTTAAGGCATCATAAATTTTAGACAATCCGATAAGCAGTCCAGCGGTTGTAGCATCGAGCTTAACAAAATCAGTTAAATAAAGAAGCAGAAGTAATCCAGTTGCTTGGAACATTAAAGAAACAGTTAATGTTCCAATACCCCAACCAAATCGTATTTTAAAAGGCAGCATATATCTTTCCTTTGATTAACGTAATAAGTCTTTAGCAATCATACTTCTCATAGCTTCAGAAGTACCTTCATATATTCTCATAGGTCTTATATCTCGATAGCAACGCTCTAATATTGTTTCATCAGATAATCCAGCAGCACCATGAATTTGCATGGCGCGATCGACAATTTTAGCGACCATTTCTGTTGCATAGATTTTAGCCATTGCTGTTTGTATAAAGACTTTTTCACCTTCTTGTGCTCTTAAGGCAGCATCATAGACCATTAATCTACACGTATGTAATTCAATCGCTGAGTCGGCTATCATCCACTGAATTGCTTGCCTTGAAGACAGAGGTTTTCCGAAGGTATGTCTTATTTTTGCATAGTCAATTGCCATTTCAAGGCAACGATCTGCAATACCCATTGCTCTTGCTGCAATTTGAATTCTTCCTGAAAAGAGATAGTCTGTGCCAGAACTCCAAGCTTCTCCAGGTTTACCTAAAAGTTGATCTTTATTAACCCAGCAATTATCAAAGAAAAGCTCATAAGTGTTTTGACCATGAATCATTTTTTGTTCTCTACCTACCTTAAAGCCAGGAGTATCAGCATCAACGATGACCCATTGCATTCCATCATGTCGTTTTGTGCCTTTCAATCTAGTTAAAACGAGTATAAATCTTGCTGTGTTAGCTTTAAAGATCCAGCATTTATTGCCATTGATTACCCATCCCCCATCTTTCTCTTCAATGGTTGTTTGAATACCAGCCATATCTCCACCTGCAACTGGTTCACTAAAGGCACTGCTTCCATGAAACTCTCCTTTAACTGAAGGGACCATGTATTTATTTTTTTGCTCTTCCGTTCCTAATTCATAAAGCATCGATGCAAAAGTAGCTGAGAAAACACCACATCCTGCTGTTGATCTATGGACTTGTTCAGTGATTATACAATTGTCGAGAGGCCCGAGTCCTGCTCCACCTGCATCTTCTGGAGTCTCTCTTGCAGTCAGCCCCATTTCATGGATTTTTCCAGTTAAATCCAAGTGTAGTTCTTGAGGCAATTCATATGAATTAGGTCTTTCCGGTAACTGTGTTTCCAGTGGAATTAATTCTTTATCAACAAAGCGTTTTACCGTATCTTGTAGCATTAAAGTTTCATCTGGTAATTTGTATTGCATTATCTCGTCTCTCTTATCTTGTATTGAATTCTATATTGAAAATTATTGTTTTAAAAAATCGATAAAGGATTCAACCCATTGTGTAGGTTTATCTCTTATTATAAATACTGATCCACCTTCTATTTCATTGTAATTAAAGTCTTCTCTTAAATTTTTTACTCTAGGCACAATATAATGCAGCGGATCTCCTGTATTAGTAATCACTAAACAAGGTTGTTCTAATTCTAATATAGTTTGTTCAAGATTATATGCAAATGCAGCATGATGACAAAACCATTCATTTTCACCTGCAAGAAATACATGGAGTAAAGACATATGACATGATTCTAAACTAGCTCTATCGCCAACTCTGCTTTGTATCCAATTCCAATAATCCAAGAGGTGTGTACCATCTTTTTTTGGTGATAAATCTGCTTTTAGGTTATCCATTCTTTCATTTTTTTCTTCTTCAGTGTAAAGAGGTACGCCGTGCAAAATAATTTTTTTAACCTTATTCGGGCAAGATTTTGCAAACTCACAAGCAATAGAAGCTCCGGTGTGATGACCTAGAACTGTGACTTTATCTACATTAATCTGCTCTAATAATTCTGGTATGACAGATGCATATTCTTCAATAGTTAAAGGATCATCAGGTTTGTCTGACATACCATAGCCTAGGGTATCCGGAGCTATGACTTGATATCCAAGTGTATTTAATTGTTCAAAGGTATGGAGAAATTGCAGTGAAGACTGAGGTGTCATATGCAACATTAGAAGAGGCTCACCTTCGCCACAAGTCAAATAATGCACTTGCCCCAAGCTTGTCTCTGCGTAATGTTTTCTCAAATTATCACCATATTTATATTTTAAGACTTAATGGGATCAATTTCTGGAAAACCCCATGGCGTTTTCCATGGTGATCTGAGATAAGTATCATCTCCACTTTTATCAAACATTCCTAGGAACTCTATTTGTGGATGGTTGATTAATTCTTCGATATTAGAAAATTCGACTGCCCATACTTCATAACGATTAAAAATTTCTAGTACTTGATCGGAAGACATCTGAGTTAAATATTTATCCCATAATGGTCTGGCATGGCTTGCTTTTGTTCCTACTCCAAATGAGTTCCACCAGTTCTGAACTAACACTTCATCCTTCATAAAATCATCATACATACCAAATTCTTTAATCATTTCATAAAACTTATCTTCTGTAAGTGCAGGGGAGGGAGTTGCAAAAATAGATTTATCACTTGTTCTTTGACCATAATTTGAACCATCTGTTTCATTTTTACAAAAATTTCCATCCCAACTATCTGGGTCACTGAAGCCTGACCACTGGAGTGTCTTTAGAGTCATCATTGTTCCAAGCATACTGGCAGAAACTTTTTGGCCTTCACCGGTTTGGATTCGATGATAAAGTGCTGCAAGAATTGCAATTAGGCTCATAGCAGCAGTGCATGTCGAGACTACATCTGCTCCTACTCTTATGGGTTTTTCTCCCACATCACCTAATGTTCTAAGGTATCCTGACATGGCCTGAATGACTAGATCACTACCTGGTTTATTTTTCATTGGGCCATAATGTCCAAATGAAGATAATGAATAGTGAATTATGTCTGAATTGTTTAGTTTTATTTTTTCATAGTCATATTTGATGGCTTCAATGGAATCTTTCGACCAATCTTCTATGAGCATATCAGTTTGACTTAAAAGAGATTCAAAATCTTTTGAACCCTCTTCGGATTGAATATCCATTTCAATGATCTTTTTATTTCTATTAAAAGATTGATATAGAGCACTTACCCCTTTCTTTGTTTGTGGGCTTAGTTCTTTTGACCAGTCACCACCTTTGGGCTCAATTTTTGTCACTTCTGCTCCAGCTTCAGCCAGCATAAAACTGAGATAAGGTCCTGTGTAACCTTGAGTGACATCCAACACACGAATTCCTTTTAACGGATACTCTGGGGATTCAGAATTTGGTGATCTAGTATTTGTTGAGTCAGTCTCAAAACCTTTTTTCATTGCAGTTTCTGTGTCTTTGCCGGGAACTGGAATTGATGTGTTTATTTGAGCAGGGGTCTCACTAAATTCCCAAGGTAGACCTCCCACATAGAATGGTCCAGTATGCTCACCATCAACTTCTACCAAGAAATTATTTTCAATAATTTGTTGGTGGTACTGAAGATCATCAAAACTTAGATCAAAACTATTGGGTACTTTATATTTGTCGAGTCTCAAAGACCACCATCTAGATGGTTTTTCAAGAAAATGAGTTTCTAGAATTTCATCTAACTCATCACGATTATTAACCCTTTCTGCATTGGTCAAAAATCTGACATCTTCAGTTAAATTCTCTAGTCCTACAGCAATACAGAAGCCTTCCCACTGTGTTTGATTATCACAAGAAATTGCAATGTATCGTTTATCTTCACAGTGATAGCAACGGTTTGGTGCAGAGGTTGAAGAACTACTACCCAATGGTTCTCCTGGAGAATTTGCTAATAAAACTTCAGAAATTTTATTATTCATATTTGCTATAGCATTAGCTAAATGAGATGTCTTAACCCAACATGAATGTCCAAAACGTTCTCTTTCTATCAATCCAAGCATCAGTAGGCCACAAAAGAAAACTGCACCAGTAGGGTCCAGATGAGTGAATCTAATTAACTGTCCATCATCACCTGGGTAGCCTGTTACTCCGCTCATCCCACTGAAAGCCTGCAGGTGTGGTTCAAGAGCTGCTAAGTTTTTCATAGGTCCATCATCACCATAACCAGAACTAGAACCAAAAACCAAATTTGGATTGGACTCGTGTAATTTTTCAAAACCAAGACCAATTCGGTCTGCTACGCCCGGTCTAAAATTTTCAATCAGAATATCAGCTTTATGTGCCAACCCTAGCATAGCATTCATTCCTTCTTCTTCTTTGGTATTAAGACCAGCAGATTTTTGATTAAGATTGGTAGAACTGTATGCGGTAGCAAGTTTATTTTGATGAGGGTAGAGCATTCTCAAAAATTCACCTTTAGGAGGCTCAACTTTGAATACTTCAGCTCCAAGATACCCAAGTAATGTTGCAGCCCAAGGACCCACTATTGAAGTACCAATACTTAAAACCTTTATTCCATTAAGCGGTCCTTTATTATCTTTCATGATGTCTCCGTGTAAATCCGGTTAATATATCATTAATTTATCATATGATAAATAGTGATTTGTTATATATATACTCCTATTATTTATGATTTAAGAGCTTTATTTCAAAAGCTCAGATGCAGCTAAACCAGCTAGCCTTCCAAATGTGGTTGCAGTTAACAGACCATTACCAGCCATATATCCCCAGTCTGAAGGTCCAGAAATTCCTCTTGCAGATCCTCCTCCAGCATATAAGTTGGGTAAAGGTGTACCCTTTTTATCTAAAACTCTAGCTGTTTCATCAACAACTAATCCTCCCTGAGTATGAAACAAAGCTCCAGTTACTTTAACAGCGTAGTAGGGCGATTCTAATTTTGGTTTGCCTTTGAAGTTTCTACCAAATACATCGTCTCTTTCACCATCAACCATTTCTTCAACCTTTTGTATAGTATTTGTAAGTGCTGCTTCTGTTATTCCAGTCAGTTGGCTCAATTCATTCATTGTCTTTGCGTGGACAATCGCTTTAGCTTCTATTGCATTATGATAATCCTCAAATTCCATCATTAATTTATGCAGCCTCTCATCAAAAATATTCCAAGCAATTTTGTTTGGTTGACTCACAACTTCAACAGCTTGTTCAGAGTAACCTTTAGACTCGTCTGAGAATCGTTCTCCATTTTCATTAATTTGAAATGCGCCTTCCATAATCATCGGCCATAAAATAGGTACACCTCTACCAGCAGCTAATCCGCCATGACCTTGGAAAGAAGATATATCCGCTAAACCTGCTCCAAGAGCTTTACCCCATATAATGGCATCCCCTTTGTTTCCAGGATGCCCAAAAAATTCAGCTTCTTTTATTTGTGGGATATATTCTTCTAGCATTTCAGGGTTTCCTGCAAAACCACAACATGCAAGAATTAATGCTTCACAACCTATTTCTTCAACCTCTCCATCTCCTCCTAGAACCTTTACACCAATAATCTTTTTATTATTATCCGCATATAAATCCGTTACTAGAGAATTTGTTAATATGTCAATTTCTGATCTTTCAGCTGCTCTACACAACGCTCCCATTAACTCACTGCCTGTTCGATTAGGTGTTCCATGCATTCTCATAACAGTGTGCCCAGGATAGAGAAAACTATCTACTAGACTCAAAGGAATACGATGTTGATCAACCAACCATTCTATAGTTTTTGATGATTCATTTGCTAGACAATGGGCAATATTTTCATCTGTTTGTCCTCTAGCTTTATCTATAATATCTTGTGTAAATAAATCAGCATCGTCTTTAATTCCCGCTTCTCTTTGAAACCTTGTATTTGCACCAGGTATTAATCCTGTGGACATAGCTGTTGTCCCCAGAGGTGTTGAATCTCTTTCAATCACCAGTACTTCTGTTTTATTTTCTTTAGCAGCTAGTGCAGCGGTTAGACCACAGCCTCCGGAGCCTATTACAAGGACTGGTATTGAGTACTCGAAAGTTTTTTTATCATCAAAAATTACAGTCAATACTTACCCCTAATCAAATACTTTTATAATAATTGATGCCATCATTATTTTTTTTCATTTCCATTCTGCCTTCACCAATTAAATAATTTAAATGTGCAAGGCTCTCTCCCACAGCCAATATGAGAGCATTTTCATTAATTTTATTTGCGAATAATGCAGGAAAAACTTCAATGACATTCTTTGACTGATTACAAAATGCATACAGACTTTCAAGCTTCTCCATATGATCTTCAATGATTGAATCAATTCTTTTATGAGCGCCATAATAAGGGTAACCATGAGATGGTAGTATCAATGCATCATCTGGAATTCTTTTTTTGATATTTTTTAGACTATTTATCCAATCATCAAGTGGATTGCTATCGGCATGGAAAGGTCTAACACTAATATTAGGTGTAATTCTGGGTAAGATGACATCTCCACAAATAAAGATATTATTTTCTTTGGAGTATAAGCAAGCATGCTCTGGAGAATGCCCATTAGCAATAACCACTTCCCACTCATTATCACCAAGAGTAATAATTTCATTATTTTTTATTTTTTTGTAATTCCTATTAATTGGGGTCACCAGTGTTTTTCTGTATGTGACTCTTTCCAAATAACGTTTGATGGATGCATCGTCATAGCCACAACTCTTATAGAAATCCAGTGCAATAAATTCTTGTGATTTTTCTATGCCTTTGCTTAATAATTGGGTTTCTTGATATTCTTTTTCTGTGAAATGTGGATCCACTTCCCAGTAATCAGAAAGCCATCCTGCTAAACCTGAATGATCCAGATGCATATGAGTAATTAGGAGATCTTCTAAAGCTTTACCTTTGAAAATCGTTTCAAATAGATTAATCCAAATGTCCTTGGATTCATCATTTGCCATTCCACTATCAATAATGGTCCATCCATTTTTACCTTCTAAAAGCCATAAATTAATATGATTGAGAGCTATTGGTAGTGGCATTCTTAACCAATAGAGGTTTGGTGATACTTCTAGCACTTCTCCATTGGGAGGTCTTTTTGAGTATGGATAGTCTAATGTATCGTTTACTGTTATTTTTTTTGTCATATTATCTTTATTTTACTATTAAATTCATTTCATTTTATGTCAGTTTTGTTTCCTAATTTTTTTATAAAAATCTAAAGAATGAGGATTATCAAGAGCCTCTATATTTTTTATTACATTTCCATTAATTGCTGCTTTCACTGATAGTTCTGAAATCTTTCCACTTCTTGTCTTTGGAATATCAGGAACAGATGTTATTTTTTTAGGAACATGTCTAGGGCTTGCTTTTAGCTTAAGCTCTTTTTTTATCTTATCGATTAAGTCTTGAGTCAAAAATACACCTTCTTTTAGAACTACAAAAAGAGATACAAAAGAGTTATTGCCATCGATCTCATCAATGACAACCGATTGGAGTATAGTAGGGAATTTTTCCAATTGTCTATAAATTTCAGCAGTACCAATTCTTACCCCACCAGCGTTGAGTGTCGTGTCTGATCTACCAAAGATAATGAGACCATTATTTTTAGTGATTGTGGCATAATCTCCATGCGCCCAAACATTATTATATTTATCAAAATAAGTATCCTTGTATTTTTCTTTTTTAGGGTCACCAAAGAATCCTATTGGCATGGAGGGAAAGGATTGGGTGCATACTAACTCACCTTTCTCATCTTTTTTCACTTCCTTTCCTAAATCATCAAAAACTTTGACAGCCATACCTAATCCTATTGACTGAATTTCTCCTTTATATACTGGTTGATTTGCATTGCCTAAAGCAAAACATGAAATAATATCGGTTCCACCAGAAATGCTTGAAATTTGTACATCATCTTTTACAGAGTTATTAATGTATTCGAAATGATCCATTAGCAAAGGAGATCCAGTGGATAAAATAGTATTAATAGCACTTAAATTATTATAATTTTTTGGTTTATGCTCTTGATTCATTAGCGAACTTAAGTATCCAGGGCTGATACCAAAGACATTAATTTTTTCTTCTTCAGCAATGCTCCATAAATGATTAGTATCTGGATAGAGTGGAGAGCCTTCATAAAGTATGATGGTTGCTTCACTGGCTAATGCGCTGATTAACCAATTCCACATCATCCAACCACAAGTAGTAAAAAAGAAAACACGATCATTTTTTCTTATATTTGTATGCAAGCGATGTTCTTTTAGATGTTGCAGAAGAGTTCCTCCAGCACCATGTATTATGCATTTTGGTTTCCCTGTTGTTCCAGAGGAATACATTATGAAAAGTGGGTGGTTAAAAGGCAACGATACAAATTCTAGATTATGTTCTTCAAGTAGACATTCCTCATAGTTAATTGTATTGACCAATTGCCCGATCTCTTTGGATTTTTTTTCGTGAATTAAGATAATTTTATTCAGGCTATCCAGCTTCTTTTCAAGAGTTAATATATTCTCAGTCAGGTCAAAATGCTTTCCTCCATATTGGTAGCCATCAGTGGTGAATAATATTTTAGGTTTAACCTGACCAATACGATCAATAACCCCCTCTGTACCAAAATCAGGAGAGCAAGAAGTCCATATAGCACCGATGCTAGAAGTAGCGAGCATAGCTACTACTGTCTCAGGTCTATTAGTCATCACTGCAGCAACCACATCGCCTTTTTTGACACCCATTTCTTTGAGTGAACCAGATAAATTAGCGACAGAGCTATAAAGTTCTTGATGACTCATCTCCATTCGTTTTCCTGTTTCATCTCGATAGATAATAGCGGCTTGATTGTCTTGCCTTTGGAGTAGGTGATGGGCAAAGTTTAATGATGCGCCTGAGAACCATTCATCATTCATGATATGGTCAGCTTTATTCAGTGTTGTTATAGGTGCAGTTGTAAAATTTATATTGGAGTATTTTGCAAAAGAACTCCAAAACTCTTCAGCTTGATTGATTGACCAAGAATGCAATTGCTCATAGTCATCAAAACTGAGATCTTTATTCTTCTCTAGATAATAAATAAATTCAGAGAGTAGAGTTGTATCCTGATTGTTAGGTTGCCAATTTAAATGAGGTTGTTCTGACATATTGAATAAAGTATGTGTTAATCAGTTGATAAATTAAAGAGAGATATTATAATGCTTATTTATCAAATGATAAATAGTAAATAATTATATGGTCTCATTCTCTCTTGAATACTTTCCACCTCAAGTGGAATCCGAAAAGCTTGATCTTATTGCTCAAGCTGAGAGTATGTCTATGTATCAGCCGAAGTATATGAGTATCACGCATAGTTTCAATGTAGAAGGACATAACAACACATTAGAAATGGCAGAAGAAATCACATCAAGAATTAATACACCAGTTATACCTCATATGACTTGCGCTAAATATTCAAAAGACGATATCCTCTCAATGGCTCATGATTATCACAATCTAGGATTAGAGTCAGTGGTAGCTTTAAGAGGAGATTCTAAGAATCATGATGATCTGGATAGATATACTGATGCTAAAGAGTTTACCCAAGCTCTTTCAGATCAATTCAATTTTCGATTATTGACTGCAGGATACCCAGAGGGTCATCCTGAGTCAGTTAGTCTAGAAAAGGACATGGGCTATTTGAAAGAAAAATGCCTCATAGGTATAGATGAGATAATTACACAATGGTTCTTCAGCAATAAAGATTTTTTGATGTATCGAGATAATGTTAGTGCTTTCGGCATAGATACCCCTATCTCAGCTGGTATATTACCGATAAGCGACTTTGAGAAAGTTAAAAAATTTGCAGCAGTATGTGGTGCAAACATTCCACAATCACTACAACAAAAATATGACGCAATCAGTGATAATGATGCATTGGGTATCCAAGAGCTAGGGCAGAGCATCGCTATTGATCAAATTGAAAATTTACAAAAGGAAGGGATTGATAACTTCCATCTCTATACACTCAATAGAAAAGGTTTAACTCAAGATGTTATTCATCATTTTAATAAACCAATGAAGCCTCAAACTGAAGAGATGTTAAAAAATAATAGAAAAGCATCGTAGACATTATGAAGGTTGTTGTTATAAGGTTAGATTTCATAATCAATGAGAATAATCATGTCTAAACCACAACCACAGATAAAGAAGGTAGAGCGAGAGTACTTACCTGACAATATGAAACAGGGATGGGATCAGGCAGTAGAGCTGACAGGCGATGCAACATTTGTTGAAGTTTCAGGTAATAATCCTGAAGTTTATGAGTGGTATTTTAAGGATTTTTATAAAAAGCTTTTCTATTCAGGTCGCTTTGAGAAAACTTTGGTAGAATTGGTAAGACTGAGATTAGCCAATGTTCATGGTTGTGCATTTTGCAATAAAGGCGATACCGTCCATGCACTAGAATCTGGAGTGACAAAAGAGCAAATTAGTTCATTGAATGATTATAAGAATGGTCCTTTTACCACAAGAGAGAAAGGAGCATTAGAGCTAGCAGATCAAATGGTTCTAACTAATAATAAAGGTGTATTAGATCAACCATTGTATGAAAAATTAAAATCAGATTTTAATGATGGTGAACTCTATGAGCTTGGAATGATTATGGCAGTGCTTATAGGGGTAGCCAAATTTACCTTTGTTTTTGATTTAGTTGAAAAAGAGGATTATTGTCAATTTTAGGATTAAAAAATGGATCGAAGAGATTTATTAACAGGTAACTATACGAAAAACAGACTTGATTTAAGTAAATCAATCGATAGCACATATGCTTATGCAAAGCTTGTAGGTACTGCTGATAAAGCAATGGTCCATTACAGTCTTGAAGGAACGATTTTTGCATATTTACCAGGTGGGCCTATACCATTTATAGGGTTTCAGGCGATTTTAAAAGGTGTGTGGGAAAAGTTGGAGCAGGATTCTTTTCGCTATACGTTATTTGAATCTGGTTTTTTTCATTCATTAGATTCTAAAAATCATATCGAGATTTTTCAAAATCCAATTACAAAAAAAGAAAATCAACTGTCATATATAAAAGGTGGACCTTATGAGTCTATTATTAAACCGAACCAACTTGATTGGGTTGTTTCAGGGGATGATATATGGATTCAAGAACCTAAAACTAGAAAGGGATACTTTGGTAATTCAGAATCAGGTGAACAAAAAAAACAGACCTCATTTGCGAATGTTATTTTTAAAGGAAAGCTCTCAGAGTTGAATGACTCAACTACCATAGCATCATCAATGATGACCTATAATTATTTGAGTCCATGGTATCCATTCTTTGATATGGATGATGTCGATGGAAATATGTACTGGCAGGCAGTAGGAAATAAAATACAATCTTGGTCGGATGTCCCTGAGACGATGAAGAATTTTTTAAACCAACAATCAGATAATTATTTTGAGTCAACAAATCCTTGGTCAGAAACAACAAGTACATTGAAGAATTATAGAAAAAACAGTAAATAATATAATGCCAATAAAAAAATACATAAATAGAAGAGAATTAATTGGTGGTATTGGTGCTATAGCAGCTACACCGCATTTAGTATCAGCACAAGGACTTCATTCTATTCATCAAAAGGTTGATTTTAATGATCCAATACAAAATGCTCTAGCTTACGCTAAATTAGTGGGTACTTCTGCTAGGAGTATGGTACACATTTACTACAAAGGAACCATATTTGGAATGACACCAGAGCAAGGTGTTAAGCCAATGATTGGACATACGGGTGTTTTGAAAGGTGTCTGGAAGCCTTGGTTTGATAATAGTTTCTACTACACGCTTTATGATTGTGGATATTTTATGGATCTTGAGACTGGAGGGCCAGTTGAAGAATTTGAAAATCCTTTTACAGGTGAGATAAATCGACCAGTCAAGATTATTGGTGGACCATTTGATCGAGTTATTAAGCCCACTTTAAGGCCATTCAAGTCAAGAGGCGATGAACTATGGTTGGAAGAACCTGCTTATTTAAATTTTGCGAATAAGCTTGATCCAAAGGTATGGAAAAAGGCATCAACAGGAGATAAATTGAGCTTCCTTTATGTTGAAACCTATCATGGGAAAATATCTGACCTGAGCAATCCTGATCTAGATAGTATTCCAATGACAATAACATCTACTCATAATACAAGTTGGTATCCTTTCTTTCTTATGGGCCAAAGACCTGGGGGTCATTATTGGCAGGCTGTTGGAAAGAAGGTTGAAAATTTAGTGGAAGATGTACCTCCAGTATTGATCAATTATATTGAAAAAGAATCACCTGGTTACTTTGAATCAGAGAAACCTTGGAAAAAAAGAACAGGTACATTTCAAGCCTACAAAGATCAGAGGGAGCCTCAAACCTAATTTACTTTTATATCTTTGTTGATTGAATCGATATTCTTTAGTCTTCAGTAATCTTCGATGGTGGCAATAGTTGTTTCATTAGGTCATCATTCCATTTACCCTTTACTTTAATTTCTGCCTTTGCTCCTAATATGAAGGATTCAATTAAATTATGGTTTAAATAAATATAATTACCTGGTTGTCTGAAAGTATAAACTGATGCAGCTGCAGCTCCTCCTGGAACAAACCATGTTTCAAGATTAGTTCGTGGTGGATCATTAAATGATCCATTAGGCCAAACAAAATCTCCATGTCCACCTATTATATGTGGTCGTGTATCTCGGTTGGCTTGAGCATGGATAAACATAATAGTTTCTCCTACTTTTGCTGTTAGAGCGTTGTCTCCTTCCAGAGATCCTACTGCACCATTAAAAACGACATGAGAAGGCGTTAGTGTCTTCATTACTTGCAAGATATCACTATAACCATCTCCAGGTTGAAGGAATTCCTTGAACCTACCTGTTATTGGGTCTTTGGGTAAATAAAAATCTTGTTCACCTAAATAATAGGCTGTATCATAATTAATAGGATTTCCATTACGGTCTTTAAGTCCTTCTCTTGGAAGAACCATTACAGCACCATTCATCCCCTTAACTACATGCCAAGGAACCATTGCACCACCAGGTGCACAATGGTAAACAAATACGCCTGGTTTTATTGCTTTCCAACGAATTACAACTTTTTCACCAGGTCTAACCAGGGTTAATGATCCACCACCTAAAGCGCCTGTAGCAGCATGAAAATCAATATTATGTAAAAAATTGTTCTCATAAGGATTTAGAAGTGTTAACTCAATATAATCACCTACATGAGCAACGATAATTGGGCCAGGAACAGAATCATTGAAGCCAAAAACCCTAAATCTAGTTCCTTGGCGATCGATAGAAATAATTTTTTCTGTGACTGTTAATTCTACTTTTATAATTTTAGGTCCACCTTTTGCCACAATATTATGCTTCGGAAGGAAGGGTGGCCTAACTAATTCTTATTTTACTACAGGGAGATTGTTAACAGAATTTGTTGAAGCCTCTAAAGCAACAGGTGTTAAAAAAATATTACAAATCAGCCACAAAGCAAAGAAATAGTTGTTTTTACTCATGATTAAAGTTTAAACAAAATAGAATTATTGTTATTGATCTAGATCAAAATAATAAAAAAAATTAAATCTAACTCTTTGACTGTATCGTGAAGGAGAAACTGACTTATATTAAGTCACAATAACCCTAGATTAGATAAATTGCACAATCTAATAAGGATTAAAAAACAATCCACTAAGGTTTAAATTATAGACTAAACAGTTGGTTTGATATTTGCATTTAATCTAAATAAATTGGTGGGATCATATTTATTCTTTATTCCTACAAGTCTTTCGTAATTACCTAGATAATTTAAATTCACTTCTGCTGCAGTTTCTGAAAATTCATCAACTGTATAAAAGCCATCTGTAAATGGAGAGACTTTTTTCCAATATTTTCTTGACCAGGCAATATGTGGAGCTGTATCTACTCCTTCCAGCCAGAAAGATCCTGTAATTAAATTTTGCTGTGCATATCTGTGGGGAAAAGCTGTTGCATCCGGCGCAACTGTATTTATTTTTCCACCAGATTGCTGAAAGAATGCCATGCTGCCTCTTTCAGGATGGGCTTCTAAGTTTTCTACCAATGCGTCAATCAAACCATCTGAGATTTCGTTAGTAAAACCACCTTTTAAATATTGAGATCGTCCTCTCGGATCATTGTCATCACCACTTTTCTGAAGAGCTCTGTAATCAATAATGTCTATATCGTCATGTATTACTTTTCCTGCTTTTCTTAGTGGCGCATAAGCTTTATCTGCCATTTTATGTGGCCCTGAATAACATACATCGAAATAAACTGTATTGCCGAATCCGCCGGGAGGTGCAAAAATAACTGGATCTTGGTACATCTCGTTTGATGATTCAAGAGAGTGTTCACCATGAAATTTTAGTAGCTGTTTCACATCTGAAAAGTCAAATGTGATTCGACCACCAATAACATCCTTATTCATTTCGTAAAGCTGGAACTCAAATGTAGTTACGATCCCAAAATTTCCGCCGCCACCTTTAACTGCCCATAAAAGATCTGGATTATGTGTTTCATCAGCATATCTCAGTTCGCCATCTGCATTTATGATCTCAATACTTTTGATGTTATCAATCGTTAGACCGTATTTTCTTCCCAGCCTGCCAAATCCACCTCCTGTTGCAAGGCCACCTACACCGGTATGTGAAACAGTACCTGCTGTTGTGCCCAGGCCATGAGGAATAGTAGCTGCATCAACTGCGCCCAACCAAGAGCCGCCCTTGATGAAAAGTCTTTTATTTTTTTTGTCTAATCTAGAACCTTTGAAAGGTGATAAATCTATTATTAAACCTTGATCACAAGTGCCTTTACCTGAAACACTGTGCCCACCACATTTTACTGCTGTTAATAAACTATGATCTCTAGCAAAATTGACAGCTTTTTGTATATCACTTTCATCTACACATTGTGCAATCATTGACGGTTTTTTATCAATAATTCTATTTCTAACAAGCCTTGCTACCTCATAGCCATAGTCATCTTTGAGAAGAAGTTTACCTTTAAGACTGTTCCTAAAGTTTGCTACATCTGTTCCTTTTATTGTGAAGTTTTCTCCGTTGCCTTTAATTGCCAATAATTCTGAAGGAATTAGACTTTCAGCAGTAAAGCCCTTCCATGAAGGAAAAAGAATTGTTGAAGCTGCAACGGTAGATGAAGTAATAAATTCTCTTCTTTTCATATCAATATTATCCTGATTGTCTATTGGATTATCGAGTAATAATAAAACTAAATTTCTTATTAATCAAATGATAAATAAGAAACTAATAAATTCAATGTTATTTTTTTATTGAAGATGGAAAGATTGGACCATTCCCTATGGTTGTTCCTTTACCATATTGAACTTCCAGCCAAGTCACTCCAGATTTTGTTAATTCATTATCTCCCCAATTCCATATACTCATCGGCGGTTGATTGATAAAGAAGTCTTTTGTTGCTTCTATTTTTGTAATTGCATCGTCATCATTTACAACTACATTCATATCGCCCGATAGAATATATAAGAATCGATAACCTTCCTTATTGTAGCTTTGTAGATTTTTCTTTGGGTGTGCCCAGCCGGCAGGTGCATACCTAAGTTTTGCAGTGAATCCCTTTGCTGTATGATCACTTAACCATTTAACAAAGACACCTGGTAGCATTTCATCTTCTTCCCACTCCATAATATTAGTATCAGCTGTGTGTTGAAAATTTGCTGAAAAGAATTCTTCCACTAATTTCCATTCATCACTGTGGGAGCGATTTAATGGATTTAATGAAACTGTTTTTCCAGTTTCATAGAATATTAATTGAGTTGATCCAGGGGTTACAATTTGTTTTTCCATTGTGCTTGCACGATTGCCATGAATACTGAAAGCTGGACGATCCATAAAAGTTCCTGGCCTCATATTCATAAGAGTCCCTTTTTTTTGGTTTGGGCTAACAAACTCATAGAGTGGAAAGTCTCCATCCAAAACATAGCCCCATTCATGAAAGGTATGGTAGTGTGCTTCAGTCCCATCAGCATTCCAGCCCGGGTTGAATTTTACATACAAAAGGGTTCCACCATTTTTTAAGGAGAATAGTAATTTTCCATTAGTCGTCCCTTTATTACCCATTCGAAACCTTTCATCCCATGGTAATTGATTAACGTCAATAATTTGAATGGCTGTATTGGCAATTGCAACACTGGTAATAAAAAGGCTAATAAGTGATATCAAAAAATAATTTTTTACAAACTGCTTAGCTTGTTTCATATAAATCTCTCCTTATGACTAAAGTTATTTTAAAACTTTAATAATATTAATTCTTTAATCGTTTTCGCTGTCATTAAAGCACTGAGCATAACGAAATGCTGTTTTAGCAGCCATTCTCCCAAAAGTTATCGCAGGTCCAACACTCATTCCACTGACCACACTTTTACCCATAAGATGACCATTTCCCATAACTTCTCCTACAGCATATAATCCAGGAATTACTCTAGCGTTTTTATCTATAACCTCCAATGAGGAATTAACAGAGATTCCACCATGAGTGGTTAAAACACTCCCTCCAACACCAAAAGCATAATAGGGTGCTTTTGTGATCTTTAAACGTTCTCTTTTTCTATCAAACTCATCACTTTTATTTGAGTCTATATTCTCATTATATTTAGCTATCGTCTTTGATAAATTTTTTGTATTTATATTAATTTTTTTTGCTAACTCGTTAATTGAATTCGCTTTTACTATTAGATTTCCTTGGTTTATAACTTCATCCATTTGTTTTGGAGTCCAATTTCTAATGTCTAATGAATTGTTCTCTAGTCGGATATTGTCATCAAATAAGACATAGAAAAATAATTCTTCTTGTGAAAGAAAAGCAACCTCTCGATTATCGGGCGTAGTGTGCTCATTGACAAATCTGTCTCCTTTTTTATTAACCCATATGCTTTTAGTAAAATGTTGTGGAGGATATTGTAATCGTGTTGAGATTTCTGTGGGGACTCCTTTTAGATTGAAAACAGTACCAGGATATGAAATTAAATGATCCATATTTGAAAGGCGAGCACCAACTTGTTTTGCCATATTAATACCATCACCTGTGGCATGAGGAAGTCCTACATATTTTGCTGATACTACTTTAGGGTTGTATTTTTTTTGCATCTCTTTATTTGCTCCATAGCCTCCCGATGCAAGGATTACTGTTTTTGCTAAAATATCTAAGATTTCACCATTTGTATTTTTAACTTGCACTCCAATAATTTTTTTATTTTTACTTTGAATTAAACTTAAAACCTTTGTATTTAATCTTAATTCTAAATCACCTCTCTTAATTCTTTTGTCCAGTTCTTGTTTTAATGGTACAAGTAATGAGCGAGCTAGGTTAGTTCCCACATAGGTTCTTGGTACTGAATAATGATCATGATCATCAACCAAGATTGGTGATTCATCAGTGAATTCAACTCCTATCTCTTCAAGCCAATCTATCATCGAAGCAGCATGCTCAGTGGCCAATGCTAAAAGCTCTGAATTAGCCTTGTATTTTCCAATACGCATTGCATCCTGATAATGTTTTTCATAAGAGTCTTTAATGTTTTTTCGCATTTGAATTTTGGCATTGGCACCGCTGATATGCCCACCTGAAATAATTAACATACCTCCAACAAATGAATTTTTATCAATCAAAATAACCTTTGCTCCCATATCTGATGCTTGAATAGCAGCTGGAATGCCTGCATTCCCAGCACCTATAATTAACACATCAGCTTGAGTGTTTACTTCATGAGCAGCACTATTTTTTGAGTTTATTGTGCTGATAGCAGCACCTGATCCTAAGATTGTTGCCTTTAATAATTCTCTTCGTTTTATTGGCATTGTTATTCGATTGCAGTCCCTAAAGATGAATCGTATGCATGATAGATATTATTGAAACACTGACTCTTTAAAATACACTCAACAGTCAATTGAGCTAAGTCTTTTCTTGTTATGATTCCAACAATGCTTTGATCTTTTATTAACTCCGCATTCCCTGTAGCCGCTTCATCTTCATAAAGAATAATGCCTGTTCTGATTATAGTGAAGGGTATAGCGCTATTGATTAATTTTTCTTCAGCTCGCCCCTTTTCTTGAAGTATGTCTTTCCACATCGACCAAACAATGTCTGAAACAAGCTTACTTTGTTCTTCGCCTGCTCCAACTGAGCCAATCAGGATAAAATGTTTAACTCCGTTTTCTTCAGATGACTTAAGTAAGTTTTCTTGACCAATAGCATGTGGATTGGGACTATCGCCAACTTTGGCTAAAGCATTGATAACGACATCATATTTATTTCTTGAAAAAACTTTTTCTATGTCTTCCGATTTCATTACATCGCCCAATAGGAAAGTGATATCCAAATTGTTTAGGCGAGAATAATTATTAGTGGTTCTTGAAAAGACTGTTATTTCATTGTTGGCCATTGATAATGCTTTAACAATTTCTGAACCCACTCGACCTGTGCCACCTACAACTAAGATTGACTCCTTGGCTACGAGAGTTGTGTTTAGCAATAGTATTGCCATTAATACTAAAAAATGACTGACGTTCCTATGTCTTGTTTTTTTATTGTTATAAAGAATCGGCATAATCGATATATAATCTTAAATTAATTTGTCATAAAAGCTATAAACTTATTGATAATTTATCATATGATAAATAGTATATTAAATAATAATTATCGGAGACAATCTTGATGAAATATAAATTATCTTTTTTTGCAATACTCACCAGTTTATTGGTTCTAAGTTGTAGTGATTCTAATAACGAAGCAGGCAAAAATTTTGATCTTGCAATTACTTATTTAGGGACTGAAGACGTTCTTCAAACCCTTCAAGGCTATACTATTGAAAGCGAAAGAGATGAATACATTATGGGGCAAGGACCAGAGCCTGGGAAGGGGATGATGTTGTTGCCAGCTCCCTCTACTCGAGTTTCACATCAATTGGATAGTCAATCCATTAAGATCGATTTAATAACTACTTTAGCTGCTCGAGCAGGCGGTTATATTACAAGAGAAATAAATACTTTGCTTTTAGGAGATGCAGGCTATCTTAGTGAAGACGATGCGATGGGTATAGTAAAAGAGAGGGATAGAATTCTGACTTCTGATAAAGCAGCAGCAAATATAAAAACTGAAAGGCTTCTCAACCCTCATCTTCTTTTGAAAGAGGTATTGAATAATCCGAGTCTTTTAGTGAGCCATACAGTAGCAAATAATGCCCAAAGAGGTTGGAGATTCAAACGGTCAGAAGTTATGCCTGTGACAATAGATCGGCTACGTCAGACTGGTTTGAGAACTTTAATTGCGACCCAAGAATGGGTAAATGATTCCAGTAAGAAAAAATTCTATCCTAAGATGATCAATAAGGCAGTTATTAATCCTAATTGGCTAAAAGATTGGCAGGATAAAACTTCAATTAATGAAACTGATTATGGCCAATTTAGTATCAAAGATAAATTACATCCTATAACTTTTTTTATTAATCGCGAAACTGGAATGATTGATAAGTTGACCACAATGGAATGGGATGTTGTTTATGGTGATATTGAAATTGAAGTCAAGTTTGATGATTGGAAAATATTTGAAGGCATTCCCTATCCAATGATTGTAAGGATGTCACAAGGTGGTGCACCAAGATGGGAAGTAAGACGTACGAATATTGCTGTGAATCCCAGTTTCTCAAAAGAGACTTTTATTCCACCGGCTGGACTAGAATATAAGCATGATAAAGAAGCAGCGAATAGGGGTTGGGAAATCAGTCAAACAATGAGAATGTTTACTCTTTCAGGCGCCTATCGTCCCAAAATTAATGCTGTTGAGATTAAAGAAGGAGTACATTATCTATCTGCATTACCCATTGATGGCGTGTATACAATGGTCGTAGAACAAGACAATGGTGTGGTAGTGATCGAACCAGGTATGAATGATTTGAAGGGAGAAGAAATCATTAAGTGGATTGGGGTTAATATTCCAAATAAACCCATTACCCATATTATTTCCTCACATCATCATAATGATCATGGAGCAGGTATCAGGCCATATGTTGCTGAGGGCGCAGCAATTGTTGCACATGAAACTGCTACAGAATTTTATAAAACCCAGATTAATCGACCTAAATCATCAATAGTTATTGATGCTCTTGATAGGAAGCCAAGTAATGGAACTGAAAAAATCATAGGTATTTCGCCTGATGAATTTTTTACAATCAGTGATTCAGTAAGAACGGTAGTTGTCTATCCTGTTTTCAATGGCCATGTGGAAGATATGGTAGTTGCATTTTTACCCAACGAGAATCTTCTTTATGCTGCTGATTTATACATAAGCGGTGTTGCTCGTGACAAAAGATCAGGAACTGTCAGAGGACCTAATGTGGTTCCTTATCATTCAGCAATTTCTTTAAATGAAACAATTAAACAGTTTGATATACCTGCAGACAACCTATTAGGTTCCCATGATAAAGATATAGTGAGTTATCAGGATTTAATTGACTATATAACTGATTGAGAATTGATATGATTAATACTAGGAAAAATATTGTATTAAAACCTTTTTTAATCCTTATTTTATTGGGCTGCATCAGCTTTTCGTTTTCGATAAGTAGTAAACAAAATTTGATTCAAGATTGTGATTATTGTCCAACAATGGTGATCATAGAGTCAGGCAATTTTATTATGGGTTCACCGTTAAGCGATCAAGGATCAAGAGATGATGAGAGGCCCCAACATCAAGTGGATATTGGCTATGATTTTGCAGTTGGCAAATATGAAGTGACTAGAATAGAGTATGAGAGGTTTGTACAGAGCACGGGACATGATAGTAGTGGCGGATGTTATGGTGCCACTGAAGATGGAATCAAGTTAGGTATTAATTTAAATTGGTATGATCCAGGTTATCCAATCACAGATAAACATCCAGTTGTTTGTGTGAGTTGGAATGAAGCGGTTGCTTATACTGAATGGTTAAGTGAGGAGACAGGTGAAACTTATCGATTATTGACAGAGTCAGAATGGGAGTATTCTGCACGAGCTGGTACCAAAACCATTAGATTTTGGGGTGACATAGATGAGGGTTGTGATTTTGCTAATGGTGCTGATTTGGACATAACTCCGGAAAGTTTTTTGGAAGAGATGAAAGGTCGAGGAAGCAAAATAGTGTTACCTGAAGATTGGGTTGTTGCAGATTGTCATGATGGATATAAGTTTTCTGCACCAGTAGGATCTTTTATACCTAACAATTTTGGAGTTTATGATGTTCTAGGCAATGTTGCAGAATGGGTTGGCGATTGCTGGGATAGCTCTTATGAAAACTCACCTAGAGACGGATCAGCAAGAGTATCAGGAAATTGTAATCGTCCTATACTCAGGGGAGCCTCATACTATGATATGCCTTTGTATCTTAGGTCATCTAATCATTATGGTTTTGAGTCTAAACAATCAGAGAATAAGGAAACTCGCTACATCAATTTTGGATTTAGAGTATTAAGAGAGATCAATTGAGAATGTTTTTAAAGTACTTCAATCTTATTTTATGTCTGTTTTTCATAACAGATATCTACAGTAAAAATGTTGAGACTATTGAAGAAAAAGTTGCAACCTGTTTGGCTTGTCATGGCAAAGGTTTTCAAGGCAATCAGATTCTAAATGCTCCTTCTTTAGCGGATTTAAGTGAGTTATATCTGGAGAGACAATTGGAGAATTTCAAAAGTGGTATCCGAGGCAGTCATCCCAATGATGTTTTTGGAAAACAAATGATAATGTCCACCATTAGTTTGTCGAATGAAGACATCAAAAAAGTAGCAAAATATATCGTAAAGAACTCCAATTCCAATCTGAAAAAAACTGTTACTGGAAACACGGAAAGAGGTGAATTTGTATATCAGCATTGTATTTCTTGTCATGGAGAGTTTGCAGAAGGAGATATGGATATTGGTGCTCCAAAATTAAGTGGGCTTAACGATTGGTATTTATTGAATCAACTGCTTAATTTTAAAAATGAAATCAGAGGTGGTCATACTGAGGATTTATTTGGTAGGCAAATGATGGAGACCGCTAAAATGTTCAATGAAGAAATATTAAAAGATGTTGTGGCATATATCTCTGAGGAAGAATTCTCTTCTCAAAATCATAATGCAGATGAAAACAACTAAATCAAATCTTTGAATTTAGTATTAATTTGATCAAACACATCAGGAAACTCAGCCTCAAGACATTCTCGGTTTGTTTTAGCAAATTCTAAATTGGTTTGAATTTGATTTGAATTTTTCATTGCATTGATAACTATTCGGCTACCCTTACCTCGTTCAGTGGAACTAGGGTCACCAGATAATGCATTAGCTTTTTCAATAATCTCACTTGATGAGAAAGGCTGCCATCTCGAACCTATAGCATGGAGAACATCATGCAGATTATGAATATCGACTTCTGAATCAAGAAGCACAGTTATTTTTGCAATTTTAAGTGATTTTGAGATTTCAGTACCAATGGACATGGATTCATCAAAAGAAGAGGATTCAAGGTTTACAAAACAGAATCCTGGTATTTCTAGTGGGTAATGAAGTCCCATAAAACTTTCAAATTGTTTCTTATATTTTCGATTAAGAGCTGCTTCAATAGGAGCGGTAAGACAACCACGTGTAATTCCCGTAAATTGATTAGAGAAGATAGGTTTTTCTCGATGCGTGATAGCTAAAACATCCATATAAAAGTTTTCCTCTTTTTTCTCACCTATATACCCATACATTTCACCAAAAGGGCCTTCCTCTTCCATTTTATCCAGAGGTATTGTTCCCTCGATAACCATTTCAACATTAGCTGGCACTAAAATATCATTATTTTCGCATTTCACTACCTCAATGGCCTCACCAATAATTCCTCCCGCAATACCAAGCTCATCTTCCCCATACTGAGCTACCTTTGATCCACTCAGTGAAAATGTAATTGGATCAGTACCCAGAACAATAGCTACATCAGCAGTCTTTTCTCCTCTTTCTTTCATATTCATTAGAAATCTCCACCCATCTTGATTTACTTGTGGATTGAGACTAATTTTTTTTGAATTTTTTATTTGGCATCGATAGGTTCCAATATTTCTTCCTAGATCCTTATCTTTTAAAATCACATTACCCATATTGATATAACAACCTCCATCAGCTGGGTTTGTTTGGATAAAGGGAAAATTATGTAAATTGATGTCATCACCTAAAATTTTTATTTCTTTGCAGGGTGCTTTTGACGCTTTTATTTCAATGGGCTCTATAGCCTCCCATTTATCATTATGACTGATATGATTATCTAATTTTTCTAATGCATTTTTGTAGCTTTGTTGTGGTGAGCCTTTGACTGGCATGATACCTAATGCAATTGATTCAAAGTCCCATTTACCATAGAGGTTTCCGACTAATGAATGTTTGAATTGTTTCCCTTTTGACTGTATCTGATCAAAGAATAAGGCAGGCGCTTCATATACTTTCCTATTATCCATTATTTTATAGACTAGAGCAGTTGCCTCATAAGCATCTTGATCGATCATATCTACGTGTTCAATGTAGTTGAAGTGTTCCAGAGCACTAAGATAATCTCTGAATGATTTGTATGGACCTAGGTAGTTATCTTTCATAAAAATATAAGATTTAATTCAGTCATTATCTTATCAAAAAGGTTTAACCTCGCCTAAAAAAGCCATCATAATGACAAGCAACCATATCAGTAATGCTGCTTTATTTAATAAAGACTGATGATTCTTGATTTCATTTTCACCACGTTCTTTTATTTCATGGTTACTATTTTTTGCACGTTCTATAGAGGCAGCCATTTTTCCAACAATGCTTCTAATCCAGATGCCGTTGAATAAAATTGCACCGAATAAAATAATTTTTAGCGATAGCCAATCTGAAACAATTATATTATTTGTGGATAAAGTATAAGTTCCCAAACAAGCAAGGATTGAAGCAATGAGGTAACGGATGATAAGATCTATTTTTCTTAGTAATTCTCCTAGCGATGTTCCTTTTTTAAAATGAACCATCCAGACAAGAATCAACCAGGCTATGCAAAAAACCCAAATTATGGCAAGCAATGATCCTCTAATTGATGAGCCCCATGATGTAGCCAAGGTAAAGCCAATTGGTAAGAGAAGAACCAAGCTAGTTCTGGCAGACATGTCAACGATAAAACGCATCGATCTGACTCGAAGTCTTTCTTCTAAGCTTAATTCATCCTTGGTGAGATAGTTGCCAATATAATAAACTGCTATGTCTCCACCAATCGCATAGACAAATAAACAGACATGAAAAAACGCCATTAGATTGTGAAATTGGATACTCACTAATAATCTATCAAAGAAAACCCATGAGACTGATGATTATTCTCAAACACTAGGTTTTATGTTGCCATTGAGCCTAAAAAGATTTTTTGGATCATATTTATTCTTAACTTTCACTAGTCTTCCATAATTTTGACCGTAACTGGTGGCAACAAATTGCTGATCTTCATCCATTAGTTCATTGATGTATATTCTATCAGCACAATACGGAGAGAGGGCTTTCCAGTAATCTCTTCCCCATTTTGTATAAGCCTCATTTTTTTCTTTATCAGCCCAATGTCCACCGACTTCAATGTCCCATTTAGCATTTCTTCCAACCCAAGCTGTATCACCTTCAGCAACGTCTGAAATAGCGCCACCGAAGCGAACCACTCTCATTGTATCGAAACGACCTTCTTGATAACCCCAACCTTCCATGAGTTCATCTGTTAACTTTGGGTTGTATTCATCAATATGTCTGCCTTTAATGTAATAACTTCTATAATGGGCATTTCTTTTATCAGCAATTTGTTGATGATCACTGAATTTTTTCTTTGATATATCATCTGAAATTGGGTTTCCAAAACTTCTAATCGTTTTAAGGGCTTTTTCAGCTTTGCTTTCATCTCCTAGATACAAGGCACCTAGGAAAAAGTAGCCTTCATCTGCAGCAACATTCCACATCCCCGCATTAAGCATAATTTCCGTATCCATATCTTCAGTGTAATCATAATAGAAATCCCAAATATCTTTTGCATATTTTTGATCATAAAGATTAACACCTACGATAATTTCCCCATTTGGAAGAGGTCGAAGATTGTATTCAAATGAAGTCACAACACCAAAGTTACCACCACCACCTCTCACTGCCCAAAAAAGATCTGGATTTTCATCCGCACTCGCTTTTCTCATGACGCCATCTGCCGTGATAATATCTACACTTCTTAAATTATCTATTGTCAGTCCATACATTCTCATGAGAGAACCTATACCTCCACCAAGAGTTAAGCCAGCAACTCCAGTATGAGAAACAACTCCGGCAGGAACAACATATCCATAAGGCAGTGTTTTTGAATCCAAATCATACAAAGTGCAACCCGGCTCAAGTGTCGCTATTTTTCTTTGTAAATCCACACCAGTTTTTCTCATTCTTGAAAGATCGATAATGATCCCTCCATCACAGGTTGATTTCCCTGATATACTATGGCCACCGCTCCTTACAGCTGTCAATAGGTTCTGCTCTCTTGAGAAATTAACAGCTTTTTGTATATCTTCAACACTTTCGCAATATGCAATTAATGCTGGTTTTTTATCCCAAACACCATTCCAAACGCGTCTCGCTTTTTCATAATCGTAATGATTTTCCGATATTACACTGCCTTGAAAGCTGGACATAAAGTCAAGAATGTCCACTTTATCTAGAGTAATTTCATCACCACTCAAGGAGATCGCAGGAAGGTTATAAATTTCTGATTTAGCAATAGGTAAATAGGATGCAGCAGTTAGAACAGCACTATTTTTTATAAATTCTCTTCTTTTCATTGTTTGATTTCTCTTTGGTTATATTAGTCTTTTATGTTTCAAAATACAGTTTGATTATTAATTTTTTAATGCTAATCAATATAATAAAGTGTGTTGAGTATTAAATTGATCTATATCAGATTATAGATTCTAATTCATTTTTCTTATTAATCAAATGATAAATAAGTTTGTTTTTATGTTCGATTTGATCTATATTCTGTTAATCAATCGATAAATAATGTCGTATTGATTATAAAATTTATCTTATTTATGGGGAGAAACATGAGAAAATTTACGTTTACTAGGTCGATTTCATCGATCATTTCAATTGTTATTATCTTTGGAATGGCAAATAATGTTGCTGTTGCACAAGATGGTATATCAATTGAAGAAATAACGGTCACTGCTAGGCAAAGAGAAGAGTCTTTAGCAGATGCACCATATACAATATCAGCAATTACTGCAGAGCAGATTGAAGCAAGAGGAATTAATCAGCTTTCAGATGTTGTTGCATACTCACCTGGATTTTTCTTTTCAGATAATAATGTAGGAAAAAACTCCAGATCACATAAAAGACTAATCTTTAGAGGAATGAATCCTCGAACAGATATTCCAACAAGACAAGCATCAGCAATGTTTATTGATGGCGCAGCTACTGTTGGCGCAGAATTTGGTTCAATGGATGGCATTGAGCGAATAGAAGTATTAAGAGGTCCTCAAGGAGCTCACTTTGGTCGTTCTACCTATACTGGTGCAATCAACATTGTCACTAGTGATCCAGGCGATGAATTCTCTGGAAGAATTAATGTAGAGGCTGCTCAACATGGTACTCAAAGAACTGGAGTAGTTTTAGATGGCCCACTCGGTGAAAGTCTTGGATATCGCTTATCTGTTAGCACATATGATACTGATGGTATGTATGATAATTCAAATGTTCCTGGACAAAAACTTGGAGCACAATCAACCGATGATACGTCTTTAACACTCGTGTTTAATCCTTCTGATAAATTTAAAGTTAAACTAAGATATCACACATGGGAAGACAGCGATGGTCCAGATGCGGCAACAGCGTATGATTACAGAAGTGGAACTCATAACTGTGAACCAGGAGGGCTTGTTGAAAGATGGGATCCTGTACAAGTACAAGCAGCAGCAGCATTCAATTTTAATCCTGCAACCAATGTCCCACATTCAACAATTTGTGGTCAAGTTCCTGTTCCTAGAACAATTGGACAAGACACAGGGTCACCAAGAGCGCTTTCTTTGTTGAGTACAAGAATTGACGGAAGTCGTTTTCCTATTGCTAATGGCCTAAGACCAGTGCCTGATTTTATGGTACCGGATCATTTTGGTCTTGAGAGAGAAGCAGAAGAACTGAGTATTGTTGTTGATGTTAATTTTGACAATGGTATGAATCTTAATATCGTTTCAGCTCAGCATGAAAATGCTTATTCAACTCATAATGACACAGATAGAAGAGTCACCGAAGGTCTTCACTTGATCGGACAGGGTGGTGGTGTATTTGGTGGATTTGGTGCAAACCATCCAGCCGATGCATTCGATCTAAGAATGAACTCAATGGAAGATGATTCTATTGAATTTCGTTTAAGCTCCTCTGATGATCAAAGTGTTAGATGGATGGTTGGTTATTCACAATTAGATATGGAATGGTTTACTCAAGTAATCGGTAATCTGATTGTTTATTATCCTTCATCTGAAGACAATGCTGCAAGACAAGCAGCTGGCGATATGCCAGTTTGTTATAACCCTTACTGGCCTTTCTCTGGTGCTGGTTTAGCAGGAAGTAATGCTTGTGGTGCTTATGGCGATACTACTTCAAATAACAATGATATGAAGTGGGACTCAATTGATAATAGTGCTTTCTATGCTGCTATTGAAGCAGACATTACAGATAACCTAACAGTAAGTGTTGATATACGTCGTCAAGATGATGATATTACTTCAGGCGGTGTTGGTGCTTATACTGGAGGTTTTCCTAAAACATTAGGAGCTGTAACAGCTGGTCAAAATGGTGAGTTCTCAAGAACACTACCTAGAATCATTCTGGATTATAAGCCTAATGAAGATACAACTATGTATTTCAGTTATTCTGAAGGATCTTTACCAGGTACATTTAACCCATCTTTAGCTACTTTGAGTGCTTCACAGCAAGCTGAAATTGCTGTTCAAACAGGTGGTGCAACTGTAGAAGTGGATGAAGAAGTATCTGAAAATCTTGAGTTTGGAATCAAGAAAACCATCCTTGATGGTAGAGGTTTCATCTCTGTAGCTCTTTACGATACTGATCTGACTAATGTACATACTCCATTCTTTAGTCCTACCTATACTGGTGATGATGGTAATCAAGCAATACTATCAGGAAATATTACTTCACAAGGTGGTGAGGCTAGTCTTAATGGAATAGAGATTGATGGTACTGTGATATTGAATGATCTATGGTCATTGGATTTCACCTACGCAATCAATGACAGTGAGATTGGAGAAGGATTCCAAAGTGCAGATACCTTTGACTTGGATGGCGATCGTAATAAAGTAAAAGGAAATATGTTCTCTAGATATCCTAAAAATAGCGGAAGCTTATCAGCTAATTACTCTAAAGAAGTTTCAGCAGATAGAGAAATGTTCGCTAGAATGGATTATATCTATACTGGTAACATGTATGCATCCAATGCAATGCATGCTTTCACAGGATCAGGATCAAAATTCAACCTAAGAGGCGGAATTGATACTGATACATATAGAATAGAAGCATATTGCACAAATTGCTTTAACGACAATCAACCTAAAGGTCTTCAGCAATTATATGATCTATCAGGTATCACTGGTGGTTTCGGAGACGGAGCAACTAATGCTGCTGGTATGAGGATAGTATCAATCGCTCTTGCTGATAAAAGAACTATAGGTATTAGAGCCAGTTACAAATTCTAAGTAATTAGATTCCCCGTTGTGTAACGGATAGGGATGGGTTATTTCTTAACTCATCCCTTTTTCTTTATCTAGATAGTCTTTAATTCAAGCGTTCTTTATTATTTAATACCTATAGTAAAAATACCAAGAACTTGAGTATCGAAGCTTGCAGTTTTAGTATCAAAATCAATTGTAATTTCACCACCTCCTGGTGGAGTAAATATTGGATCAAATGATTGTGAGAGATCATTGAAGATGTAAGCTTGTATGTCATTGGAGTTCTCAATAGCAATGATATCAATTGGTATAGTAATAGTAGCTGGTGAATTGAATAATGTTCTATATGGACCAAAATAAATAGAGTCTGAAATGGCATTGACTAATTTGGGCATATCTTTTTGTGGCTGACTTTTCTTTTGAGTTCCTATCATTGCGTTGAAATCAAACCATGCACTGATTAAATGATCATCATACGTTTTGAATTCATTAAACGGCCTAATAGCTGTAGAATTGGTATTAGGGTCTCTTGAATTTTCATGTCTATAGCTCAATTCATATGTATAAGATTCTGGTGCTCCTGGGTTGGGATCTTTTCTTACAAGTAGTTTTGCACCTTTTAAATCACCATTTTTAACCTCAATTACCCCACCATCTATATAGGAAATAGGACCCGAAGTTAGTATCTCAATACCTAAATCTGGAAGCAGGCCAAATTGTTCAATACCACCTCTAATTCTTTGAGCATATCCAATATTAAATTCTTCTCTCACTTCATCGAATGTTTCCATTAAAGTAACTTTTGTATAGTCAATGGGGCAATTGTGTTTTTGATCTAATATTTGTATTAATGAGCCATCATTTTCATATTTTTCACACCATGAAATATCAAATATACCCTGATTCATTTCTTCTATTGTATTCAGAGGCAAGCTATTGAGTTCTCTGATTTTTAATGAAGTATCTTGACCGTTATAATACCAATGCGAAGGAACAATGATTATATTCTTCTTGCCGTCAACTTTAATTGCCTGTTCCAGTTGATCTCGAATTGTTTCAAAACGAAGATCATCATCGGGATGGCCAAAAATTGTACTTGGAAATCTTGAATAACCATACAGACTATTTGTTCGACTATCTTGACTACCTAATCCATCCGATCGATTGAAATTGATATTCCAACGGCCACCACTCTTCTCATCATAGTAAGCCTCAACATACCGCTTAAAACTGAGATAATTATTAAATGCATTTTCATGATAAACCTCTTTGATCCACGGGTGAGGTGCTCCCAGAGGACCTTGGGGATCTCTTCCAGGCCAAGGCAATCCATAAGTTGCATAAATGAGAGAAATTTCTTCTCCATCAGAATAGTTTTCTAAATAACGCTCCATGTTATGGATCAACATAAGATTGTATTCAGGTGTTCTTCCAACCTGTCTGATCTGTTTTAAATCAACATGATTCTTTAACCCAGAATTGCACAACTTATAGGCAACTTTATTTCTTGTCATAAAATGATTTGCATAGAAATTATGATCTGTGGTTTCTCGAGTTAGAAGCATGTTCTTGAAGCCTCCCCATTTAGCCATAGCCCAGGCCACATCATCATGTCTTGCAGAGTAACCAGAATTTTTTTCATACATACCAAATCTTATTTTGACTCGATTGCCAAAATAGTTATCCATAAAATCTGTGAGGAAGTCTTCCATAAAATTAGTCATTGGATGCATTCCAGTTGTCTGTTTATCTGCCCCTAATAATTTATTAATCCTTCTATAAAAAACAACGTCTTGTTCCCTCACATCTTGAACACCATTGGGAGCAAATATTTTATAATAATCAGGAAGTGGATCAGCACCATTTCTTGGGTCTACTGTTAAAATATTCCTTCTCCCATAACCATCACCTGAACCCGTTACTTTTATTTTTTCATATTGTTCTGCATCCATTCTTGTGAGTGTGACAGTTTCATCTAAGACGTTTACATAGAGGTCTTTGTTTTTATCAAATCGATACATACCGGAATTATCATAATATTCTTCAAACCCTTCAGTTAAAAAGGAACTAACGTGTGGATAGCTGCCCATTGATGAACGGTAAGGGTATTCACCTACAAAGTTTTCTGTGCACTCTTGATTTTTTCTTAAGGCCTGGATTCCAATACGACTCCGTTGCGCAATACCTTGGTAATAGCTTTCAGAGAAACCTTCTGGTTGACCCCAATCAGTAACAACGACTGCAACTTTATCACTATTCATTAGTCTAAAACTAAATAGTGTTATGAGCCATATAGCAGCTAGTAGGCTAATAATTTTGACTATGTTAATCATGTAATATTTCATAATTTATTTTGGATTATTTAATGTATCTGGAACTATTCCTTCGTGATGATGAATAATTTTCCAAGTATTGTTATCTTGAATAAAAACATCAGTTATTCTTACTCGTCCTGAGAGAGCGTTAGGTTCTTGATAAGAAAAATCAAGGTAATAAAGTGCTAAGCAAGAATTTTTTTGAATGGATACTAAAGGTTCTTCAATATCTAGTGTTAATTTACCTCGTTTTATTTTTTGTCTCTGATCTTTATGATGAAAATCATGTACATTTTTTTCACCTGTAATTAACTCAGGTGTAAAAATATCCCAGATGCTTACATTTTTATGCATATGACTCTCGAGGGTAGCAATATCACCTGTTTCGAATGAATCGAAAATAGAAGTAATAATTTTCTTAATAGTTGTTTCAACATTCATAGAGAATGATAGTATTATTTATCAATAAATAAATAGTATATGATTTCTTAATTAATATTAAGCATATCAAGACAAGGGGTATAGCATGAGTCAATCGTTTGTTACTTTAAATTTCTTACCAAAAAATAAATTTAAAATTGATCTTGTAGAAGGAGTAACGAAAACTAATTTCTTTTCTATCTGCTATGGAGCTTTAACCACAATAGGTCTTTTAACTTTTATTTCCTATGCTACTAACTATGTATTAATAGAAAACTTAGCCTATGAACGAAATCAAATAGGAACTATTGTTGGTAATTTGCAGGTTGTTGCAGAAATTGCATTACTATGTGTCTTTTTACCAGTTGGTTTACTTGCCGATAAAATTGGCAGGAGGCCAGTTTATTCCTTTGGCATGTTTGCAATGGGGCTCTCTTATTTTCTCTATCCATTAGCCACCGGCATTGGAGAATTAACGCTTTATAGAGTGATCTATGCAATTGGAATGGGATGTGCAACAGGGATGTTAGGAACCGTGACTGCTGATTATCCTCAAAATCACACAAGAGGGAAAATGATTGCCGTAACAGGCATTCTGAATGCCACTGGCGTTATTATTGTTTCACTAGTCTTTGCAAGAATGCCAAAGAATTTTGCTGAAATGGGATATGATCAAATTACAGCAGGAAAGTATGCCATGTGGGTTGTAGCAGGCACTTGTTTGATTACATCAATTGTAGTTGCTTTTGGTTTAAAAAAAGGTACTCCTACCGAAGAACAGAAGAAGATTCCTTATATGGAACAGATCAAATCTGGTCTAGCTGAAGGTCGGAATCCACGAATACTTTTAGCTTATGCAGCGGCTTTCGTAGCTAGAAGTGATCTTGTTATCCTTGGAACATTTCTAGTGTTATGGGGAGTGACAGCAGGAGTTGATGCTGGTATGACAACTTCCGAAGCTACATCTGCAGCAAGGCTTTTGTTTGTAACTTCTTCAACAGCAGCACTTATTTCCTCTCCTATTATTGGTTATGCAATTGACAAGATCGATCGAATAGTAGCCGTTTCTTTTTGCATGGCTATAGCAGCTGCAGGTTATCTCTCAATGTTTTTTATTGATGATGTTTTGGATGATGTATACAGGCCTTTGTTTATTTTATTGGGCATAGGGCAACAGTGTGCTTTTTTTGCAGCAACAACACTGCTAGGTCAAGAAGCACCTACTATAAAACGTGGTGCTGTAGTTGGTGTTTTTAATTTGGCAGGCGCTTTAGGTATTCTAATATCAACTGGGGTGGGTGGAAGAATATTCGATTCTATTGGTCCATCGGCTCCTTTTATTTTTATTGGTGTCTGCAATATTGTTGTCTGTTTTTTCGCTATGTATGTTAATAAAATAGCTCCAACTAAATAAATATTAGTCTTTCTTTAATGTGTCCCTGTATATATACAACCACTATTACAAGTCTCTTTGATTTCAACTTTTGATAATTGAATTGGAGTATTGAGCATTTTCTGCCATATCCATATGGCTAAATTTTCACTGGTTGGGTTTTCTAGGCCCTCTATTTCATTCAAATAAGAATGATCTAGAATTTGTCTTATGGGTTCGAACGCTTGAACAATATCTGCAAAATCAATGATCCAACCTGTCTGTGAATCTGGTTCACCTTCGATATAGATTCTAATTAAGAAAGAGTGGCCATGGAGTTTTCCACATTTATGTCCATCAGGCACATTAGGTAGTAAATGTGCTGCTTCAATTCTAAATTCTCTATATATTTCCATAATAATCTCAATGGCGCGCCCGGAGAGATTCGAACTCCCGACCTTGTGGTTCGTAGCCACACGCTCTATCCAGCTGAGCTACGGGCGCTTAATCTTTATTATAATTCAATTCGCTAGTCCATAGCGAGTTATGGGGTAAGTTTAATTAATTTGTTTTTCTTGAAGCAATGAATAGCTTTAAAAATTATCTTTTCTTTTTCTTATCTCTGCAAATACTGATACGTTTGATTGGTCAGTCATATCTAGATTTTGCTTTATCTTAGAATCATTGGCTCTGACAAATGGATTTGTTAACTTTTCTATTCCTACATTAGTTGGTACGGTCGGAATATTTTTCATTCTTTTTATATTTACTTCATTTATTCTCTCAATTAATTCTCTATTAATCGGATCTATAGTAATTGCAAATTCCGCATTATTTTTTGTGTATTCATGAGCACAATAGAGTTTTGTTTCATCTGGCCAATTGGTAATAATATTTAGTGAATTCCACATTTGTTCAGCTGTGCCTTCAAATAAGCGACCACAGCCCATAGCAAATATTGTATCGCCTACAAAGGCTATTTTTTCATTTTCAAAATGATAGACAATATGACCTGTTGTATGTCCTGGTGTGTGATAACTAATTACTTTATGGTTTCCATAGTAAAAAACCTCTTCATGACTTACTTTTTTATCTATACCAGGGATTCTTTCTTGATCCATTTTTGGACCTATAACTTGGCAATCTGTTTTATTTTTTAGTTCAATATTGCCACCAGCATGATCATAATGATGGTGCGTATTTAGAATATGAGTCAGCTCCCATCCATTGATATCTAATGCTTTCTCAATGGCTGATACTTCTGGTGTATCTATTGTTGCAGTCAGTTTTTTTTCATTATCATGAATTAGGAAGCCGTAATTATCAGACAAACAAGGAAACATGTAAATCTCTAGAGGCGACTGATTCATTTCTTTTAACTCTATTCTTTAAGTCTAGGCATTAATTCAACTAAGTTGCAGGGTTTTGTACGATGATCCAATTGTTCTGAGATAAGAAGATCCCACCCATCTTTGCAAGCTCCTGGAGAACCTGGCAGACAAAATGTAAATGTCCCATTAGCAACCCCTGCAAAAGCTCGGGATTGTAATGTTGATGTTTTAATATGTTGATAAGAAAGTGACCTGAACATCTCACCAAAACCATCAATAGTTTTATCCAGAAGAGGTAGGATGGCCTCTGGAGTTCCATCATGACCTGTAATACCAGTACCTCCTGTAGTAATAATAACGTGAACATCTTCTTGCAGAATCCATCGCGATACAATGGCTCTTATTTGATAGCAGTTATCTTTACAGATTTGACGATCAATCAAGTTATGATTTGCATCATTAACTCTATTGATCAATAGGTCTCCTGAATCATCATCTTCTATCTCTCTTCGATCTGAGATCGTTAGAATTGCTATGTTTACTGCTTTAAATTCTTTTTCTGTTTCTTTTGGCATAAGTTTCAATCATTAATATCACTATAATATTTTAGATTTCTTATGTTATCCATTCTTTTAATTGACTAAAAGCTTGGAGGAGTACAAGCAGATACTATTACGCAATCAATTCCCCCAGTATTTTTGAATCGATGAGGGATACTGCTATTAAAAAGATAGGCATCTCCAACACCAAGAAAGTAGGTTTGATCACCAACTGTTAGTTCCATACGTCCTTCTAGTATTAAGCCACTTTCTTCCGATTCATGAGTAAGCATATTTTTTCCAGTATCAGCACCAGGCTTATATCGTTCGAGAATCATCTGAGGCTGATTATTTTTTAGGTTTTGGCCTACTTGTAAATAAGAAATAAGACCACTGCCTATTTCTACTAATTCATCCTTTCTAAATACCACTTTGTTTTCTTCTAATATATCCATTGCAAAAAAATCACTAATTGAAATAGGTACTGCATCTAAGATTTTCTTCAGCATACCTAGAGAAGGGTTCGTTTTATTGTTTTCTATCAATGAAATAGCAGCATTGCTTACATTTGATTTTTTAGCCAATTGTCGTTGAGAAATATTTCTTTCATCCCTAAGTATTTTAAGACGATTTCCGATGTCAATATCTTTTTCTGGCATGTTAAACTGTTAAATATATTAAACAAAAATTATAAAATACCATTAAAAACAATTATTTATGAAAAATCAATTTAAATATTGTTAAATTTATAAAAAGGTTTATGGTGTGATAAATAATTAAATTATTACAGGAATGATAGCTATGACTAGTCCATTACCCAATTTAGAAGCCTATTGGATGCCTTTTACTGGCAACCGATATTTTAAAAAGAATCCTAGAATGTTTAAACAGGCTAGTGGTATGTTTTATACCTCTTATGATGATGAAAAGATTTTAGATGGTATTTCAGGTTTATGGTGTTGCAATGCTGGTCATTGTCACCCTAAAATTGTAGAAGCAGTTCAAAAACAAGCTGCAACACTTGATTATGCAACAGCTTTTCAGTTAGGACATCCAACTGTTTTCAAAATGGCTGAAAAATTAACTGATATGGCTCCTGAAGGAATGAGCAAAGTTTTCTTTACAAACTCAGGTTCTGAAGCAGTTGATACAGCATTGAAAATGGCATTAGCCTATCATCGTGTTAATGGTGAAGGTCATAGAACTAGGTTTATAGGAAGGGAAAAAGGTTATCATGGTGTTGGCTTTGGAGGTATCTCAGTGGGTGGGATGTCACCTAATAGAAAAATGTTTGGAGCCATGCTTCCGGGCGTTGATCATTTGAAACATACTCATAACTTAGAAAAAAATGCATTCTCAAAAGGCCAACCTCATTGGGGTGGACACTTGGCGGAAGAATTGGAAGAAATCTTGATGCTCCATGATCCATCAACAGTTGCCGCTGTTATCATGGAGCCCATAGCTGGTTCAGCTGGCGTTCTATTGCCACCAGTTGGTTATCTTAATAGAATCAGAGAAATTTGTGATAAACATGGAATACTAATGATTCTAGATGAAGTGATTACAGGTTTTGGTAGAACTGGACATAGTTTTGGAGCAGAGGCATTTAATGTAAGTCCTGATTTAATGACTATTGCTAAGGGAATGACTAGTGGGATGGTACCTATGGGTGGAGTTCTAGTTAAAGAAGATATTTACCAAGCATTTATGGAAGGTCCTGATGATGCGATCGAATTTTTTCATGGGTATACCTATTCAGGACATCCATTGGCTGCTGCAGCTGGATTAGCAGCTTTGAATGTTTATGAGGAGGAAGGATTATTTGATAATGCTAAGAATCTAGCACCAGTATTGGAAGAAGAGCTTCAAACTATTAAAGGATCTCCCCATGTTATTGACATTAGAAATTATGGCATGCTTGGAGCAATAGAATTGCAACCGATTGACGGTAAACCCACAGCAAGAGCTATGAGTGTTTTTAGAGAATGTTTTTCAAAAGGAGTTCTGATTAGGACAACTGGAGATAATATAGCTTTATGTCCTCCTTTGATTGCAAACGAAGATCAAATTAGAACTGTTGTGAGAACAGTTAAAGAATCCCTTGATCTACTTGACTGAGTTTTATTCATTATGAAAACTATCAATCATTGGATTCATGGCACTCATCAATCTTCAGCTTCGAATCGAAGAGGCGAGATTTTTAACCCAGCAACGGGCCAAGTCATTGCTGAATTACCCATGGGCAATGCTCAGGATTTAGAAAAAGCAGTTGATTCTGCTGGCAAAGCTTTTCTTACATGGTCTAAGTCATCACTTAGCAAGCGAACACAAATTATGTTTCGTTATAAGCAATTGCTTGAAGAAAATCGTGAGCTATTAACTCAATTAATCAATTTGGAGCATGGGAAAGTTCTTTCTGACGCAGCCGGTTCATTACAAAGAGGCATCGAGGTTGTTGATTTTGCTTGCGGCATACCACATCTTTTAAAAGGAGAGTTCAGTGAACAAGTAGGCACAGGAGTTGATTGCTATAGTACTAGACAGCCTATCGGGATCTGTGCTGGCGTTACACCTTTTAATTTTCCAGCAATGGTTCCAATGTGGATGTTTCCAATTGCAATTATGTGTGGCAATACTTTTATACTCAAGCCATCAGAGAAAGATCCATCTTGTGCGATGAAATTAGCTGAGCTTATGAAAGAAGCAGGGCTGCCCAATGGTGTTTTCAATATAGTACATGGGGATAAAGAAATGGTTGATGCTATTTTGGATCACAGAGAAATTAAAACATTTAGTTTTGTTGGCTCAACACCTGTGGCTCAATATGTTCACAGTAAGGCCTCTGCTAATGGTAAGAGAGTTCAAGCCCTGGGTGGTGCTAAAAATCATGCGATTGTTTTGCCTGATGCCGATATGGAACAAACAGCAAATGCCATTATCGGTGCTGCTTATGGCTCAGCGGGTGAAAGATGTATGGCTATCTCAGTCGTTGTTGCGGTGGATACTATTGCCGATCAATTAAGAGATTTATTAGTTTCAAAAGCAAATGCTCTTAGTATTGGGCCAGGAGATGAAGATAAAAATGATATGGGACCCCTGATTACTGCTGAACACAAACAAAAAGTTTTGCAATACATTGAAGATGGAGTTAGCTCAAATGCTGAATTAGTAATCGATGGTCGATCCCATCCTATTGCTTCTGAAAACCCTGGCTTTTTTCTTGGACCTACTTTTTTTGATCATGTAAAAACCGATATGAATATATATTTGGAAGAGATATTTGGTCCGGTTTTAGTTTTAGTGAGAGTGAAAGATTTTGAAGAGGGTATTGCTTTAGCCAATGATCATCAATTCGGTAATGGTGTTGCACTCTTTACTTCAAAAGGGTCTTATGCGAGAGAATTTGTTAATCGTGTAGAAGTAGGAATGGTTGGTATTAATATAGCAATTCCAGTTCCATTATCTTTTTATAGTTTTGGGGGCTGGAAAGATTCTATTTATGGCGATTCCAATATTTATGGAGAAGAAGGCATAAGATTTTATACCAGAATAAAAACCGTAACAACGAGATGGCCAGATTTAGAAGAAGAGAACAGATTGGATCTTTCCATGCCAGTTATTGAATAGGAGAAAATAATGTTAATAGGTGTACCTAAAGAGATTAAATCCGATGAATACAGAATTGGATTAACACCAGAGAGCGTCAAAGCTCTCACTGAAGATGGACATGAAGTTATGATTTTATCTGATGCAGGACTTGGCATTGGTAAAACCAATGAAGAGTATCAAAACAACGGTGCAATTATTGTTGATACACGTGAAAAGGTATTTGAAAAAGCTGACATGATCGTCAAGGTTAAAGAACCACAATTGGATGAATGTGCTTTATTGAATAAAGATCAGATTTTATTCACTTATCTGCATTTAGCTCCAGATCCACAACAAATTACAGCTCTTCTTAATTCTGGTTCAAGAGCCATTGCTTATGAATCAGTTAAAGGTAAAGATGGTTCCTATCCATTGTTAACTCCCATGAGCGAGGTTGCTGGTAGAATGGCTGTCCAAGCTGGAGCAAGCTGCTTAGAAAAAGCCAAAGGAGGTTCTGGAGTTCTTATTGGCGGAGTTACTGGCGTGAATCCTGCGAATGTGGTTATTATTGGTGGCGGTGTCGTAGGATATAATTCCATCGAGATTGCGATTGGAATGAAGGCTAATGTTACTGTTTTAGACACATCAGCAGAGCGTCTTGATTATCTGGAAACAGTGTTTGGCGATGACTTGAATGCTGTCCTTGCAAATGAAGATAATAATGAAGTATTTATTAGTGCGGCAGATTTATTAATAGGTGCAGTCCTTATTCCAGGTGCTTCGGCACCAAAAATTGTGACCAGAGGATTACTGTCAAGAATGAAAAAAGGTTCAGTCTTCGTTGATGTCGCTATTGACCAAGGGGGCTGTGCTGAAACCAGTCATGCAACAACACATTCCAATCCTACTTATATAGAAGAAGGTGTGCTTCATTATTGTGTTGCGAACATGCCAGGTGCAGTTCCACTAACTTCTGCATATGCTTTAAATAGTGCAACATTACCTTACGTAAAGGCATTAGCTAATCTTGGATTCAAGGAAGCATTAAACAGAGACGAAGGGTTGAGAGAAGGTTTGTCTATTTGTAATGGCGAGCTTACCATTGAAGCCGTTGCAAAAGAGCATAATTATGAATTTAAGGATCCAGCTACTATTCTTGCTACACTTTAAGTTTATAATAGTTTTATGAAACAAAAGAATATTTCATATATTACTCCCATTCGAGATAGCTTAGGAAGACCATTAAAAGATCTTAGAATATCTGTAATGGATCGATGTAATTTCAGGTGCACATATTGTATGCCTGAAGAGAAATACCATTCTGCTTTTAAATTTTTAGCTTCCAAGGAACGTCTTAATTTTGAACAATTAAATCGACTAACTAGAATTTTTGTGAAACTAGGAGTTCAAAAAATTAGAGTCACCGGAGGAGAGCCTTTATTGAGAGTAAATCTCACTGATTTAATTGGTGACCTCAGTAGAATTGATGGTGTTGAAGACATTGCTATTACGACCAATGGAGTTCTTTTATCAAAATATGCTTACGAGCTTAAAGCTGCTGGATTAAATCGTATTACTGTCAGTTTAGATTCAATTGATACTGATGAATTTAAATTAATGACGGGCGGGAGAGGTTCTTTGGAGAGAGTTTTGAAAGGTATTGATGAAGCAGTTATGGCTGGCTTTAAAAACATTAAAGTTAATGCAGTTATTAAAAAAGGTGTGAATGATAGAAATATTTTAAAAATGGTTGAATATTTTAGATCAAAATCTATTATTTTAAGATTCATTGAGTATATGGATGTGGGAAACATTAATCATTGGCAACAAGAGGAAACTCTAGCCAGTAAAGAAATCATTAAGATGATTTCTGAACAATGGCCTATATCGCCAGTTAATGAGAGCTATCAAGGTGAGGTTGCATCAAGGTATCAATTTGATGATGGGCAAGGTGAGATCGGTTTTATTTCCTCTGTCACCAAGCCTTTCTGCAGTGATTGCACAAGGGCAAGACTCTCATCTGATGGCAAACTTTATAATTGCTTATTTGCTTCAAAAGGCGTTGATCTCAGAGCTTGGCTTGAGGAAGGTATGAATGATGATAAAATTGAATCTCAAATTAAAGAGATCTGGAACAAACGACAAAATCGTTATAGCGAGCTTCGATTGGCTAAAAAAAATGATCCAAGTAAAGAGAAAGTAGAAATGTATTACATAGGAGGTTAAATACTATGAAACTATTAATAAAAGGCAAATTGCAATGAATAACTTAATGATGGATACACCCCTTACTATTACTTCATTAATGGAGCATGCTGAAAGAAACTTTCCCACACGAGAGATTGTTTCTGTTTCCTCTGATAACCCAAGCTTTAGGTACACCTATAGTGAGGCATTTACTAGAACTAGGAAATTAGCTAATGCTCTAAATTCTTTAGGTATTTCTCTTGGTGACCATGTAGGAACTCTAGCTTGGAATGACCATCGACATTTTGAGCTGTATTATGCTATTTCTTGTTCAGGTGCAGTGTGTCATACCGTTAACCCAAGGCTATTCCCTGAACAGCTGGTCTACATTATTAATCATGCAGAAGATCAAGTTATTTTTTGTGATCCTATGTTTGTGCCTATTTTAGAAAATATTCAAGATCAACTAACAACCACTAAAAATTTTATTGTGCTTACGTCAGAGGAGCAGATGCCAGAATCCACACTTCCTGGGCTACTATGTTATGAAACCCTTTTAGCGCAAGAATCAAGTGAGTTTGATTGGCCCGAATTAGATGAAAAAACACCCTGTTCTATGTGCTATACATCTGGCACAACTGGTAACCCAAAAGGTGTACTCTATCATCATCGTTCTACTATTTTGCACACATACGCTCAAGCAATGCCTGATGTCTTTGGTGTAACTGCAAGCGATTGTATTCTACCTATCGTTCCTATGTTCCATGTGAACGCTTGGGGTTCAATTTATGTTGGTCCAATGACCGGTACTAAAATTGTGCTTCCAGGAGCAAAGATGGGAGATGGGGAAACGCTTCAACATTTAATTGAAGCAGAAGGCATAACCGTTTCTATGGGGGTGCCTACAGTGTGGTTAAATTTGCTTGCCTATTTAAATGAAACAGGTAAATCAGTGCCCACTCTCAAGCGTCTTTATGTTGGTGGTGCTGCTTGTCCATCATCAGTTATTACAGAAATGAAGGATAAATATGACGTCGATGTTCATGTTGCTTGGGGAATGACTGAAATGAGTCCATTGGGAACGGTGAATATGTTTAAGCCTGGTATGGAGCATTTAGAAGGAGAAGAGCTTTTAGAAGCTAAATTAAAAGCAGGGCGAGGAGTCTATGGTGTTGAGATGAAAATTACTGATGATGAAAACAATGAACTCCCGTGGGATGGGGTTGCGTTTGGTAGTCTCAAAGTCAAAGGACCTTGGGTATTAAGTGATTACTATAAAGCTGAACCTGGAACCACTCTTGAAGAGGATGGATGGTTTGAAACTGGTGATGTAGCTACTATTGATAAATTGGGCTTTATGGCAATAACTGATCGAACCAAGGATGTGATCAAATCTGGCGGTGAATGGATTAGTTCAATTGATTTGGAAAACACAGCAACAGACCACCCTAAAGTAGCAGAATCTGCAGTAATTGGAGTTTATCACCCACAGTGGACAGAGCGGCCACTCTTATTGGTACAACTTAAAGAGGGCGAGGAATCCTCAAAAGAGGAAATTCTAGCTTGGTATGAAGGTAAAATTGCTAAATGGTGGATACCTGATGATGTGGTGTTTGTGGATACACTTCCTCACACAGCAACTGGCAAGATTCAGAAATTTGAACTGAGGCAAGAATATAAAGATTATAAGTTGCCTGATGTTGATGCTTAATATTAGGATTTTTAATCTTTGAAAAAATCAATTCGTACTACTATTCATAAAAATACTGAAGGTGTTACTCAAGAAATATCGGATGAGGTTGCTATTGAGGAGCCACTGGAATTTAGCATTTGCTTTGGTTCTAATGCATCAAGATCAACAAAAAATATTGCTATCACAATGAGAACTACTGGCAATGATTTTGAGCTTGCAACCGGTTTTTTATTTTCCGAAGGAGTCATTAGGCATAAAGATGACATTCTCTCAATATCGAGAAATAAAGAATATGATGATGATTCAAATCTGGAAAATACCGTATTGATTGAACTCAATGAGTCTGTGACCATTGATCCAGAAAAGATTAGAAATTTTTACATTAATTCATCCTGTGGTATCTGCGGCAGTTCAATGATAGAAGGAATATCCAAGATACATTCAAAGGGTGATCATTCAAGTCATTTGGAAATTGATGAATCTATTTTAAGGCGACTTCCAGAGAACTTAAAAAAGAAGCAAGATGCATTTGGAATCACTGGAGGAATTCATGCGGCAGCTCTTTTCGGTGTTGATGGAGAGATACATAATTTATTCGAAGACGTAGGTCGTCATAATGCATTGGATAAATTAATTGGCTATCAAATAAATGAAAATGCATTACCGCTTTCTAGTTTTGGTTTAATGCTGAGTGGCAGAACCAGTTTTGAACTAGTACATAAATCAGCGTTAGCAGGAATTCCATTGATAGTGGCAATTGGGGCGCCTTCTAGTCTAGCAATTGAGGCTGCTTGGGAATATGAAATTACTCTGGTTGGTTTTTTAAGTTCAGATCGTTTTAATATTTATTCCTATCCTAAAAGAATCACTTGAATTAAAAATTATCTATTTTGTTTTCTTTATTTATCTTATCAATTGGAAGTTTGGTTTTTCCAGAGCATTAATCAACTGTTGTATCGTACGTAAAGATTTGACTCGATTTCATGGCCAATCAATGTATTAGGTCCATGACCAGGGATGACAATGGTTTCTTCATCCAAAGAGTATAATTTGTTTTGTATCGATTCTTTGAGTTGGTTGAAATCCCCACCAGGTAGATCGGTTCTTCCAATGGAACCTTGAAACAGAGTGTCCCCCGAGACTAGAAGTAGTTCTTCTTTAAAATAGAAGCTGACAGAACCGGGAGTATGCCCAGGCGTATGAATGCATGAACCTGAACAGTATTTCATTTCTTCACCATCTTCTATTTTATAGTCAGGAGCTGGCGTTGGTTTGTATTCAATATTGAAGTATTTGCATTGCATTTCTAGAGTATCCCAGAGAAATCGATCGGAATCATGCAAATGAATAGAGGCTCCCGTTTTTTCTTTAATCTCAGCTGAGGCTAGAAAATGATCAAAATGTGCATGAGTATGGTAAAGCCCCTCAATTGAGAGCTCCATACTTTCAACAGTTTGCATAATCAGTTCTGGATGACCTCCTGGATCTATAACATATCCTTTACCAGTTGAGCTATCACCAATGACTGTACAATTGCATTGGAGAGGCCCGACTGGAAAGGATTTATAAATAATAGTCATGTTCTTTTATTCTATATAAGTGAGTTATAATAAGAGGATACCATGTATCAGTCTATTGAAAATATATCCATACAAAGACGCTTCGTCAATCTTGAATCTCGCCAAGTTCATTATCGTATTTCTGGAGAAGGGCCAGTTCTATTATTGCTGCATCAAAGCCCAACTTCTTCAGCAGAAAAAGCTACTATTATTGAGGATTTTTCTGATGACTTTACCGTTATTGCTCCTGATACACCAGGCTTTGGATTATCAGATTATATTGAAACGTTAACTCCTGATATCACACTCTATGCTCAAGCATTGAAAGAATTTATTGATGCGCTTGGTTTAGAGAATATCTCTATTTATGGTTTTCATACTGGAGCTATTATTGCAGCTGAGATGGCAAGACTCTATCCAGATCTTTGTAATACTGTTGTTGTTAATGGTCTTGTTGTTCTAGAACCCGAAGAAGAGGAAGAAATTCTCAAGCATTATACCGAGTGGTTTGCACCCACTCCGGAGGGAGGGCATCTTGCTTGGGTGTGGGCTCGCATTAGAGAGCAATTAATTTTTTTTCCATGGTTTCGCAAAGACAAAGGGTCGAAGCTTCATATAGATTTACCTGATCCTGAATTTTTACAGCCTTACATTTTAGATTTACTAAGATCAACTGCCGATTCTCAAACTGCTTATCAGGCTGCTTTTATGTATCCCTCTAGAGATCGAATACAAGAGATTAATACCCCCACATTTCTTCTTAACTATGTTGGTGATCCGATCGCAGAACACCCAAAGCGATTAAAAAAAGTCTCTGATAGTGTAGAAATTGAATTATTGCCAGATATACCTTCATTGGAAATAAGAGCACGAGAAATTTTTAAAAAGTATTCCACACCACTAGAAACCAGAATCCATCAGGAAGATGTCAGTCTGATTAATGGAAGAAAGAATTTTATACAAACCTCAAAGGGACCTTTGTATTTCTATTGCAATGGAGATTCAACAAAGCCTATTACTCTGGTATTACATGATTTTTCTCAATCATCAAAAGCAATGATTAGTATGAGTGATTATTTTGATTCCAGTAGTTGTAAAATCTTTATCGACTTACCAGGACATGGAGAAACAGGTCCAACACATTTAACTAACTATTCCCCTCAATCAATGATGCAAATGATTTTTGAAGCAATAAAAAATCTTGGGATAAATGATATTAAGATAATTTCACTTGGCGTCTCAAGCTCGGTGGCTCTTTTATTGAGTCAGCATACCAATTTGAATGTTGAGAAATTATTATTGATAGATCCATGGTGCCTAAATAAGGAGGAAAGATTAGAATTCGCAGAGGATTATGCACCAAATTTATCGCCATCTGTTTATGGAGAGCACCTTTTGAAAGCCTGGTATTTTGTTCGTGATAGCGAGTTATTTTTCCCATGGAATAAAACTAAAGAATCCAATGCTTTGACAAAAGAACCTAAGATTAACCCAGATGAATTGCATGAAAAAGCGGTTGATGCACTCAAATCTGGAGAATTATTAAAGCTAGTTGCAAAAGATCTGATCGGATATGATATTGAAGCAGATTTAGCTAATATTAAAACAGAATGCAATATTTTTACACAGAGAGGTAATGGCAGAGAGAAATTTGCAGAAAAGATTAATCTTCACTTAGAAAATTCTACAATAGAGGAATTGCCTAAAGATGAATCTAAGTGGTCGATTACATAGGAGAAAATAGAGAATGGATACAAACGAAATAGATTTGATTAAAGTTCTAAAAGCCGCAATTGGTGAGAAATATGTTCTCACTGATGAGCACTCACTTGAATTTTACTCTACGGATGTTTATCGCTCCCTCGAGATTCCATTGGCTATTATTCAGCCAGGAAATATTGGTGAGCTCCAAGAATCAGTTAGAATTGCTGCAGGCTTAGGAATTTCAATTGTAACAAGGGGAGGGGGTGCTTCTTATACAGATGCTTACCTTCCGACTGATCCTAATTCTATTATTATTGATACTTCCAGATTGAATAAAATCTTAGAAATTAATGAAGAAGATATGTTTGTGACAGTGGAACCTGGAGTAACATGGGCTGAAATGTCAGCTGCTTTAGCTGAGAAGAAGTTAAGAACTCCTTTTTGGGGACCATTTTCTGGTTTAAAGGCAACCGTTGGAGGTTCTACATCACAAAATAGTGTAAGCATGGGAACGAGTGCTTATGGAGGTTCTCCTGAGTCTGTTTTATGTTATGAGGTTGTGCTAGCAAGTGGGAAAATGATTAAAACAGGGTCCTTGGCTATGGAAAATAGTACGCCATTTTTTAGAAATTATGGTCCAGATATAACAGGTATATTCTCAGGTGATGCTGGTGCCTTAGGGGTCAAAGCGAGCATCACTTTAAGATTGATAAAATTACCATCACATACTCTTACCTGTTCTTTTGGATTTAAGACTTATGATTCAATGAGTCAAGCAATGGCTGCAGTTGCACGAGAGGAGTCCGCATCAAGTAACTGGGGTTTAGATCCAAAATTGCAACAAGGACAGTTAGGAAAAGTAACTTTTATGGACTCAATCAAAGCAGCTTATGAAGTGTTGAAAACTGCTAGAAACCCATTAGAAGCAATAGTTCAACTAATGAAAATGGCATTAGCAGGTAAAAGATTTCTAACTGGTTTCGATTATTCTTCTCATTTTGTGGTGGAGGGTCATAGTACAGCAGAAGTTAAAAGTAAACTTGCTCAAACAAGAAAAGCGGCAAATTCTTTTGGAACAGAAATTGCTAACACAATTCCAACTGTTATGGGCGCAATGCCTTTTATGCCTTTGTATCCAATTTTAGGACCAAATGGTGAAAGGTGGGTTCCTATGCATGGGTTATTACCATTTTCCAAAATGCAGAAAATGTATAATCGTATTCAAGACCTTTATCTAGAAAAGAAAGAGGCAATGACAAAACATTCAGTTGAAGCAGGCACAATGTTCATGACTTATTCCACTCATAGTTTCTTGTACGAAGTTGCTTTGTATTGGAAGGATGATCGGTCGATATATCATAAAACCTATTTGGATCAAGATTATCTAGATATGTTACCAATTCATGATGCAAATCCTGAAGGAAGGGCTTTAATTGCTGAACTTAAAACTCGTGTGCAGGAAATTTATTCAGATTTAGGAGCTGTTCATTTTCAAGTTGGTAAGAGTTACCCATATCAAAATGGAAGACAAGCAGAGGCTGCTATGGCTTTACAAGATATAAAAAAATCATTGGATCCTAATAATATTATGAACCCTGGAGCACTGGGTTTGTAATTATCTATGATGGCAGTTATACATAAAATAAAGGTCATAATATCGTTCAGCCTATTTTGTTTTATTTCTAGTTGTTTCCAATATTCTGACCAAATAAATCCTACTAAAAAAGAACACCGAATAGGTGTGCTCATTGTTTCACATGGAGGTTTTGAAGTTTTTGGAGAAAAAGAAACCTGGGAATCTACTATGCAAATTTTTTCATATGATCATAACAGCCCAGTTTATAAACAAATTATTTGGAATCCTGAATACTGGCCTGAGATCTTAAAAGCAGGAAATGCACCCAAAGAGAAAGGAAAGTATTCTTTTGAATATGAACGTATTGGAGGTATAGACCCATACCCAGCATCAAAAAAAATACTTACAAAGCAATTAGCATTAAGCCTTCAAAATAGAGAAAGTCAGATTGATGTTGATTTTATTGTAGATAAAATGACTTGGTTGAGCCCCGATATTTTTGAATTACCAAATCCACGTATGCTTTATTATTCAAAAATTAATAATGATGTAGTGCTCAATTATTGTGGGTCAGGTGATCCATCATGGAATGATTGTGATCCAAATCGCTATGATACAGATGGACCTATTGAGAGGCTTTTAAAAATTGGTGTTGACCGGATTATTATGATCGATTTAACAACAGCAGGTGCACGATTTTCTAAAACATTTGATGTTTTTATTGAATCAAGAAAGGTGATAGATAATTTTAATATAATTAATGGCACATCAGTTTCTCTAGAATGGGTCAATGATCCAAATCAGCTCATGTTGAGATCTTTTCCTACAGAACCTAAGAATTGGACTCGGTCATTAGGTGAACCAATTATAAATCCAATGATTGATTATGAGAGCAATCCCAATCCTGTTATTAGCGATCCTCGATTGGCAGAATTTCATGTCAAAGGTATTGAGCTGGAGTTTAATAGAGAGGTTACATTGGGTAAAACAGGAGTATTAATGGTCAATCATGGGATTCGATCTTTGGATCATTTTTTCGATCCAAAGATTAACGACACATTAATTTTAAATCAAAATATCAAAGATCAACTTTTAGAGAAATACCCTGAGATGCAGTCCGAGAATATTTTAGGTGGTTGGTTTGGTGATTTGGTGAAAAATGAAAAGATAAAAAAAGACAGATCGATTTCATCCCTTATGGAGAGAACAAGAGAAATGAGAGGAGAAAATCTGGGTTTTAATGTTTTATACGATACAAATCATGAAAGACCAAAAGGAGATTGGGGATATCGTTATTGGGAAGCATTGAATCAATTGAGAGAAAATGGAGTTGGCCATATAGTCGTTGTTTTCCCTCAAATTATGGAAAACTCAGTCTTGAATTTAGTGGAGGTACCCAATCAAATTGCTAAGGAGATTGGTTATATGAATTGGATTAATATTAATTCTTTAGATTTTGAATCTTATCCAGAAATAGGCCATCCATTTGCCGATTATTGGGGTATCTGGGTTAATCCAATGTGCAAGAGTATAGACAATCCAACTTTGATAGAATCGTGTTGCTTTGAAATGGGAGGATGCCCAAACAATCAACCTTATCCTCCAAAAAGACAAACATTACTCAATGAGAAAAGAAATGATATGGATCCTTCATTAGCATTTCATGTCTCACATTATGGACACTTGGGGTATGATCCAAACCTTGGTTCTCCAAGTGAGAAAGAACCAGTTCAAAATCAATATAATGGAACTTGGTCTATGTGGAGAGTTGAAGAAGACCACCAATTAGTAGCAGAATTTCTTGCAGATAAAGTCATCGAACATATAAAATCAAAATAAAATTGAAGGAGGGAGGCATGACAGAAAATATTCTAAGGCGTGATTTTTTATTGGGGTTGGGCGCATCGACTTTGTTAGCAAGCAATCAATCATCTGGTGCTATTAGTGGTACGATCCCAAAAAATATACCGGATTTAAGTTTACCCTTAAATAATTTAATAAACTTAATGAGAATGCAATCCAGTCTAGGAGACGTTGATCAAACCCCTTGGCATTACAATGGAACTCTTTATGCACAGAAAGGCTCAGAACAACCAATACCCATGGTGAATATTGAAGGAATGGAGAGCTATAAGGTGATATCAAAAGAAGATGGTTCCTATGAAATACTAGGAAACATGCTGACTTTTTTTAGAGACATTGATTCCAATGAAATGATTCGAGAATATGAAAACCCATTTACAGGTAAAGTAAATCAAGTTCTACCTAATATTAGAAAAGCCAGTTTAGGCAGAGGATTAAATATCTCTACAATGGGAGCAAGACCAACTCCTTTCATTGACCAGATGCCCGATAAACCTTTAATCTTGGATTGGACTTTTGGCCCCAAAACAGTTTGGATGCATAACCAAACTTCATACCCACCTGGATTATCAGAGCCTAGACTACAGCGATCAACCATGTTTGCACCACTTGATGAATTTTTAGATCAAAACGTTAACTCTCTTTCCAGTATGTTTACATCCACTGTCGTTATGCCATGGTTGCCTTGGATGGATATGGAAGGTATCGAGGGACATACTTTGTGGCATGCCTCTGGCGTAAAATTAGACACTATAGATCAACTACCCAGTGATTATTACTCAAGAATGATGAGTGAGCACTCTAAGCTTTCATCTTTTAATCTGCATGAAGATAGTGGGCCTGTGATATATGAATAACTAACTCGTGAAAATTGTTGGTATAATTGATGGATAAAATTAATCACTAAAGAATACTTTCATCTTGATTATTTCTAATAAAAAATTGGTAATTCTTATTTTTATGATAACCATGGGTTGTGATCAAAAAATTGATCAATCAAATACACAAGAGCAAACACAACAATCTGCTAACCCAATCTCTGATTTAACTGTTGATATGGGCGATGCTGAGAGAGGAAGAAAACTTTATTTTCAATGCAGAGCTTGTCATTCACTTAAAAAAGGTGAACCTCACAAAGTAGGACCTAATTTATATGGAATATTTAATGCACAAGCAGCAAGAGATAATGGTTTTATCTATTCAAATGTGTTGTTAAATTCAAATCTTAAGTGGAGTTTTGACAATCTTAATGATTGGTTGGAAAAGCCATATGAATTGGTACCTGGTAATAAAATGATTTTCTCAGGCATAAGAAATAAAGATGACCGAGATGACTTATTAGCCTATCTTTATAAAGAGACATCTGATTAAAAGAAATTATGAGTTATAAAAAACAAATAAAATTGAGGTAATAAAATGGGCAATGATACTTTCTTAGGGATGCTTGCAGAGTCACCATTCACTGGTTTACAAGAGCATATGAAGATTGGCAATAAAACTAGTAAAGAACTCCAAAGGTTTTTGAAAGCTGTTTCAAAAAATGATTGGAAGGAAGCTAAAGAATGCAGAAAAGAAATTGTTTCACTGGAAAATCAAGCTGATGATATAAAAAATAGTATTCGTAATAATCTCCCTAAATCACTTTTTATGAGTGTTTCAAGACAAGACCTTCTGGATCTAGTTTTTACTATGGATGGGATACCCAATGCTGCTAAAGATATCTCAGGTGTCATGATTGGTCGTCAAATGTTGATTCCAGAAGAAATAAAATCAGGGTTCATTGACTGCGCTAATGCCGCTATTAAAGCTGCAAATCAAGCTTCCAATGCAGTTAAGAAGGTAGATCAAATGCAAAGAAGTGGCTTCAGTTCATCCGATGCAAATTTGCTTGAGGATATTGTTTCAGAGTTGGAGAAAATTGAAAAAGAGAACGATGAATTAGAAATAGCTTTGAGGACAGAGTTTTTTAAAGTTGAAAAGGAATACCCGCCAGTCGATGTAATGTTTTTATATGATGTAATCAATAAAATTGGTTCATTAGCTGATATTTCACAAACAGTGGGACATGTATTAATAAGACTAGTATCTAAGTAATTATAGGAAATAATAATGATTGATGTAATAGCGGATTACGGCCACATTTTATTAATTATAGGCTGCTTTTGTGGCTTTTTTATGGCTTGGGGTATTGGAGCAAACGATGTAGCAAATGCCATGGGTACTTCTGTTGGTGCTAGAGCTCTAACCTTAGGTCAAGCTGTTTTAGTGGCTTGTATATTTGAATTTGCAGGCGCTTACCTAGCTGGAGGTGAGGTCACTTCTACCATCAGAAAAGGAATAATTGATTCAGGTGTCATAAATCAAACACCTGAGCTTCTGGTATTTGGTATGATCGCATCATTATTGGCAGCTGGAATATGGCTCTTGATTGCTTCGTATTTTGGTTGGCCAGTCTCGACAACTCATTCCATTGTAGGCGCCATAGTTGGTTTTGCTGCAGTGGGCATAGGGTTTGATGTTGTACAATGGCCTAAAGTTGCATCCATTGTAGCAAGTTGGGTGGTATCACCCATTATGGCAGGAACAATATCTTTTCTTTTGTTCACCAGCGTTAAACAGTTAATTCTTCAAAAACCAGATCCTTTTATGAGTGCTAAGAAATATGTACCAATGTATATGTTTCTAGCAGGTTTTATAGTCTCCATGGTGACATTTTTAAAAGGACTAAAGCATGTTGGCTTGAGCTTCTCTACTTCTCAAAGCATTGCATGGTCTCTGGTTATTGCTCTAGTGATTTGCTTAATGGGAACACTTTTACTGCAAAAGATTGATAATACTAAAAAAGAAAAAAATGGTGCCATGTTTGATGGTGTTGAACGAATATTTGCAGTGTTAATGGTTTTCACTGCATGTGCAATGGCATTTGCTCATGGATCCAATGATGTGGCTAATGCGATAGGTCCATTAGCAGCTATAGTCTCTGTCATCAATAGTGGTGGAGAGGTTGCCGCAAAATCGATACTACCAGCGTGGGTATTATTAATTGGTGCTTCAGGAATTGTTCTTGGGCTTGGTATGTTGGGTTATCGAGTGATGATGACTGTTGGTAGATCCATTACAGAACTCACACCAAGCAGAGGTTTTGCAGCTGAGTTAGCTGCTGCTGGAACTGTGGTTATAGCCTCTGGCACAGGACTTCCCATTTCTACTACTCATACGCTCGTAGGAGCGGTATTGGGAGTTGGTTTAGCTAGAGGAATAGGTGCTATTAATTTAGGTGTGGTGGGAAAAATAATTCTTTCATGGATAGTCACGTTGCCGGTCGGTGCTGGACTTTCAATTCTTTTCTTTTTTGCTCTGAAAGGATTTTTTGGATCATAAGAAAATAATAATTAATGAAGCATCTTTAGAAGAATAAATGAAAAAGCTATTACTAACTTTGATTACAACTTTCTTTTTTTTTAATATTTATGCAGAAGAAAATAAAAGCAAGGTAAGTTATGATTTTCGTTATCGTTATGAATACACAGATGATGAGAGTAAAGTTTCTAAAAGAAGGCGGAATAGGATTAGAGCTAGGCTAGGCTCAGAGTTTAAGCCAAGTGATCAGCTAATAATAAAATTCCGATTTGCCACTGCCGAAGAAAATTCAACATCTTCTAATCAGACTCTTGGCCATGGTTTTTCCTTGAGTGATATTGGCATGGATCAATTTTATTTTGGTTATGCGATTAATCAGAGTTCAAAAATTGTAGTTGGAAAACAATCAAATCCATTTTTTAGATCTAATAAAGGTGAGCTTATTTATGATGGGGATTTCAATCCTGAAGGTGTGGCTTTTCAATTTAATAAAGGCATATATTTTGGGACATTGGGTCTTTTTTCTTATGACAAAACATCTTTTGAGTCAGTCTCCATAGATGGATTTCAAATTGGGTTCTCTGACTCTTTTAACGAAGAAACTTCTTTTAAGATTGCTCTTGCCCAATATAATTTTGACAAGATTAAAGGTAGGCCAGCTACAGAGATAACTTGGAATGGTAAGGTATTTGGAAACCAGATGGATATTGATGGGACTTATTTAAATGATTTTAACATCACTAATATTACTGCAGAAGTAAAAACAACGATTGGTACTCAATTAATCCCTGCTTTATTTTTTTTAGATATTGTTGATAATAAAGACGCAAACAATGATGAGAAGGGATTTCAAACTGGAATTAAATTAAAATTTAACCGACTATGGGAAGCAACTTATTTATACAAAGACGTTGAGAAGAATGCAGTTTTTGGTGCACTAGTGAACTCTGATTTTGGAGGAGGTGGAACTGACCACAAAGGTCATCAAATGATTATTAGCTACTCTTTTTCAGAGAAATTATCTTTTGACTTTATTTGGTTTGATAATAAAAAGAGGATGGAAACAGATTATCAAAGTGCTTTCTTAGATTTTAAGTATAAGCTTTAATCATTCATTCAGTTAAGCCCCATCCGCCACCTGTATAACCTTTAGGAAGGCCTGAATCAATAGTAAAACCATATAACTCTTCATTGGGTAGAGCTTGTTTTACCATTTGATTAACAGCCAGGAGAGCATCAATGTCAATACCTGTTTTGATACCCATTGCATCCAACATAAAAACTAGATCCTCAGTAACAATATTGCCACTTGCACCGGGAGCAAATGGGCAACCTCCAATTCCACCTAGTGAAGAATCTAGTGTTGTGATCCCCTCATCCAGTGCAGCAAGAGCATTAGCTAAACCTAGACCTCGAGTATTATGCAGATGAACACTGGTCAGATTTTCACCACCAATTTCATTTTTTAGTAAGCGTATCAATCTCTTTAATTGTGCAGGGTTAGCATAGCCTGTTGTGTCCGACAGACCAACTTCATTGCATCCGAGTTCCATCATCTTTGCGCCCAAACTGAGCACAGATTTTTCACAGACTTTACCTTCAATAGTGCATCCAAAAGCTGTTGAAAGATTTCCCTCAAATTCAGGTCTATTACTCTCATCTAAGGTTTTTATGTAGTCGCTTATTTTTTTAATTTCTTCCAGAACCTGATTATGATCTTTTCGTAAGTTTGCCTTGCTATGAGATTCACTAACTGAAAGTGGTAGACACATTTTATCGACACCAGCATCAATAGCATTTTTTGCGCCTATAAAATTTGGCACTAGTGCCGCAACTGTTAAATCAGGAATGGTTTTTGCATAACGAACTATTTCATCTGTATCTGCCAATTGTGGTAATAACTTAGGAGGAACAAAAGAGCCTACTTCAATCTCTCTCACGCCTGCATTGGCTTCTGCTAGAATCCAATCTTTTTTATCCTGAGTGGACATAATGCTTTCTATACTTTGAAGTCCATCTCTTGGACCAACTTCACTAATTAATATATCGATATGTGACATCATCCAACCTTAATTATTATTGTATTATGATATTCTAACCTTACTATAAGGAAAAAGAATAATAATCAATTTTAAGGCATTACTCAAAACCAAATAAAATAAACTAACGAAATCATTAACTCATAAAGTAAAAAAATATTAACTCATGAAATCATTGTTTGATCGTAGAAAATTTATAAAATTTTTTGGAGCAGGAACAGCACTGGCATCATCTAGTTTAGCTTTCACTTATTCCATGAATAGAAAGTTTGCTGAATTATCGAAAGCCCTCATTAATAGATATTCCTGGAAGCCACTAAAATTATCCTTCCCTCATCCTACGTCTGGTATAGAGCCTGAAGATCAAATTATTTCGTATGCATATCATGAGGTTGAGGACGATCTTATTTTACCAGAGGGTTTTACCTATAATGTTGTTGCATCATGGGGTGACCCAGTTGGCGATTCTCGTTATGGATTTAATAATGACCACATTGGATTAGTTGAAACTGGTAATAATGAAGCATATTTAGTGGTTAATCATGAATGTGTGGATTTTGATAATTTTAAAACTTATTTGCAAACCTTCCCAATGGTCATGAATTATGAATTGCCTGATGAAGCTCTGAGTAATATACAGGGCGGTATCCTCAAAGATTATAATAGTTTGGATGATAATAATCCTGATAAAGAAAAGATAAAGAGCATTGTGATGGAGGCTACTGAAGATATGGGAATTTCTGTCATTTCAGTCAAAAAGAAGAACAATGGTGATTGGGTTAGAACCTATTCCGATAAGGATAGACGAATATCCATTGCGAGTGCTATCAATGATCCTAAAAAAAGATCCTATTCTACAGGCCCTGCAAGCTCTGTTTTTAATAAGAAAAATAAGCAAGGCTTTGAAGATCATTTAGGTAATGAATGTCTAGGAAGTTACTGGAATTGTTCAGGTACAACAACACCCTGGGGTACAGTCTTAAGTGCGGAAGAATATTATGCAAGTCATGCACCAGAGCCAGTCAGGAGTGATGGTAGTTCTTTTCCAACCAATACGGTACCTTTCATTCCAAGTATGGGCAATGGTTTTGGAAATATATTAGGACTGGCAGGTAATAAATATGGTTGGGCTGTTGAGGTCGACCCAAGCAATAAAGAGGATTACGGAACAAAGCATACAATGCTAGGCAGATATTTTCATGAAGCATTTGCAGTGAATTCTAAAAAGGATATGCCAATAGCCATCTATTCAGGCTGTGATAGAAAGGGAGGCCATATCTATAAGTTCATTAGTGAAGAGAGTACATCAAATCCAAAATCTAAAACCAATTCAAAATTGCTAGAGGCTGGAACATTGTATGCCGCAAAATTTAATACTGATGGGAGCGGATATTGGATTCCACTTTCAGCTGGAACAAAAATAAATCCCGTCCTTCCATCAGAAGTTATCGGCTCTGTCGTTTCGATGCCACATCCAGATAGAAGCTTAGGTGGAATAAAAAAATATGAAGATGATGTAAGTTTGAAAAATGATTTTGCAGTCTTGGGAGACTCACTTGGAGATTTATACACAGGTGATAATGAAGAGGAGATCCAAGGAGCAATTTTAATTGATGCTCATTTTTCTGCCAATGCAGCCGGTGCAACTAGTTGTCCAAGACCAGAAGATTGTGAATTTGACGAAATTAGTGGCGAACTCTATTTTGCTTTTACTTCTATTGATGTAAGTTCTAGTGATAGCCCAAATAAAGAAATATTTGGTAATAAAGAAGATCAAGATGCCTATCAACCAGGCCAAATCGTTAAGATTCTAGACGATAATGCTTCACCGTCAGCATTAACGTTTACTTGGGAAACTTTATTAATGGGAGGCGAGCCATCTGATGATCAATCAGGTTGGGCCAATCCTGATAACCTTGAGCTTGATGGGAAAGGTAATTTATGGATGGTCACAGATATTGGAAGTGACAAGTTAAATCAATCGGTTGTAGATAGAAATACTATCTCCAATAGTAATCTTAGAGGAATATATGGGAATAATAGTGCTTGGTTGATACCAAGATCAGGAGAATTTTTGGGATTATCCATACCTTTTGCAATTGGACCATCAGAATCAGAGCTTTGCGGGTTAGAATTTAGCAAGGATCATAAAACATTATTTTTGACACCGCAACATCCAGGGCTATTTAATGGTATTAGGAAAGATATGGCCCATGAAGAAAGAGAATTTTTAATCAAAACAACCGATGGTAAAGAATTTAAACAAATAAGAAGAGTTCCGATTGGTTCAAATTGGCCTTCAAAAAAAGTTAATGATCCACCAAAACCATCTTTAGTGAGTGTAAGAAGAAAGGATAATCAAATAATAATTTAGCTTTCTTTTTATAACCATGAATTCTTGTTTAAGTGATTCTTTTCGAAGGCATCAATTTGATCTATCTCTTTTAGTGTTAGATCGATTTGGCCAAGACCATTTATTAAAAAATCTTGATCTTTTTTGTCAATGCTAAAATGGAAAGAATTATTCTTTTCAAAAGTAATTATCTTCTTTGATAGGTCAATTTTTAATTGATTTTTTATTGGATTAATCTCAATGAAGTGCTTAAGACTTTCAATTTTTTGTGCATCAAGGACTATTGGTAAGAGACCATTCTTGATGCAATTATTATAAAAAATTGTCCCAAAACTAGGAGCAATAATGACTCTGAAGCCCCATTGCTGAATAGCCCATACAGCATGTTCTCTGGAAGAACCACAGCCGAAGTTATCTCCAGTTAAAAGAATTGAGGCATTTTCATATATCGACTGATTCAATATAAAATCTTTATTTATTTTTTTTGATTTTAATGACATGTAACGCCATTCTGCAAAAAGACTCTTACCTAAACCTAATTTAGAAACTTTATTGATTTCTCTGCTGGGTATAATTGCATCAGTATCAATATTAATTCTTAAAAAAGCTATAGCACTTCCTTTATGAGTTTTGAAAGGTTTCATACTTCAGAACCAATATTTTTAGTAAAATTAATATGCCCACTGATAGCACTCGCAGCGACTGTTGTTGGAGAAGCTAAGTGAGACCGTGTTCCTTTTCCTTGTCTGTTTTCAAAATTTCTATTGGTTGTTGTTATAACTCTACTTTTTTCTTCAAAGCTTTCACCACCAACGAAAAAACACATCGAACATCCCGATTCTCTCCATTCAAAACCTGCTTCAATAAAAATTTTATCTAGGCCTTCTTGTTCTGCCATTTTCTTAACCTGTGTTGATCCGGGAACACAAATGGCCTTAACACCTTTGGCTACTTTTTTACCTTTTAATAACTTTGCAGCAGATCTAAGGTCACTAATCCTGCTATTCGTACAAGATCCAATAAATGCTGCATCAATTTTGATTGTATTAATTTTTTGATGAGCTTCCAAATTCATATATTCCATAGCTCTTAATGCTGACTCTTTTTCTAAAGCATTTTCTATATTATTTGGGTCAGGGATAACATCATTAATTGGCAGCGCTTGTTCTGGACTGGTCCCCCAAGTAACGAATGGAGATAAGTTAGAACAATTGATTGTTAATTGCTTATCAAAGTGAGCATCTGGATCACTGTACAACTTGTTCCACTGGTCGAGAGCTTCATTATACTTTTCTTTTCTAGGTGCAAAAGGCTTATCTTTTAGGTAATCAAATATTTTCTGATCAGGTGCTATAATCCCTGTCCAAGCACCAAATTCAACTGCCATATTACAGAGCGTCAACCTTGCTTCAATGCCTAATTTATTAATCACAGGACCCTTGAATTCTATTGCATAACCCTTGCCTCCCGCTGCTCCATACTTTGATATTAGATAGAGTATTAAATCTTTAGAACTAACTCCTTCCGCTAATTTACCCTCAAAGGTTACCTGCATCATTTTAGGCTTCTTTAGTAGCAGTGTATTCGTAACCAATGCATGCTCACACTCACTAGAACCAACGCCCCATGCCATAGATCCTAAACCACCTAAACTGCAGGTATGAGAATCTGGACATATATATGTAATACCGGGTAGTGCTATACCTTGTTCGGGAGATACAACATGGCTTATACCTTGGTGTTCATTGTCTAGATCAAAGAAATTAATTCCTTCTTTATTTACCGAATCTCTAAATGATTTGATAAATGCACTGCCACTAGGCATCAATGTAGTGTCATTTCTACCTGGGAATGTATCAACTATATGATCGATTGTTGAAAAAACCTTTTTTGGGTTTCTCACTGATCGATTACTTTCTTCTATGCTCTTTAAGGCAATACTGCCAGTTCGTTCATGTAAGAAAATACGATCGATATAAATTAAGAAATTACCATCTCCATCATCTTTGATGACATGATCATTCCAAATTTTTTCTATTAATGTTAGAGACATATTATATGCTTATCTTATTGGCATACATTATAGATCAAATTAAGATTAAAATTTATCATCATGATTCAGCCTGTATTCACAACATTGTTGTTATAATGATATCAATTAATTGGATGTGTTAAGAATTGAGAACAATGACTAGCCATATAGATAAAAATAATAGACCTACCATGGTTGATGTATCAAAAAAAGAAGTGACTTCAAGGGTTGCTATTGCATCAGCAAAAGTTGAGCTGCCAAAAGAGGTAAGAGAAGCATTTTCTAATGGAGAGCTCAATACCAAAAAAGGTCCCGTAATTGATACAGCCATAGTGGCGGGGACTATGGCAGCAAAAAAAACACATGAACTAATACCTTTTTGTCACCCTTTGAGTTTGGATTCTTGTAAGATCGAAATTGTTTTTAATGAGATGGGAGATCTTATCATCAATTGCAAGGTTAAAATTGACCATAAAACAGGAGTTGAAATGGAAGCTTTAACAGGAGCTAGTGTGGCAGCACTGACTGTTTACGATATGTGTAAATCACTTTCCCATGAGATTATAATTAAGGATGTAGCTCTTGTAAAAAAGTCTGGTGGTAAAAGAGATATAGGATAATTAGATTATTATGGAATCTGATATTCATGGCCTTATTCTAACAGGCGGATATAGTAAAAGAATGGGCAAAGATAAGGCTTTGATTAGTGATGGCAACCAAACTATGTTAGATAAAATCTATGCACTATTAACACATTCGCTCAGTGATGTATTTATTTCCGTTAGAGAGGATCAGAAGGAAGAAGATAAAAGATCAGAATTTAATCAGATTATTGATCTAGATGAATACACAGGACCAATGGCAGGAATTCTTTCAGCTTTCAGTTTTTCCCCAAACGTTGCTTGGTTGATTGTTGCTTGTGATATGCCATTTCTTGATAACGCAACTATTAGTCATTTGATAGCAAATAGAAATAGGAAAAAATTTGCAACTGTCTTTTCTAACCTAGGAGATGGACTTCCAGAACCACTATGTGCAATCTATGAGCCAAAATTTTTTCAGAGCGTATTACAAGATAATCAATTTATCAAAAATAATAGTCCCAGAGATACATTGATAGAACTCGATACCCATCTCATTAAGCCACAAAATCCAAAAGCACTGATTAATACGAACTATCCTTGAAGGATTTGGGTGAAATTGCATTACATGTATGAGAACATGGTTTGCATAAATATTTGAATTTATTATTTTTTTAAATAAAAGTTAAATTTTGAGGAATGTAATATGGCTGACAATAATAATGCTCCTAGTAGAGAAGATGCAGAAGCAGCTGTTAAAACTTTAATCGAATGGGCGGGAGATGACCCTGAACGTGAAGGCTTGTTAGATACCCCAGCTAGAGTTGCTAAGGCTTATAAAGACTGGTTTAGTGGATACAATGAAGAGCCTGATGAATTCATGCTTCGTACATTTAAAGAAGTCGAGGATTATGATGAAATGGTAACCCTCAGAGGTATTGAATTTACCTCTCATTGTGAGCATCATATTGCTATGATTACAGGAAAAGCCTATGTAGCTTACTTGCCTAACAATAAAGTTGTTGGAATAAGTAAGCTCGCTAGAGTTGTAGATGCTTATGCTAGGCGATTTCAGGTTCAAGAGAAGATGACTTCTCAAATTGCCAAATGCATCAATAACTCTCTTCAGCCCAAAGGCGTAGGTGTTGTAGTCGTTGCTAAACATGCATGTATGACAACTCGGGGTGTGAATAAAAAGAGTGTAGATATGGTCACTAGCATGATGTTGGGTGATTTTAGGAATTCTGAAGCAACTAGGATGGAGTTTTTGAATAATATTGGACCAGTTCAAGGTTAATATATGGCGCATGTGATAGAGACATTTGAAGACTTAAAAGCATTGGAAGGACAAGAGATTGGTGTTTCTGGATGGAAGGATGTTACCCAAGATCAAATCAATCAATTTGCAGAATCAACTAATGATCATCAATGGATTCATGTAGATATTGAGAGAGCTAAAAATGAAATGCCAAATGGGAAAACTATTGCTCATGGCTATTTAACACTTGCGATGATACCTGCAATGACTGCAGAGTTTATAGAATTCAAAAGTTTAAAAAATGCAATTAATTATGGTGTAAATAAAGTTCGATTTACGAATATGGTGCAAGTTGAGAGTAAGATTAGGGCGAGAGCTACAATTAAGACAACACGTCAAAGAGCAGGAGCCATTCAAGTTATTGGCGATACAACGGTTGAAATACAAGGGCAAGATAAACCTGCTTGTATAGCAGAAACAGTTTCTTTCTATTATTTAGAATCATAATGAATCAAAACAATAACCTAGACACATCAATTGAACGATTGGTGAGTTTGTTGGACCTTGAAGATATCGAAAAAAATATCTTCAGAGGAGAGAGCCAAGATATTGGAAGCCCACAGGTATTTGGAGGACAAGTACTTGGTCAAGCATTAATGGCAGCAAGCAGAACAGTGGTAGACAGAAATGTTCATTCTTTGCATGCTTATTTCTTGAGAAGAGGGGACTTTGAAGCACCAATAGTATATGAAGTAGATAGAGCTCGTGATGGAGGTAGTTTTTCCAATAGAAGAGTAATCGCAGTTCAGCATGGTGAACAAATTTTTAATATGACTTCATCTTTTCAAGTGCCTGAAGATGGTCTTGAGCATCAGTCAGCTATGCCAAACGTCCCACCTCCAGAAGAGTTAGAAGATTTAGTTGACCTCATAAAACCAGAATGGATAGAGCAACTGCCTTTAAGAATTAGAAGAATGTTAACCCGTGAGAGACCCTTTGAAGTTAAACCAGTTGAAACACCTCATTTTTTAATCAATGAAGTAAAAGACCCAATTAAGCATAGTTGGATTAGAGCCAAAGGCAGCATGTCTAATGATATTGTTATGCATCAGGCTTTGCTTGCTTATGTTTCTGATTATGACTTGTTAACAACGGCAATACTGCCTCATGGAACCAATTTAATGCAAAATAAATTCCAAATGGCGAGTTTGGATCATGCGATGTGGTTTCATAATACATGTGCAGTAGATCAATGGTTGTTATTTGCCTATGAGAGTCCAAGATCAAATGGCTCTAGAGGTTTTGCAAGAGCACAAATATTTTCCAGAGATGGAGTGCTCATTGCATCAACCTCTCAAGAAGGATTAATGAGAGTTAGACGGACTTAAGTGACTTCCTGAATCGTTGTCCATTTTGAACATAATGTTCAGCAGAGAATTGGATCATTTTAATTTCTTTCTCTTCTAAAGATCTTATAACTTTGGCAGGTGAACCCATAATCAATGAGTTGCTTGGGAAAACTTTATTTTCTGTGATCAGAGAGTTAGCACCAACAATTGAATTTTTCCCAATTTGTGCATGATTAAGAATTGTACTATTGATGCCAATCAGACAATTATCTGAGATATTGCATCCATGCAGCATAACTTTATGTCCTATCGTGACATTTTTTCCTATAGTTAAAGGAGCTCCAATATCAGTATGTAATATAGAACCGTCTTGTATATTAGATCCTTTTCCTATAATGATAGGGTCATTATCACCTCGAATAACTACATTAAACCATATACTAACATCACTATTTAATTCTACTTTACCTATAATTGTTGCATTCTCAGCTATAAAATTTGAGTCATCGTAATTTGGTGTATTCTTATCAATACTATAGATCATTTTTTAATCATTCCTTGTTTAGCAACCATTTCAGTGGCTTTATCAATTTGTTTTTGATCACCAATGAATCTTTTCGACACTGGTTTTAAATTTTCATTAAATTCATACAACAAGGGTATACCTGTTGGAATATTCATCTCAATAATATCTTCATCACTAATATCATCAATCATTTTTATTAGAGATCTCAAACTATTTCCATGAGCTACAATAATTGTATCTTTATTTCCTAGTAAGGAGGGTAGGATAGTATCTTGCCAATAGGGGCGAACACGACCGAGTGTGTCTTTCAAGCTTTCACCACAAGGCAGGTTGTCAATGCCATTATATTTTTGATCCAGACGAGGGTGATTTAAGTCATCTTCTTCAATTAATGGCGGAGGGATATCATAACTTCTTCTCCAGATCTGAACCTGTTCTTCTCCATATTCTTTTGCAACTTCAGATTTATTCAGACCTTGTAGGGCACCATAATGTCTTTCATTTAATTCCCATGCATTGGTAATAGGAATCCAAGTGAGATTCATTTCTTCAAGTATGATAAATAGAGTTCTCGTTGCTCTTTTTAAAAGCGATGTATAGGCAGCATCAAAAGAAATATTCTCTTTAGCTAAGTTATAACCTGCATCTTTTGCTTCTTTTTCACCTTTTTCAGTTAAGTCAACATCTTCCCAGCCAGTAAAGCGATTTGATAAATTCCATTCGCTTTGACCATGCCTACAGAGTATGAGTTTTCCAGCCATAATTAAACCTATGTTTTTTTAATTTTTTAAAAATAATCGTAGCATTATAGTTTATTTGATTTTTGATGTAATTAATCTTTCATGTGAAGTTATAAAAATAGCTTATAATCCCCTCTAAATAGTTTTTATAAACGTTTTACCGTAATATTTATAGTTTAATATTACGAATTATCTAAGGAGCGATCAGTGGAACGTGAGTCGATGGAATACGATGTGGTTATCGTGGGTGCTGGACCTTCTGGTCTTTCTGCAGCTATTCGATTAAAACAATTAGCTAATGAGCAATCAAAAGAAATTAATGTATGCGTCTTAGAAAAAGGCTCTGAGGTTGGAGCTCATATACTTTCTGGAAATGTTTTTGATCCCAAAGCATTAAATGAATTAATACCTGATTGGAAAGAACAAGATACCCCAGTAAAAACATCTGTTTTAAAAGATGAGGTTAAGTATTTAATCAATGAAAATTCATCCATTTCTGTGCCACTGCTGTTTGCACCTACATTTAAAAATCATGGAAATTATATTATTAGTTTGGCTAACCTTTGCCGATGGTTAGGAGACTATGCTGAAGGTTTAGGAGTGGACATTTTTCCTGGTTATACTGCTTCAGAAATTATCTATGAGGATGATTGTGTTATTGGTGTAGCTACAGGTGATATGGGAATCGATAAGGATAAAGTCAACAAAGACAGTTTTGAGCCAGGTATAGATTTGAAAGCCACATACACTATTTTTTCAGAAGGTTGTCGAGGGCACTTAGGGAAACAACTGATTCAGAAATATAGTTTAGACCATAATTCAGATCCTCAACATTACGGCATTGGTTTTAAAGAAGTATGGGATATCGACCCGGAGTTGCACCAAGAGGGCCTAGTGATGCATACGATGGGCTGGCCTGCTCAAAGCGACACTTTATCAGGCTCTTATTTTTATCATGCTGAGAACAATCAAGCATTCATTGGGTATATTGTACCTCTTGACTATGAAAATCCTCACATCAATCCTTTTGAAGAGTTTCAACAATGGAAGCATCAACAATCAATCAAGACATACTTAAAAGGAGGAACAAGAGTTTCCTATGGAGCAAGAGCTCTAATAAAAGGTGGTCATCAGTCGAGACCTAAAATGAGCTTTCCAGGAGGTTTAATTATAGGTGATAATGCTGGCACACTTAACTTTCCCAGAATTAAGGGTACTCATACAGCTATGAAATCTGGAATGATAGCTGCTGAAAGTATTCTTCGAGAATTCACTAAAGAATCACCAGTTAATGATTTAGAAGACTATGAGAATCAATTTAAGTCTTCTTGGGTTGAAAAAGAGCTTTTTAAAACCAGAAATTTTTTACCCTTCATTCATCAATTTGGAACTAAATTAGGAGTCTTTTTTGCTGGTATAGATCAACTAATATTCAGAGGTAAACTTCCATTGACCTTGCATCATGAAACACCTGATCATGAATGTTTAAAGAATGCCGATGTCATGCCAAAAATAGATTATAACAAGCCAGATGGATCATTGTCTTTTGATAAACTATCATCAGTATTTTTATCAAGCACGAATCATGAAGAAGATCAGCCTTGTCATTTAACACTAAAAGATACCTCTATTCCTATAGGGAAAAATCTTCTGCTTTTTGATGAACCCGCTCAAAGGTATTGTCCTGCTGGTGTTTATGAAATTATTGAAAAAGATGGTGAAAAATTATTCCAAATTAATGCACAGAATTGTGTGCATTGTAAGACTTGCGATATCAAAGATCCAAGCCAGAATATAGTATGGGTAACGCCTGAAGGTGGAGGGGGTCCAAACTACAGTAATATGTAGTTAATTAATGGATCAAAGCAATTATAAAAACGATCTCTTAGAACCTTTAACTAAAGGCTTTATTCTGATAAATTTTAATGGTGAATTAGATTTTAGATTACTAAGAATGGGTTCAAAGTAATATACATTATGATAGAAAAGAAAATAAAAAAGAAAGGCTATTTATTTTTTATAACGGCTGTATTCCTCTTTGTGGGTTCCATAGTTTATTCTCAATCGAATAATGAAGAAGCAATAATACTCCCAAATCCAATTGATATTTTGGGCGATAGTCTTGTTGTGCAAACTAGTACAACTGAGGGATCACAGAAATCCCAAGTCAAAATTTCCAATCTATCTAATCAAACACAAGAATTACTAGGTGAATATCGGTTGGTTTTGCAACAAATTGATCGATTGATTTCATACAATGAATACGTTGAAAGATTAATTGATGATCAAGAATTACAAATTAAAGACATTAACCAGCAATTGGTTGATTTTGCAATTGTAGAAAGGGGTATCGTTCCCTTAATGTTGGAGAGTATCGATACTCTCGATAAGTTTATTGATCTAGATATTCCATTCTTATTGGAAGAAAGGAAACAAAGAATCGCAAGATTAAGAATCATCATGGATCAATCTGACATTACTGTTTCTGAGAAATATAGGCAAATTATGGATGCTTATCAAATCGAGACCAGTTACGGAGCAGATATTGAAGCCTATAGTGGTTTTCTAGATATTGAAGGCCAAACAAGACAGGTTGATTTCCTGAGAGTAGGAAGAACCTCATTAACTTATCAAACACCCAATCAAGATGAGACTGGTTTTTGGAATAAAGAATTAAATCAATGGCAGGATTTATCGAGAGAGTATACCGATTATGTCCAGCAAGGCCTTAGAATTGCAAAAAAACAAGTGACTCCAGACCTCATTGAGCTTCCAATTGAAGCACCTGGAATAGTTCAATGAAATTTTATAAATCAAATATTTCCTTTATCTTTATTTTTGTAATGGTGCTGAGTATTAGCTCAATAGCTCAAGAAGATGCACAGATAGAAGGTGATGAAATGTCTCTTGAAAATCGGAAAGACCTTGAGAGCCTTAAAGATATTCTAACAATGCAGAAACTGCTTGAAATTACTCGAAGTGATGGATTTCAAACATCAGTCGTAAATTCTAAAAGAGAGGAACAGTTCATTGATGCTAGAGATCAGCAAAAATTCTTGCTTGATCAAGCAAAATTAAGGCTTCAGGAAGAAGAAGAAAGAAGTATTAGGCTGCAAAGTGAGTTCGAAAATAATGAGAAGATTCTTGAGGAGATTGGAGAGACTTTGAGAATTAGGATTGGTAATTTTGGAGAACTTTTCGGAGTCTTTAGGCAAGTTGCCGGTGAAGTAATAGCTACAGTAAAAAATTCAATTGTTTCATTGCAGTTTCCTAATCGTGAAATTGCTTTGGCAGTGATGGCAGAAACCAAAGGCCTACCTTCAATTAGTCAAATGAAGAGTTTAGTGGTTTCAATGCTTGAAGAAATGACACAATCTGGTCGTGTTGAGCGCTTTCAAGGAGAAGTTGTTTTACCAGGAGGCTCATTAGCGAATGCTGAAATTGTGAGAGTCGGCGTGTTTAATGCGATCACAGAAAATTTCTTTTTAAAGTTTGTCCCTGAAACACAAACACTGCAAGTCTTAGCAAGGCAACCAGCTAGAAGATATAGATCTATGGCTGATGATTTATTCAAAGCGAACAAAGGGTTTGTGACAATGGCTGTTGATCCTAGTAGGGGACAAATACTTGGGTTATTAATACAAGCACCTGGACTTAGTGAAAGAATTAATCAAGGGGGTGTGGTTGGTTATTTTATTATTTTAATTGGTTTTATTGGTGTGGTTTTATCATTATGGAGGTTGAGAATCCTAAGAAAAGAAGGAGAGGCTATTGAGAGACAGCTTTCGAACACTGATATTTCAAGTGACAATGCACTCGGAAGAATACTATCAGTCTACACTGAGAATGAAGCTGCTACTGTAGAATCGCTAGAACTAAAAGTTGATGAAGCAATTTTGAGAGAAGTTCCAAAATTAGAAAAATACCATAGCATTATTAAGGTCTTTGCTGCAGTTGCTCCATTATTAGGTCTTTTAGGGACAGTGGTTGGAATGATTGCAACATTTCAAGCTTTGACTCTTTTTGGAACAGGCGATCCTAAATTAATGGCAGGAGGAATATCACAAGCTTTGGTCACAACCATGCTTGGATTGATAGTCGCTATTCCTTTGGTTTTCTTGCACAGTATATTAACCAGTTGGAGTGGCTCCTTGATCGAGATTCTTGAAGAGCAAAGTGCTGGTTTAATTGCGAGAAATGCAATAAAAAAATAATTTCATAATCGTGAAAGTAATGAATTATTCCATACTAAAAAAAATTCAAGTCTACTTAAATTCAAAAGAATTATGGGTTCTTTCAGTTCTAATGTTTTCAGCATTATTTGCCATTTTAATAATTGTTTTTAATGACATCAGAGATTTTTTTGAAGCAGGAGGTCCTGTTTTATGGGGGATACTTATTGTCACTGTCATTATGTGGACTCTAATTGTGGAGCGTTTTTGGTTTTTTTATTACGTTCTTCCAGTGAGGATAAAAAAGACTTCGGATGACTGGAATGCAATGAATCTGTCTCTCAATTGGTATTCGAAAAAAATTAAAGAGCAAATGATTTCAGAACTATCCATCAATTCAAAACAATTTATTCTTACAATTGAAACAATGATGCAGATTTTGCCTTTGCTTGGATTGCTAGGAACTGTGGTTGGCATGATTAAGGTTTTCGATGTTATGACCTTTTTTGGCACGGGTAATGCAAGATTAATGGCGAGCGGTGTATCTCAAGCAACAATTCCAACAATGGCTGGTCTTGTAGCTGCTATATCAGGAGTCTATATTGCTAATATGCTTAAAAGAAAATCTGAAGATGAGATAGATAAGGCCGCCGATCATTTAATTATTGAATAAATATGAGAAGACGATTCACAAAAAAACAAGAAGCAAGCGAGATAAACATTACACCAATGCTGGATATTGTTTTTATTATGTTGATCTTTTTTATAGTGACCACTTCATTTGTTAAAGAGATTTCAATAGATGTTAATAGGCCAACAAAATCACCCATCAAAGAACAAAAAAAATCAGAAGTTATTTCTGTTCGTATTTCATCAGAAGGGCAAATCTTTATTCAGGATCGTTTGATCAATTTAGATGCAGTCAGAGCTAATATTGAGTCTAATTTAGCTTTGAAACCCCAAGCTTCTGTGGTTGTTGTCTCAGATAGAGAGGCAGATGCTGGTTTTTTAGTTAAAGTTATAGATCAATCTAGGTTAGCTGGTGCTTCAAATGTATCAATAGCAGCTCAAAAATAAGACTATGTTAAGAAGAAGGAAAAGAATAGAAGAGGATAGTGAGATAAATATTACACCCATGATGGATATTGTTTTTATTATGTTGATCTTTTTTATTGTGACTACTTCTTTTATTAAGGAAACAGGAATAGATCCAAGTAGACCTGAGGCAGAAACAGCAAGAAGAGCAGAACGAGGTAATATACTGATAGCGGTCTCGCCTAATGATCAGATCTGGATGAATAAAGGTCCTATTGAGCTTGAAATGGTAAGAATACTCATGGAGTCAGCGCATTCAGAGAACCCTGAAAGCAGTGTTGTAGTGGTTGCTGACGAGTTAGCTTCAACAGGTTTAGTCATTGATATTATGGACCAAATAAGATTGAGTGGTATCTCTAAAGTGTCTCTTTCTGCAAAGGAAAAATAATCTATATGAACTTTGCTATTCTAACATTCAAACCAGAAATGAGATATTTATCAGCAATGATTTTAGGAGTCATTGTTTCACTATTTTTATTTTTCTTAATGCAGGCTTTAATTGATTCTGGGGATCAAAATTATAAAACATCTGCTGATAGTCAGATATTGGAATTTATTCGAATCAAGGATGATGAAAGCCTAAGTTTTAAAGATAGGGTTAAGCCCAAGAAACCCACTCCACCAAAAGAGCCTCCACCTCCACCGAAGCTTGTTGTCCAAAAGCAAGCTAAACCTACTGTCAATAAAATTAAAATAGAAATACCTAATATAGATTTACCAACCATTGCAGGAGGAGGTCCTTTTTTAGGTAACTGGGAAGGCAATCCTTTAGCCGAAGGTGATGTTCTTCCCATTGTAAGAATTGACCCTCAGTGGCCAAGAGAAGCCTTAATTGAGGGCATAGAAGGGTATGTTATTGTTGAAGTGACTATTGCCTCTGATGGCAGTGTTCGTGGTGCCTCTATTATAGAATCAATTCCTAAAAGAATGTTTGATAGGAGTGTCATCAGAGCCGTTTTGAAATGGAAATTCAAACCAAGAATCATTAATGGTGTTGCTGTTGAGAGAAAAGCAATTCAAAGGTTAGATTTTAAGCTTGATGGGTAGTTTTATAAAGAAAAATAGTTCAAAAAACAGCATTGGTAAACTAATAATAATTTCTATTTTATCGGTATCTACCAGTTCAGTTTTATATCCAAATGACTTTGAGTCATATCATCCTTTGAATGAAAATAGAATCATTATAGACCGTGCATCTTCTGCAAAGAAGATGTCCTATAATGTCAATAAGAAACTTGAAGGCGTTGCTGATCGTTTTGGAGATGGGGATCTTGATGGTGCCCTCAAAAATTTAAGTTTAATGTTGGATTGGAACTTATCTAATTACGAAAAAGCTGTCATTTATCAATTTATGGGTTTTGTTTATGTTCAGCAAAATGATACTAATTCAGCCATTGATGTTTTTAAGAAATGTATCGATTTAAATTATCTATCAAATTCACAACACCAAAGCACTGTTTTTAATCTTGCTAGTTTATATGGTTCTCAGGAGAAATGGGATTTAGCAATTAACTCTTTAATGGAATTCTATAAACATGAGTTAGACCCTGCAGCTGAATCTTATATTATGATGGGCATCGCCTATTTTCAGAAAGGCGAACCCTTAGAAGCTTTGCCCTATATACACATTGCAAATATTAAATCACTTAAGCCAAAAGAAAGTTGGTTACAGCTTGAGGTAGCTATTTTATTTTTAAACCAAAGATATGAAGAAGCTGTCACAGTTGTAAAAACACTCTCAACTTTTTGGCCAGAAAAGGAAAAGTATTGGGAGACAATGGCGGGTGCTTATATGGAAATGCAAAAAGATACCGATGCATTGGCAGCATTAAGTTTAGGTTATAAAAATGATGCATTAAGTAAAAAAGAATCCATAGAGAATCTTGCAAGATTGAGTTTATATCTTGAGATACCTTATCAAGCTGCAATCATAATCGAAGAGAATATGGATTCAGGACTAATTGAGAAAAATGAAGATAACCTCAAGCTACTCTTGGGAGCTTGGACAGCGGCTAGAGAATTTGATCAGGCAATTGCTGTGATCGATGTATTAGCTCCAATGACAAATGAGGGTAAGCTTTATATTCAAAAAGCTATGCTCTTAAATGAAAAGGGTGATTGGAATGGTATAAAATTAGCAACACACCAAGCATTAAATGATAATAATCTCGAGAATATTGGAGATGTTTATATTTTGAGAGGCATGGCACATACAGAATTGGAAGAATACCAAGAGGCCATTAAGTCTTTTACGAAAGCGGTTGAATTTGGAACTGAAACGAATAAAAGGAATGCAGATGCTTGGCTCGATTATGTTTCAGATAGAGAGGGCAACTGATCAAGCTTTAAAAGACTTATGACGCAAGTCTGGTTCATCTAGCTTACTTAATATCATTTCTCTTGATTGGTCCGATATTTCTTCAGCAGTTATCTCTTGGCCTTTGGTTTCAATCGGCGGCGATACAGACACAATAAAATCAACTTTTTTAGGAAGCCAACTTTCAGATCTTAGAAATGTTCGACTTCCTGAAATACTGATAGGTATAACAGGGACATCATTTTTAATAGCGGTTAAAAAAGCTCCTTTTTTAAATTTCAATAATCCTTCTTCTTTTAGAAAAGTAGCTTCAGGAAAAAATATAATTGAGTTTGATGATTTACTACTTGATATAATTTTTTTGAAATCTTCAGCCCCTTTTTTGGGATTTATTCGATCAACTAAATGAGTCCCTAGCTTACTTAAAACATATTCAGCAAATGGTATATGACCTAGCTCTTTTTTAGCAACGTAAGCAAATTTGGGAGGCAATGCAGCAGCAAGAATCATAGGATCTGAATAGCTTGCATGATTAGCAACAAGAATTGAAGGCCGATCTACTAGGTTTTCTTCGCCTTCAACAATTAAATTTAGTCTTAATAATTTTATGATCAGTGAACAGGATTTTTTCGCTAAATTTCTAGTAGATTCAATGTTCCTAGTAAATGGTAAGCAAATAATCATTCCTAAAGCTATGATTATAAAAACAAGCCATGCCCAAGAACCAAAAATATATAAAGAAAGACTTTTCATCAGTTTATTTATTAATATAAATATATGATACATACTCTAATACCATGAAAAAAATGAGTAAAGAAGATTTTCAATCTAAAATCAGTATTGATAACTTTATAGATTCAATCTGGCTGGAACAAGGTTTATCAAAAGCAACACTGGATGCTTATCGATCAGATTTAAGTGGGTTAGAGTATTGGACTACTAAAAAAAATATTACTTTAGAAAATATTTCTAGAGCCGACCTGTTGGATTACATTTCTGAGAGAGCAAAAAATGGTTCAAGTTCAAGGTCTTCTGCAAGAATGTTGTCTTCATTTAGGCGATTTTATGGATATCTTTTTCAGCAAGAATTGATTAATAATAATCCTACAGAAAAAGTATCTATGCCAAAAATAGGTAGATCCTTGCCACAAATTATTTCTGAAGAACAAGTATTGAGACTTATTAAAGCTCCTATTGCTAAAAAACCCTTAGGATGCAGAGATAGAACCATGTTGGAATTACTTTATGCCACTGGTTTGCGAGTTTCCGAGTTAGTAACATTAAAGAAAAATCAGCTGAATTTGAATCAAGGTTTTATTAGAGTAATTGGCAAAGGAGACAAAGAAAGATTGGTTCCTATAGGAGCTATTTCACAAAGATGGTTAAGAAAATATCTGGATACAGCATTCAATGAAATTATTGGTGATCGAGAAACAGATTATTTGTTTCCCACAAAAACCTCTGATGCCATGTCAAGGCAAGCTTTTTGGCAGATAATAAAGAAATATTCTAAAAAAGCGGGTATTGAGATTCATTTGTCACCACATACACTCAGGCATGCCTTCGCTACCCATTTAATCAATCATGGTGCCGATCTTAGAGTGGTTCAAATGCTTTTGGGACATAGTGATTTATCCACAACTCAAATTTATACTCACATAGCGCAAGCCAGACTTAAAGAGATGCATGAAAAACACCATCCTAGGGGATAAATATTTTATAATAATAGTTATGAAAAACACGATAAAAATTACTTTGTTAATTGCAGCACTTACTGTCTTTGGCGACCTCACTTCAAATGAAATAGAAAGTAATAAATCAGTTGTAGCAACAAAAGAAAGAGTTGTTGAAGAGCTATCAACAATTATGCCTGAGGCAACTGTTTCGGAATCGGAAATACCAGGTATATATTCTGTCTCTATAGGCACCATGGTTGGTTATGTCTCAGAAGATGGCAAATATATATTAAGAGGTGATATTTATGACATGGAGACCAATGAAAATATAACAGAAGGACTAAGAGCTAAATCCAGAATTGAGTTGTTAAAGAGTATTAATGAAGAATCAATGGTTATTTTTGCTCCTGATACTTTTGATCGTACAGTAACAATTTTTACTGATATAGATTGTGGTTATTGTCGAAAATTTCACAGTCAGATAAAACAAGTCATGGAACAAGGAATCAGGGTTCGATATCTCTTCTTCCCAAGAACTGGACCGGGGAAAGAGAGTTGGCTTAAAGCCCAAAAAGTATGGTGCAGTGAAGATAGATTGAAAGCCATGACACGAGCAAAAAAAGGGTCTTCGATTAGATCTGAGACCTGTCTAGATGATCCAGTGGAGAGTCATTATAATACTGGGTTAGAGTTCAATGTTCGCGGTACACCAACTTTGATTACAGACTCAGGAGAAATGATTGTTGGTTATATGGAAGCAACATCCCTCAGAGCTAAATTGGATTCTGAATCTTAATTATTTCTCAAGATATTGAAGCTTATTCTTTACCTCTCGCCATTCATCAGCATCATCAGGAGGAGTAGGAGCGTAAGAAATAACAGGCCATATTTCGCATAATTCTTGATTCATTTCTAAAAACTTTTCTTGGCCTTCTGGTATTTCATCGTCAGCAAAGATTGCATCTACAGGGCATTCAGGTTCACATAGTGCACAATCTATACATTCATCAGGATTAATTACTAGCATATTAGGCCCTTCATGAAAGCAATCCACAGGACAGACTTCCACGCAATCTCCCAATTTGCATTTAATACAACTTTCACCCACTAAAAATGTCATGTTATTTATACCTCATTCAAATTAAGCTTTATTCTAAATATTTTTAATCAATTGTTTTATATATTGGATTAAAGTCCCCATGTTCTTTTTCTATTTGGGCCTCTAATGTTATTTTAACTGTTTCAAATGCGATTTGCTTCCATGGAATATCAGATAAGTTAAACATTTTTACATCTAATGATTCTACTCCTGGTGAAAACTGTAAATTGTCGAGAGTTGCTCTAAAAAATATATGTACTTGGTTAGCATGGACAACATCTATAATAGAAAGTAGAGGTCCTATATTTGGAGTGATCATAGCTTCTTCTTCTGTTTCCCTAATAGCACCGTTGGCTATACTTTCTCCATTTTCGAGAAAGCCAGCAGGCAGTGTCCAATAGTTACTTCTTGGTTCAATAGCTCTTAAGCAAAGCAGAACTTGGTCATTAAAGATTGGAATAGTCCCAACGACAATTTTTGGATTTTCATAATGGATGAAATGACAGTCAGTGCAAATGTACCTCAATTTAGTATCATCTTGAGGTATCTCTAGCTTATTTTTTGCGCCACATTGACTACAATATTTCATAAAATCCTTCTTTTACTGCCGGGAGAGAGACTCGAACTCTCACGGGTTTAACCCCACCGGATTTTGAATCCGGCGCGTCTACCAATTCCGCCACCCCGGCTAATATTTAAGAAGAATACAATGAGAGGCTTAACCAGTCCATAAACTTTAGTGATAAATTACTTATTTGATTATTATTTAATCTATAAAATGATTCTATGGAAACATCTGAATACTATTATGATTTGCCAGAAGAGTTAATAGCACAAACACCTAGTGAAAAGAGAAGTGATAGTAAATTATTGCATGTTGTACCCAATAGTTTTGAAGATAGAGTTTTTTCTGATCTCACTACCATGCTCAATGAAAATGATTTATTGGTACTAAACAACACTAAAGTTATTCCTTCAAGAATGAAAGGGTTTAAAGAATCAGGAGGAAAAATAGAAATTCTTCTGGAAAGAATACTAGGTAATTATCGTGCACTAGTTCAAATTAAATCAAGTAGAAATCTTAAAAATGGGTCTTCACTTTATTTGAGTAATAATATAGAGATTCATGTTGTGTCCAAAGAAGATTCTTTTTATGTCGTTGAGTTTCCAGAAGAAGTAGAAAAGACTATGAAACGCTTTGCTACCGTTCCATTACCACCTTATATAAAAAGAGAGGCTAATCCTAGAGATGAAAAAAGATATCAAACGGTTTACGCCTCAAAGCTAGGGGCAGTTGCTGCTCCTACAGCAGGTCTTCACTTCACTGAAGAACTGTTGAACAAGATTCAGAAAATGAAGGTAGATATAGGGGAGATTACATTACATATTGGTGCAGGAACATTTATGCCTCTAAGAGCAAAACAGTTGCAGATGAAAAAATTGCATAAAGAGTATTTTAGTATTGATCAAAAACTTTGTAACCAAATTAAACACACAAAAAAACTGGGAGGGCGAATTATCGCAGTTGGCACAACAGCCACAAGAGCTTTAGAAACAGTTGGCTTGAAAAGAATTGAACCAAAAAAAGGCTATACGGATATATTTATATATCCTGGTTTTAGATTTAAAGTAGTCGATGCTATGATTACCAACTTTCATCTACCAGAATCTTCTTTAATGATGTTGGTGGCAGCATTTTGTGGTAGAAAAGAAATACTAAGTGCCTATAGGCATGCTGTAGAGAATCGTTATCGATTCTTTAGTTATGGGGATGCTATGTTTTTAGAAAGAAAGGATACCTAATAGGTGAAATTTAGACTTATCAATCAAGACGGACTGGCTCGAACAACTGAAATTAAGTTTGAGAGAGGGGTTATTCAAACTCCGGTCTTTATGCCCGTAGGCACATACGGTACTGTAAAAACTACAACACCAGATGAGCTTCTTGATTTGGGTGCTGAAATTATTTTAGGCAATACGTATCATCTTATGATTCGACCAGGAGAGGACATCATTAAAGCACATCAAGGGTTGCATACATTCATGGGTTGGGAAAAACCTATTTTGACTGATTCGGGTGGATTTCAAATATGGAGTCTTTCAAAGAAAACAAAAATCAATGATGATTATGTAGAATTTGATTCCCCAGTCAATGGCGACATTATTAGATTGACTCCAGAAAAAGCAATGCAAATACAAAATATTTTGGGTAGTGATATCCAAATGGTTTTAGACGAATGTACAAAATTCCCAGCTACAAAAATCGAAGCTAGTGTATCGATGAAAAGATCTGAACAGTGGGCTCAAAGAAGCTTTGATGCTTTTCATGCGCATCAAACAAATAATGACAGTGCACTCTTTGGAATTATTCAAGGTGGTATGTATGAAGATTTGAGAATAGAAAATCTTGAAATATTAGCAAATATTGATTTCGATGGATTAGCAATTGGAGGCTTATCAGTTGGCGAGCCTGCTCAAGAAAGAGCCATAGTTTTAGAATCATTGCTACCTAAAATGCCTAAAGAAAAACCAAGATACTTAATGGGACTAGGGACGCCGGTTGATATCATCAATGCTGTCTCTGTAGGTGTTGATATGTTCGATTGCGTTATTCCAACAAGACATGCTAGAAATGGTCAAATATATACATCCAAGGGAGTTTTAAGGATTAAAAATGCACCTTATAAGAATGATATGATGCCTCTAGATTCTGAATGCTCATGTTACAGTTGCGGAAAATTTACTCGTTCATACATCAGGCATCTATTTAATTGCAATGAAATACTTGGTGCTAGGCTTGCAACCATTCATAATTTATCCTTTTATATTAATTTAATGAAAGCAATTCAGGACTCAATTAATAAAAATGAATTTGAAAAATTTGCTAAAAAATTCATAGAGAAGTATCAGCAATAATTATTTCTATGTCATAATTGCAACACTAATTTTTGGAAGGTAAGAAAAATGTTTATAGAAAATGCTTGGGCACAGACAAGTTCTTCACAAGGAGACCCTTTTTTGAGTTTCCTTCCACTGATCGTTATTTTTGTTGTTTTCTATTTTTTACTGATAAGGCCTCAGTCAAAAAAACAAAAAGAACATCGAGAAATGATTGATACACTAGAGCTCGGCAACGAAGTAGTTACTGCTGGTGGCCTGCTTGGAAAAATTGTTGAGATTGGCGATCAATATCTTCAGTTGGAGATATCTGATGGTGTCAAAGTCAAAGTTCAAAGAACTACAATTGGTGCTCTTATGCCAAAGGGAACCATTAAAAAAGGTTAATTTCTTTATGAATCAATACCCACTTTGGAAAAATATTTTAGTGATTACTGTTGTCTTAGTAGGTTTTTTATTGGCTATTCCAAATTTTTATGGAGAAGATCCATCCTTAATAGTTTCCAAAGAGAATGGACTTGCATTTAATGAGACTGAAATTAATGAGATCAAGGCTCACCTTCAAGAGAAAGATAAATCTTTTAGTTCTATAGATCTAAAAAAGGATCAACTTTTGATCCGGTTTAGCGATGTTGAAAGTCAAATTAATGCTAGCGATACCATTCGTTCGTATCTTAATAGAGTCGCTACTGTGGCTCTAACTTTTGCTCCAAGGACACCCAATTGGATTGATCAACTTGACTTGAATCCAATGAGTCTTGGTCTTGATTTAAGAGGCGGTGTTCATTTTAAGTTTGAAGTTGATCTAGATGCAGCAATTGACCAAAGGATTAATCAGTATGTGACTGATATTAACAAATCATTAATTGACCAAAGGATCAGAAGAAATATAAAAAAAGAAGGAAATAGAATTAGGATTGAGCTAACAAATTCAGAAGATTATACAGCAACAAGAAGAACTGTAAGAGATATAGATAATTTATTGAAAGTGACGAATTCATCTAATTCCACAGTCGCATCTATGATTGTAGAGATGACCGAGGATCAACTCAAAGAGAGAAGAGACTTTGCTATTCAGCAGAATATTCTAACTATGAGAAACAGGGTCAATGAGCTTGGTGTTGCTGAACCTATCGTTCAAAGACAAGGTTTGGATCGTATTATTGTGCAGCTTCCAGGAGTCCAGGATCCAACTCAAGCTGAAAGAATTCTTGGAGCCACTGCAACACTCGAATTTAGACTTCTTTGTGAAAATGAAAATGCGTTCGAAGCAGAAGAAAAGGGAAGAGCACCTATTGGTTGTGATTTATTCTATGAGAGATCTGGAAACCCTGTTCTTCTGAAAAAGAAAGCTATAGTGACTGGTAATCAACTGATTGACGCATCTCAGTCTTTCTCTCAAGGAAGACCTGCTGTTTCCATTAGACTGGATAGCAAAGGATCAAAATCAATGCTTGAAACAACGAAGAGAAATTTAAATAAGCCTATGGCTGTCTTATTTATTCAACAAAGGCAAGAAACGAAGGAAGAAAATGGAGTGTTAGTAAATAGTGCCGTCTTAGATAAAGAAGTCATTAATATTGCAACCATTAGGGGTGTTTTCAGTAGTCAATTCGAGATTACAGGTGTTTCCGTATTAGAGGCCAAAGATCTTTCAATTTTATTAAGAGCCGGGGCTTTAGCAGCACCAATATTTAAAGTGGAAGAAAAAACTGTTGGACCTAGTTTAGGACAAGATAATATCAATAAGGGTTTTAATGCAATCTTGATAGGATTAGCTCTCGTGATCGTTTTTATGGCTTTTTATTATAAAGGATTTGGTCTTATTGCTAACTTTGGTCTATTGATCAATTTGGTTTTAGTCGTTGGATTATTATCGCTTTTACAAGCTTCTCTAACTCTTCCTGGAATTGCAGGTATTGTCTTAACAGTCGGAATGGCTGTTGACGCTAATGTTTTAATTTTTGAGAGGATCAGAGAAGAGCTTAGAAACGGTAATTCACCTCAAGCAAGTATCACAGCTGGTTATCAAAAAGCATTTGCTACTATCACGGATGCTAATGTAACTACTCTTATTGCCGCATTGGTATTATTTACTTTTGGCACAGGACCAATTAAAGGTTTTGCAGTAACGCTTTCATTGGGAATTATTACTTCATTATTTACAGCAATCTTAGCTTCAAGAGCGATTGTTAATATTGTTTATGGACAGAGAACTATTAAAAAACTAAGGATATAAAAGTTGAATATAAAAAAAATAAATTTTCTATCCATTCGTTATATGACTACTGTTTTTTCTATCATTCTAATGCTTATATCCATAAGCTCATTGGTCTTTAGAGGCTTAAATCCAGGCATTGATTTTACTGGAGGATTTTTAGTCGAAGTTGCTTACGATCAGCCACCATCCATAGTAGAAGTTAGAGCAAAACTTAAGGATGCTGGTTTTTCTGATGCAATTGTTCAAAATTTTGGTTCATCTAGAGATCTTATGATTAGAATCCTACCAAGAGAGAATCTTGATAATAAAGTCGTTGGTAAGCAAATACTCGATAGCCTTGATTCATCCACCAATTCAGTGAAACTAAGAGGTTCAGAATTTGTCAGTCCGCAGGTTGGTGAGGAGTTAACTGAGGATGGTGGTCTAGCAATGATCTTCGCATTGATTTTAATTATGATTTATATCATGGCACGGTTTCAATGGAAATTCTCCATAGGAGCTGTTATTGCTCTAATACATGATGTCCTTATTACATTGGGCATATTCTCTATTTTTCAGCTTTCTTTTGATTTAGCTGTTTTAGCGGCAATACTCGCGGTTGTTGGCTACTCTCTTAATGATACGATTGTTATATTTGATCGCATTAGAGAGAATTTTAGAGCTATGAGAAATACTGAAACTATCGACATACTCAATACATCTATCACACAAACAATTAGTAGAACCATTATAACGAGTGGCACGACTTTGATGGTCTTGTTGGCATTATATTTAATAGGCGGAAAATCTTTAGAGGGCTTTTCTCTTGCCTTAATTATAGGTGTTTTAATTGGAACCTATTCATCTATTTTTGTAGCATCCACTTCCGTTTTATATCTCAATGTTTCAACAACTGATTTAATTGTCACTAAGAGAGAAGAAGTTGATGATGGAATGCCATAGAAAGCATTCATTAAGCGTATAATTTAATTAACCTGTCATCGTATTTTTTTACAACTGCATTCATTAGTTCAAAGACTCTAGGATTACCTGTGATGATACTGCCTGTCTCTAATACATCTTGATTCGGTATTAGGTTTTGAACAATTCCTCCAGCTTCTTGAATGAGCAATATTCCTGCGGCAATATCCCAAGGTTGAAGTCCAAATTCCCAGAATCCATCGTATCTTCCAGACGCAACATAGGCTAGATCAAGTGCAGCTGAGCCTGGTCTTCTGATGGCACCAACTTTTTTTATAAAATCTGAAAAGATATCCAGGTAGACTTCAAGCCAATCTTCTTGATCTCGATAAGGAAAACCAGTTCCAAGAAGTGAGCCTTCAAGTACATTTTGTTTGCTAACCCTAATCTTTCTTCCATCCAATTGACTGCCAGCACCTCTAATTGCTGAGAATAACTCTTGTCTGGAAGGGTCATAGATGACCGCTACTTCCAGTCTGCCTTTAATTTTCAGAGCGATAGAAACACAATAAACAGGAAACGCATGAATGTAGTTTGTAGTTCCATCAATTGGATCTATTATCCAAAGGTATTCCGAACTATTGTCTTGGTATCCACTCTCTTCAGCAAGAATATTATGATCAGGATATCTGGACTGTATAATTTCCTTTATTGCTTTTTCTGCCTCTTCATCAACATAAGTAAAGAATTCATTGTAAGCTTTCGTTTTAATATCATTTGCATCAATCCTATTAAAGTTCGATTGAGCAATATCTCCCGCTTTTCTGGCTGCTTGTACAGCAGTATTGAGTAATCCTTGCATGATAAAATTCTTGTTACAATTAATTAATGAAATGAATAATGTGTAGAATAACAAAACTTTCTGACTAATTGTTTGACTTTATGAGTGAACGTTTAAATAACTGATGAAAAAAAATATTAAATTTGTACTTTTTCAGCCTTCACATCCTGGAAATATAGGGGCTGCAGCAAGAGCTATTTCTACTATGGGCTTTACTAAACTAGCACTTGTTCAGCCTAGTATGAAACATCCTCAACCAGAATCCAGAGCAAGATCATCTGGCGCTCTTGATGTTTTAGTTAATGCAGAAGTATTTCCAAATTTGCAAGAAGCCATTAGTGATTGCGGATTTATTGTTGGAACGACAATCAGAGGAAGGAGAATTAGTGTTCCAACTTCAACGGTTAGAGAGTTTGCGACAGAAATCAATGAAAAAGCAAACCAACAAAATATAGCTATTATTTTTGGTCCTGAAAAAACAGGCCTTACAAATAGTGAGATTGATTGTTGCAATCATCTTATTGAGATTCCATCTAGTAAAAAATATTCTTCATTAAATTTAGCTGCTGCAGTTCAGGTTATAGCCTATGAATTGAGAATCAATGACATGACTATTAAAGAAAAAACAATTGATAGAGATTTAGCTTCTAATGAGGAAATGGAGCTTTTTTATAGTCACTTAAATGATGTTCTCTTGGAGACTGGCTTTTTAAACCCAAGAAATCCTCGACAATTGATGCGTAGATTAAGAGTCTTATTTAATAGAGCTGAAATGGATGAGAATGAAATGAACATTATGAGAGGTATCTTAGCCTCATTTCAGTCAACGAGTAATAAAAAACCATGAAATCTATTTACCTTGATTACGCATCATCAACACCACTTGCACAAGAGGTTATCGAAGCTATGGTTCATGTCATCAGTAATGATAATTTTGGGAATCCTTCCTCAATTGATCATGAGTATGGCAAGCATGCACATGATGTAGTTGAAGCTTGTAGATTGGATGTTGCTCATCTAATTAATGCAGATCAACGAGAAATTATATTCACGTCCGGTGCTACAGAGGCTAATAATTTAGCAATTATTGGTTCTTATCAATTTAATCCAAAAAATAATTTTGGCACTATCATTACATCCATGAATGAGCATAAATCGGTTATTGAACCCATTAAGACACTTGAAAAAGAAGGATTAAAAATTCTATTCTTATCATCAAAAAGAAATGGGCTAATGGATTTAAAGGATCTAGAGAAAAATATTGATGAAGAGACATCAATGATTAGTTTAATGCATATCAATAATGAAACAGGTGTTTGCAATGATATAGAATCCATTGGAGAAATTTGCAAAAAAAATGATGTTATTTTTCATGTTGATGCAGCACAAAGCATTGGAAAAGTCCCCATTGATGTGAAACGCCTTAAAGTAGATCTGATGTCATTGGCATCTCATAAAATTTATGGCCCTAAGGGGATTGGTGCACTTTATATCAATGGCGAATCACTGGGACGTGTTGCATCTATTTTGAAAGGAGGTAGCCAAGAACGAGGAATCAGACCTGGGACACTTCCCACCCATCAGATTGTAGGTATGGCTGCTGCATTCAGGTTAGCTAAAAAGCATATGGATAGAGATTTGAGTCATATTAGGGAATGCAGAACATTGTTTTTAAAATCCATTGCTAATATTGAAGGCTTGGTTATCAATACTGATGATGCTTCAACATTTCCAGGAATTATAAGTTTATGTTTACCGGGATTGGATGCTGAAAGTATTATTTTTGGAATGAATTCAATAGCATTATCAAAAGGATCGGCTTGTACTTCTGATAGTGATGAACCTTCTCATGTCCTAAGATCAATGGGCTTAAGTGATGAAGAAATTAGAGGAACTTTGCGAATTAGTTTTGGAAGGTACACCACAATGAAGGAAGTTTCTATTGCAGCCAAATCTCTTGCTAAAGTTGTTAAACATTTGATGTTAATTAAAGGGCATTAATTGTGGAAAAGCTATTAAGACAATACTTTAATGATGATAGGTTTGTGTATATTGCATCGGATCATGCTGATCTTCAATATCATACTGGAATGGCTAATGAGTCGAATGGTGATTTTTTTCAGTTATACCTAAGATTGAAGAAAGATAGAATAGTTGATGCAAAATATAATGTATCCGGATGCCCATTTATGATTGCTATTGCTTCACTTTATGTTGAAACAATTCAAGATAAGACTTTATTACAGGCAGCAGAAATTCAAGATTTTAATATAGAAAAAACATTAGAATTACCCATAAATAAAAAAGATAGACTTTTTTTATTGGAAGATGCTCTAAAAAACTGTATAAAGCACATAAATAGAGGTTAATAGATGGACATTAAAATTACTGACAATGCGATCAAAAGGTTTAAGGAAAACTTATCGAATAATCCTGAGGCATTGGGATTGAGGATTAGTATCAAGTCTACAGGATGCAATGGTTATTCTTATGTTCTTGACTATGCTTCTGAAATTAATGCTATGGATAAGGTATATCAAGTTTCTGAAGTTTCAATCATGATAGATGATGAATCGATGCCTTTTTTAAAAGGAACAGAAATCGATTTTATTGATGAAGGTTTAAATCAAGTTTTTAAGTTCAAAAACCCGAATGCCACAGGTGAATGTGGATGTGGCGAAAGCTTTAGTATATAAATTTAATAAAGGATTTAAGTTATGGATAAAACACTCTCAATTATTAAACCTGATGGAGTCAAAAAAAATATCATTGGAGAAATCTATAAACGTTTTGAACAGGCGGGATTAAAGATTGTCAAAGCACAAATGATCCAGCTTACCACTGAGCAAGCAGAGGGTTTTTATGCGGTGCATAAGGAAAGACCTTTTTATAATGATCTTGTCTCATATATGACTTCCGGCCCTGTTATGGTCCAAGTCCTGGAGGGAGACAATGCTGTTGCTTTAAATCGTCAATTAATGGGTGCCACGAATCCTGATGAAGCCGATGAAGGAACTATTAGAAAAGATTTTGCTGAAAGCATTGAGGTGAATACTGTTCATGGCTCTGATGGACCGGATACGGCTGAAGAAGAGATTGCATTCTTTTTTGGCTAGTTGATTTCTCCCTTGTCCTCTGAGTTAAATAATCTAATAGGATCACCACATGATGATCTGTCTAAATTTTTTGAAGGTATAGATCAGAAAAAGTTTAGAGCTAAACAACTAATGAATTGGGTCTATGATCTGGGAGTTTATGACTTTCAACTGATGACTAACTTCAATAGTTCACTCAGAGATTATCTAGAGGAACATTGCACCCTCGCTTTTGATCAGCCATCCACATTAGAGCAATCCAAAGATGGGACTTGTAAATGGTTGATACCAAAGGATAAAACACAAGTGATAGAGACTGTTTATATTCCTGAAGATAATCGAGGAACGCTTTGTATATCCAGTCAGATCGGGTGCCTTATTGATTGTCCATTCTGCGCTACTGGGCATCAAGGGTTTAATCGCAATTTATCATCGAGCGAAATTATTGGACAAGTCTTAGTTGCTCAACAAGATTTAAAAAAACGTTTTAAGCGTAATGATCTTTTGACCAATGTCGTTTTTATGGGGATGGGTGAGCCTCTTGCAAATTATGCTGAAACAATAAAAGCAATCAAGACCTTAAATGATCCCAATGGATTTAATATTTCAAGAAGAAGAATTACTGTGAGTACTTCTGGTTTAGTTCCACAGCTCATTAAATTATCAGAGCAAGTCAATGTGGCTTTAGCAGTATCACTCCATGCTCCTAATGACGCACTAAGAGATGAGCTGGTTCCGATCAATCGTAAGCATCCAATTACTGAATTATTAGATGCTTGCTGGCTTTATGCGAAGAAACAAAATCTAAGATCCGTTACTTTTGAATACACTATGCTTAAAGGCGTTAATGATTCTACAAGTCATGCGTTTGAATTAGCAAAATTACTAAAACATAAGCCTGCCAAAGTGAATTTAATTCCTTTTAATAGCTTTCCAGGTGTTAATTATGAATGTTCAACGCGAGATACAATAAATGAATTTAGGAATATACTCATAGAATCTGGGATAATGACGATAACAAGGAAGACACGAGGTGAGGATATACAGGCTGCTTGCGGTCAATTATCAGGTCTTGTTAATAACTTAGCTAAGAAATCTTTAAGACAGAAACTCAAAAGACCATTGAATTAGGATGAAATGAAGGAATCTACTATAAATAAGGCAAGCAATAAACCATTAGCTAGTGTTGGTTCTTTGCTCAAAGAGGCTAGAGAAAAAAGAAAATTATCTCTAGAGGATGCAGCTGCAAAACTTTTCTCAGATCCTGACATTCTAGAAGATCTTGAAAATAATATTTTTGAGAAACTTGGAGGAAATGTTTTTATTAAAGGTTATATTAGAAATTATTCAAAACTATTGGATTTAGATTCAACTGAATTAATTGATTTACTAGCCAATCAGTTAGAATTAGAGGAAGAAAAAATTGTATTACCTAAAATTACAGAACATCTGGTTGCTTTAAGAATCATTGCTATAGTAAGTTTGATCTTGTTGTTAGTCACTATTTTAGGAATGTATGTTTCTCATAACTAAATTAATCGTATAAAAATAAGGAGTAAAAAATGTCAGAAGATTCAAATTCAAAAACAGTTGAGCATCTGGTTGCTTTAAGGATTATAGCCGGAGTAAGTCTGGTTTTATTGCTAGTCACTATTGTAGGAATGCTAGTTTCGCATAATTAATTTTATTCAAAAAATTTACGGAAATTATATTGAGTGAAAAAGTAAAATCAATTAGGGGAATGCAGGCTCTTTTGCCTGAGATACTTGAGAAGTGGCAAGCAATTGAACAAATTGTAAAGGGTGTTTTTAATGCCTATGCATTCAAAGAGATACGAACTCCTGTTGTTGAGAGGAGTGAGTTATTTCAAAGAACTATCGGAGAAAATACCGATGTAGTTTCCAAGGAAATGTATTCATTTAAAGATCGTAAAGATCAGTCTCTCTCTTTGAGACCCGAAGCGACTGCTGGTATTATTAGAGCAGGAATAGAACACAGTCTCTTCTATAATCAAACTCAAAAATTATGGTCTATGGGTCCTATGTACCGATATGAAAGACCTCAAAAAGGGAGATATCGTCAATTTCATCAAATCAATATGGAAGCTTTTGGCTTTTCTGGTCCAGAAATTGATGCTGAAATTATTTTAATGACAGCAAGAATTTGGAAATTATTAAAAGTAGATAATCTACAACTCGAAATTAATTCACTAGGAACGCCTGTTTCTAGAAACAAATATAGAGCAGAGTTACAACACTATTTTTTAGAACATAGAGCGATTCTTGATGAAGATTCATTAGTTAGGTTAGAGAAAAACCCTATGAGGATATTGGATAGTAAAAATCCTGATCTCCAATCGATTATTGAAACAGCCCCAAAAATGTTGGATTTTCTTGACGCTGAATCAAGTGAACATTTTGAAAAATTAAAGGAGACTTTAACTTCCAATGGTATTCAATTTGTTTTGAATGATAAATTGGTGAGAGGTTTGGATTATTATACTAAAACAGTTTTTGAATGGACTACTGATCAATTAGGCTCTCAAGCTACCGTTTGTGGAGGCGGCCGATACGATGGTTTGGTTAAAGAGTTGGGAGGACAAGATATTCCTGCAATAGGATGTGCAATAGGGGTGGAACGTTTGACTGAATTAGTTGCAGTATCCGATGAAAACCCTCAGAATAAGCAACCCAAAATCTATATTGTGGCTGTAGGAAAGGATGCAGAGAATCGTGCATTAATTTTATCTGAGAAAATTAGAGATCTGGGACATGGAATTAGTGTGGCTATGAATATGGATGGCGGTAGTTTTAAGCAGCAATTTAAAAGAGCTGATAAATCTGGATCAGATTTGGCATTGATTATAGGTGAGGAAGAAATAGAATCAGGGACTGTAGCCATAAAATCAATGAAAACAGATCAAGAACAAAAAAGGGTTGATGAAGCTAAGCTTATGGATGAAATTAAACAGTATTTATAATTTTAGGTATAAGAAATGGAAAATAATTTAACAGATCAGCAACAAGCAGAAATAGTTAAAAAATGGCTCAAAGATAATGGAATATCTATTGTAGCTTTTATTGCTATTGGTATTGGTGGTTCTCTTGGTTTTCAGTCTTTCCAAGGCAATCAATTAAAAAAATCTGAGAATGCATCAAGACTCTTTTCAGAAATAGAATTTTCAGTCAAGCAGCAGCGTCTTTCTCAAGCGCAAACATTATTACAAGAAATGGATAATAATTTCGCTAATACCCCTTATCAAGACCAAAGTCATTTTGCGATGGCGAAACTCTATATGGATTCATTGGATTATGATAATGCGATTGTGCAATTGGAGTTTTTATTGGAGAATTCCTCCGATAATTCACTTAAACATATAGCAAGATTGAGAATATCTCGAATTTTAATTGAGCAAAGTAAATTGACTGAAGCTATGGAATTATTGATGTCTGTCAATGAAATATCACAACCATACCAATCAAACTATGAGTCGATTAAGGCAGATATTTATGCTCTTCAGGGCGACATTGATAATGCTCAAAAATCGTATCAAAAAGCTCTTGAAATGATGAGTCCTGGAAACTTTGAATATGATTTTGTGAAAATGAAAGCCAGTGAAATTGGATTGGATGAAAACAATGATTTGGCAGATGAATCATGACTAAAGCTTTTTCTGCATCTAAAACCATCGCTATTATTGCAATTGCAATGATTCAGGGGTGCTCTTATTTTGGTGATGATGATGAAGACATTTCATTGTTACCTGCAGAACTTATTGAGTTTCAAGAAAGTATAAGGGTAAAGAAACAATGGAAAGCATCGATTGGTAAAAGTCACGAAGACCTAGGTATTCGATTGAGCCCCAGTACTGATGGAAAGGTTATTTATGTTGCTAGTTTTGATGGTAATGTGACAGCTTTAAATGCTAAAAATGGTAGAAAACTTTGGAAGAATAATTTCGATTTAGCGTTTACATCAGGCCCTACATATAAAGATGGGATTCTTATTTTGGGAACTAGTAATGGGGAATTAATTACTGTTGATTCATTAACTGGAGACTTGATATGGTCTATTAATGTCAGCAGTGAAATACTCGCACCTGCATCCATTAAGGATAATCAAATATTCATTAGAACTGTGGATGGTAATTTAACGGCTGTATCATTAGTAAATGGGGAAACATTATGGACCGTCAATCATAAAGTACCTAAATTAAGTCTTAGGGGTACGACAGGACCTGTCAATTTTTCAAATGCAGTTTTGAGTGGTTTTGATGATGGTAAGGTTAGCGCCTACGATGTAAACGATGGCATGCTTTTATGGGAAACAATGTTGACACCTCCCGGAGGACGAACAGAAATTGAAAAAATTACAGACATTGATGCGCCTTTAGTTATTCAAGGCAATGAGGTATATGCAGGAAGTTATCAAGGAGCATTGGGAGGCATGGCTTTAGAATCTGGTAATCTCATTTGGTTGATAGAGGCCTCCATTTATTCTGGTATAGCCACCGATGATGAAGATATCTATGTATCGCAAGCAGATGGTTCTGTGATGGCTCTGTCACGTTTTACAGGTCGTGAATTATGGAAGAAAGAGAATTTATTAAATCGATATCCTTCTGCACCAGCCATACTAGACAATTCATTAATCATTGGTGATTTAGAAGGTTATGTACATTGGCTGGATAAGAAAACAGGAGAAACCCAACAAAGAATTAGTGTTGGATCCTCAAAGATTACATCAACTCCTTTAATATTAGATCGAACTATCTATGTTTTGACTGACGGTGGGGATTTAATTTCCATTCTTACTCTTTCCAATAGTTCCTAAGATGTGGAGGTTGAATAATGCTTCCAGTTATAGCAATAGTTGGCCGACCCAATGTCGGAAAATCAACACTTTTTAATCGTCTCTCAGGTACAAAAGATGCGTTAGTAGCAGATTTTGAAGGTCTGACTAGAGATCGTATTTATGGTTATCTAAGCAACGATAGATTTCAATCCATTTTGATTGATACCGGTGGTTTGGTTCATGATCATGGCGATTTATCCAATGTAATACAAGAGCAAACATTACTTGCGATACAAGAATCAGATTTGATTTTATTTGTCGTTGACGGAAGAGAAGGATTGGTAAGTAATGACTTAGAAATTGCCAGAACTTTAAGAAAAGAAAATAAGCCTATTATTATTGTTATCAATAAAACAGAAGGCTTGCCTGAAGATTCAATTGATACTGATTTTCTCAAATTTGGTTTTAGAGAAATAATGAAAGTCTCAGCTATTCGTGGTGATCAATGCGACGCATTGACAAAAAAAATAGCCTGTTTTCTAGATGAAGCTTTTGAAGAGAATGAACTGCTTGAACTACCAGATGAAACTACCTCAATTGCTTTGATTGGAAGACCTAATGTCGGTAAATCAACTTTTATCAATAGTTTAATAAGAGAAAATCGTTTACTGACTCAAAATAAACCAGGAACCACTCGTGACAGCATATATGTTGATTTTAAATATAAAAATAGAGAGTTAGTTTTAATTGATACAGCAGGCATTAGACGAAGAAAGAATATCAATTTGGATATTGAAAAATTTAGTATTGTTAAGGCATTACAGGCAGTTGAATTATCAGATTCTGTCATCGTGTTGATTGATGGATTAGAAGGAATCACCGATCAGGATCTTTCTTTGATTGGTTTGGTTCTTAAAAATGAAAGAGCACTAACCATTGCAGTGAATAAACTTGATGCTTTAACAGATGAACAGATAGAAAATATAGAAAGACAAATCAGGCGTAAATTAAAATTTGTTAATTTTGTGGACATTAATAATGTGTCTGCATTAACTAAAGAGAACATAACTCTCGTGCTCAAATCAGCGATTGATGCTGCTGATATTTCACTGAAAACAATACCCACATCCCAACTGTCTAAGCTAATAGAAGATATGGTTGAATCGGATCCACCGCCATACAATCAAGGCAGAAGAATAAAATTAAAGTATGCTCATCAAGCTGGAAGTCAACCGCCTATGTTTATCATCTATGGCACACAGACTAAAAAGTTGAGAGCTAATTATAAAAAATTTATTGAAAATAGAATTAGAAACTATTTTTCATTTTGGGGAACTCCCATACGATTGATATTCAAAGACAGTTCAAACCCCTATGCTGAGAAGAAAAATAAACTGAGTTTTAGGCAGTGGAAGAAAAGAAAAAGAATCATTCGCCTTAGAAAAAAGAAAAAGTGACTACTTAGTATTCTTTTTCAAATGCGATACTTTTGATTCAAAAAAGCCATCATTCAGTTGAGTTTGAACGACAGAGCCAATGGATAGATCATTAATACTCTTAATGCCTTTCTTTGTTTCGGGTTCACTGACAAATGCATAACCTCTTGATAAAGCATTAAGAGGAGAGGCACCATCAAGTTTTGCTAATGCGATGGAAAGGTTTTGTTCTTTGTTTCTTTTATTGAATTCAATCGAATTGAATAGATTATTTTTAATATTGTCCAATTGATTGTGTAAATCATGGATACCCTTTAGTGGGTTCATAACTTGCACTTGATTCAATTTTTGGTTCAAATCATTCTTCAATTTTTCAAAGTAATTTTTCGAAATAAAATTCATATTATGAGACAGTTGATCCAGACGCTGATTGAATTGTTGCAACTGGCTGGCTGGGTGTTTTTGTTGCAAAATAGAGTCTTTTTGGGTCAGTTTATTTTTTATATCAAGCAGAGAATAACTAATGGATTGGTGCATTTGTTTGTTTAAATCTTTGAGGTTTTCAATCACCTCTTGTTTTTTCGGAAGCACAATCTCTGCTGCAGCTGTTGGTGTTGGTGCCCTATAGTCAGAAACCATATCAGCTATAGTGAAATCAGTCTCATGACCAATGCCTGAAATAATAGGAATGGATGAATTATAAATCTCTCTAGCAACACTTTCCTCATTGAAGCACCAAAGGTCCTCCAATGAACCTCCTCCTCGAGCGAGTATCAATACATGGCATTCCAATCGTTGATTAGCAATGTTAATAGCATTGCAAATTTGTTGGGTCGCAGATTGCCCTTGGACCAGTGTCGGGTAAACAATAAGATTGCAATCGTTGTATCTTCTATTAATGGTATTGAATATATCCTGAATCGCAGCACCTGATGAGGATGTGATAAGACCAATATTTCTTGGAATAGGAGGCAGTTGTTTTTTCTTGGTAGGATCAAATAAACCTTCAGCATCAAGTTTCTTTTTCAGAGTTTCAAATTGTTGGCGTAATAATCCTTCGCCCGCTTCTTCTGCGTATTCAATAATTAGTTGGTAATCACCCCTGGCCTGATAAAGTCCAACTTTGGCTTTAGCAATGATCTTTTTTCCATCCTCCATAGGAAATGAAATGGAAGCATTTTGTTGTCTAAACATAGCGCAACGAATGTTTGATTTAGGATCTTTCAAAGAAAAGTAGGCGTGGCCTGCAGCGGATCTCATATAGTTAGAGACTTCACCTTCTATCCAGATGACTCCGAAATTGGATGCCAATAACTGTCCGACTTCTTGATTTAGTTCAGAGACAGTAAAAATATGTTTTTGGTCTTCTTCATTCATATATATGATTCTACAATTATACAAAACTATCCATCCTGAGGTTTACAAATTCTCATTGATGTGTAGAATGCTTTTGACAAAATCCATAGCTACATGGAGTGTCAAATGGCAAAAGAAAAACTAGCATTAACATTCGACGATGTTTTGCTCAAACCGAACTACTCGGAAGTTTTGCCTCGGGAGACCGATTTAAGCTCACAGCTCACACAAAATATTCATCTTAATATCCCACTGATTTCAGCTGCCATGGATACAGTGACTGAATTTCAGTTGGCCATTGCTATAGCACAAGAAGGTGGTTTAGGTATTATTCATAAGAACTTAAGTGTTGAAGATCAGGCAGCTCAAGTGAATCGAGTCAAAAAATTTGAAAGCGGCATTATTACAGACCCTATTACAATCTCACCTGATAAAACCATTAGAGAAGTCCTAGAGATAACCAAAAAAAATAATATATCAGGAGTTCCAGTGGTGGATCTTGATGAAACAGTGGGTATTGTGACCAACCGTGATTTGAGATATGAAACACAAAAAGATGCTCTTGTTAGCAGTGTCATGACACCGAAAAAAGATTTAATTACAGTCAAAGAAGGCGAAGATAAAGCAGAAGTTTTAAAACTTTTACACCATCATCGAATTGAGAAAGTCCTAGTTGTGGATGATGAGTTTAAACTCAAAGGAATGATAACAGCTAAGGATTTCCAAAAAGCAACTGACAATCCATTAGCTGCAAAAGATGATAATGGGGCTCTTTTAGTAGGAGCTGCGGTAGGCATTGGTGAGGACTCAAAAGACAGAATCGCACTGTTGACTCAATCCGGTGTCGATGTAATTGTTATTGATACAGCGCATGCTCACACAAAAAGTGTGATTGATCATGTTTTAGAAACCAAACAAAAGTATCCAGATTTAGAAATAATTGTTGGAAATATTGTCACTGGAGAGGCTGCAAAGGCGCTTGTTGATGCTGGTGCGAATGCAGTGAAAGTAGGTATTGGACCAGGTTCAATATGCACCACTCGTATTGTTGCAGGAGTTGGTATGCCACAAATAACTGCGATCTCAGATGTTTATGAAGCGATTGGTCATCAAGGAATACCTATTATTGCTGATGGCGGTGTTCGCTATTCAGGTGATATTTCAAAAGCCATCGCTGCAGGTGCAAGTACAATCATGGTGGGTAGTTTATTTGCTGGAACGGATGAATCACCAGGTGAGGTAGAACTTTACCAAGGAAGAAGCTTTAAAGCCTATCGAGGAATGGGCTCAATCGGAGCTATGGCACAAAAAAATGGTTCGAGCGATCGATATTTTCAAGGCGATGTTGAATCGGCTGATAAGTTAGTCCCCGAAGGTATTGAGGGACGAGTACCCTGCAAAGGTCCTTTGACTAATAATATTGAACAATTAATAGGTGGACTAAGGCAATCGATGGGTTATACCGGCTGTAGGAACATTAAAGAATTGCAAACTAAAACAGAATTTGTTCGCATCACTGATGCAGGCAAGAAAGAGAGTCATGTCCATGATGTGACAATCACTAAGGAGCCACCCAATTATTCCATCGACTGATTTTTCAGACTACAGTTTAGGAACATTATAAATCTGGCATGGATACAAAATTAGATAAAATATTAATTCTCGATTTTGGCTCACAATACACCCAATTAATTGCACGCCGAGTTAGAGAGGCTTCTGTCTACAGTGAAATTTATTCATGGGATGTTGATGTTTCAAAAATACTTGAATTCAACCCAAACGGTATTATTTTTTCAGGAGGGCCTGAATCTGCTTTCTCAGAGGGATCACCAACAGCTCCAACTGAGTTATTTGAAATGGGTATTCCTATATTAGGTATATGTTATGGCATGCAAACCATGACTGAACAACTGGGTGGAAAAGTTTCATCATCGCCACATCGAGAATTTGGATATGCTCAAATTAATTATGAGCATGGAAATAAATTATTTGATGGAATCAATGAGAAAGAACAATTGCTTGATGTATGGATGAGTCATGGAGATAGGGTGGATAATCTACCTGATGATTTTATTGCACTCGCCAAAAGTGAAAATTCACCGTTTGCGGCTATTTGTAATAAAGAGAAAAACTTTTATGGACTTCAGTTTCATCCTGAAGTGACCCATACAAACAATGGGCAAATTATTTTAGAGAATTTTATACATAAGGTATGTAAATGTGGCTCAGCCTGGAATCCTGGGAATATCATTGAGAAAGATATTAGAAATATTAGAAAGGAAGTAGGGGATGATCACGTTCTTTTAGGACTCTCAGGCGGTGTTGACTCTTCTGTAGTAGCAGCACTTCTTAATAAAGCTATAGGGGATCAATTGACCTGTATCTTTGTTGATAACGGCTTATTACGACTAGATGAGGGCAATCAAGTCATGGAGACATTTGCTAAGCATCTCAATGTTCGAGTGATTAGAGTTGATGCAGAAGAAGTATTTCTAAATAAATTAGAGGGCGTTACAGATCCAGAAGAGAAAAGAAAAATTATTGGCAATACATTCATTGAAGTTTTTGAAGAAGAAGCTAATAAAATTGAAAATGTTAAATGGTTAGCACAAGGAACCATATATCCTGATGTCATAGAATCAGCTGGATCAAAAACTGGTAAAGCACATGTAATTAAATCACATCACAATGTTGGAGGTCTTCCTGATCATATGACACTCGAGTTGATAGAGCCATTAAGAGATCTGTTTAAAGATGAAGTAAGAACTATAGGAAAAGAATTAGGCCTATCAGATTTATTGGTTAATCGTCATCCATTTCCAGGACCTGGTTTAGGAGTAAGGATACTTGGAGAAGTTAAAAAGGAATACGCTGATTTACTCAGGCTAGCTGATAATATTTTTATAGATGAACTGTTGAAACATGATCTTTATTATCAAGTCAGCCAAGCATTTGCTGTTTTCTTACCAGTAAAATCAGTTGGTGTTATGGGAGATGGCAGGAAATATGATTATGTTATTTCACTCAGGGCTGTTGAGACTATTGATTTTATGACTGCTAAATGGTCAAGATTGCCTTATGATTTTCTTGATGTCGTCTCAACAAGAATCATCAATGAAATAGAAGGTATATCAAGAGTGACTTATGATATTTCAGGCAAACCACCAGCAACTATTGAGTGGGAGTAGTAGTCAGCACTGAAACCCTTATGTTTACTGGCTTATGCCACTTGTAAACTACTTGTAAACTCCTCTGAAACACGCATACCTTCGTTAGTTTTGTAAACAAACTTGTAAACTCAGACTATT